>NZ_CP046444.1:1208831-1511038 GCF_014083945.1 Granulicella sp. 5B5 | reverse complement strand
CGATGTACCGGATTCATCCGGGGTATCTGGCGTGGGTGATGGAAGGGCTGCTGCGCGGCGAGGTGCTGAACCAGATCACAGTGTCGGAACAGGTTGCGATCCATGCGAGGGTGGCGCTAGAGCGAATGTTGAGCGTACTGCCGCCGAAGTCGGTTGTGACTTCGCCCGGGACGACGGTGAGTGCATGAAGAGAGTCGTCGTCGTAGGTAGTGGCATTGCGGGGCTGGTGGCCGCGCTGGAATTGAGTGACAAGTGCGAGGTCACGCTGGTGACCAAGGCGGCGCTCGCAGATAGCAATACTCGCTGGGCGCAGGGCGGCATTGCGGCGGTGATGTTTGAGGACGACAGCGTGCCGGAGCACATTGCGGACACGTTGAGTGCGGGAGCTGGACTGTGCGATGCCGCTGCGGTGGAGGTGCTGTGCAGCGAGGGGCCGCTGCGGATTCGTGATTTGATCCGGCTCGGTGTTGCATTCGATACGCATGAAGGTGAGCTGGCGCGCGGGTTGGAGGCGGCGCATGGCCATGCGCGGGTGCTCCATGCCGGCGGCGATGCTACAGGGCTGAACCTGGAGATGACGCTGGTGCGCGCGGTGCGTGCGGCGAATGTGCTTGTGATGGAGCATACGTTTGCGTGCGAGCTGGTGGTAAAAGATGAACGTGCGCGTGGGCTGGAGATACTAAGCGACGATGGGAAGCGCAGCGTGCTGGATGCGGATGCAGTGGTTCTAGCGTGCGGCGGGGCCGGCCAGCTGTATCGCTACAGTACGAACCCGGTTGTGGCGACGGGCGATGGCGTGGCGCTGGCGCTACGAGCCGGGGTGCAGCTAGCGGACATTGAGTTCTATCAGTTTCATCCGACAGCGCTGGCTACCCGGGAGACGTTTTTGATCTCCGAAGCGGTCCGCGGTGAGGGCGCCGTGCTGCTGGATGCCAAGGGCGAGCGGTTCATGCAGAAGCTGCATCCTGATGCGGAGCTTGCACCGCGGGATGTGGTGGCGCGGTCGATAGCATGGCAGATGGCCCTGCAAGGGGGCAAGCCGGTGCTGCTGGATGCGGCACGGCTGGAGCGTGAGATGGGCGCGGGATTTCTGGCAAAGCGGTTTCCAACGATCGATGCTGCGGTGAAGGCGCGCGGGTTCGACTGGACGAAGGAACCAGTGCCGGTGACTCCGGCGGCGCACTACTGGATGGGCGGAGTGAAGACGGATCTGTGGGGGCGAACGTCGATTGCCGGGCTATATGCGGCGGGTGAAGTGGCCTGTACAGGGGTGCATGGTGCGAACCGGCTGGCGAGCAACTCGCTGCTGGAGAGCCTGGTATATGCGTGGCGGTGCGCGGAGCAGTTGCCGCAGGACGATGTGCGACGCTGGCCCGAGGTGAGAGGCGCGGTGCTGGCGTTGGCGATGACCGAAGAGCGAGGCGCGCGCGAGGCGCAGCGTGGCGAGCTGCAGACGCTGATGTGGAACCGCGTGGGCATTGAGCGCAGCCGCGATGGGTTGCGCGAAGCAGCAGAGCAGATGGCGAGCTGGCGCGGATGCAACCGGCGGTCGGCGAATGCGTTTGAGCTGGAGACCGCGAACATGCTGACGATTGCGCGGGCGATGGTGACGGTGGCGCTGGAGCGGCGCGAGTCGCGTGGCGCCCACTACAGAGTGGACTATCCTGAGACACGGGTGGAGATGCAGCACTCGATTGTGTGTGCGGAGAAAGTACTGGTGGCGGCATATGAGTGAGTGGTGCAGGCTGCCTGAAGATGCGGTGACGAAGATTGTGCTAGCGGCTCTGGAGGAAGATGCACCGTGGGGAGATATTACCTCGCAGACGCTGATTCCAGAGGCGGCTGTGGTGACGGCGCAACTGGTGGCGCGTGAGCCCGGGGTATTGTGCGGTGTGGATGTCTTTCGCGCGGCGATGACGCTGACCGATGCGGAGATCGCGATGGAGTTTGTTGTCCACGACGGGGATGCGTTTATGGCCGGCGATGTGCTTGCGGCGGTGCGCGGACCGGCGCGTGGGGTGCTGCAGGCGGAGCGCGTGGCGCTGAATCTGGTGCAGAGGTTGAGTGGCATTGCGACGATGACGGCGCAGTATGTGAAGGCCGCGACGGGGACGAAGGCGCGGATTGTGGATACGCGGAAGACGACTCCGGGGCTGCGCGTGCTGGAAAGATATGCGGTGCGGTGCGGGGGCGGCAACAATCACCGGTATTCGCTGTCGGATGCGGTGATGGCGAAGGACAACCATCTTGCGGTGTTGAAGGCGAATGGTGTGGGCGATGTAACGGCGGCGCTACAGGCGATGAAGGACCGGTTACCGCATACGGTGCATGTGGAGGTTGAGGTCGACCGGCTTGACCAGATTGAGGCGGTACTGGCGGCGGGGGTGCATACGGTGCTGCTGGATAATTTTACGAATGACCAGCTATGCGAGGGCGTCGCGCTGATCGCGGGGCGTGCGCTGGTGGAGGCAAGTGGGGGAGTGACGTTGGAGAAGATTGCAGCGATTGCGGCAACGGGTGTGGATGTGATCTCGGTAGGTGCGCTGACGCATAGTGTGCGGGCGCTGGATCTGGGGTTGGATATTGGGACCTAGGTTGGGCTTCTGCAAGACGTATGGCGGGTGCTATCGTTTGGTTCGATGAGCGATGTGAGCTTGCGGGCGATGCGGAGGTGGGCACGGTGGGGAGTTTGCTGCTGCATGCTGTTGTGTGTGGCGTCGATGGCGTGGGGGCAGCAGACGGCTGAGGGGGCATTTCGTGCAGGGCAGGCGGCGCTGGCGCGGGGGGACCACGCGAAAGCGGTGCGGGAGTTTTCGGCTTCACTGACTTTGTATGCGCAGATGGAGTCGCAGGCGACGGCAGAACATAGAGCGCTGCCGCCGATCATATTGCAGCAGTATGCGTTTGCGCTGGCGACAGTGGGAAAGCTGGAAGAGGCGACGGCGCAGATGAAGGCGGCGTCGGAGAGCGCGCCTAAGGATGCGACGCTGCACGACAATTTGGGGTCTCTGTATGCGCAACAGAGGCAGTGGGCGGATGCGGAGCGGGAGTTTGTGGCGGCGTCGAGATTGATGCCAATGGATGCGAGGATGCATCTGCATGTGGGGCTGGCAATGCAGGCGCAAGGTGAGCCGGACGCGCTGAAGGAGATAGCAAGGGCGGCGGCGCTGGACCCGCGAAGTGAAGTGATTGCGCTGCAGTATGGCGTGGCACTGGAGCGCGCGGGCGAGGATGCGAAGGCGATCCCGGTGCTGCAGGGGCTTTTGGTAAAGCATTCGGTAGATATAGGTGCGATGTATGAGTTGGCGCTGGCGTTGCAGCGCAGCGACAGGGTGCCGGAGGCGGTGGGGCTGTTCGAGAAAGTGCTGCAGGCGCAGCCGCAGAACGCGGACGCGATGACGAACATGGGTATGGCGTTGACACAGGAGCAGCGTGCGAAGGACGCGGTGCCTGTGCTACAGAGGGCGGTGGAGATGGCCCCACAGAACGCAACGGCGCTGGAGGACCTGGCGGCGGCGTATGTGCAGCTAAACCAGTTGGACGATGCGGTGGTGCAACTGCAGGCAGCGGCGAAGCTGGAGCCGGATGCGGCGCAGGTGCATTACGATCTAGGGCTCGCGTACAAAATGCAGGACGATGCGGCGCGGGCGATTCCTGAACTAGAGCAGGCGGCGAAGCTGGATGCGAAGGAGCCGGAGGCGCCGCTGGCGCTGGGGATGCTCTATATGCAGACAGGGCGGTATGCGGAAGCGGCGCGGGAACTGAAGGCGTCGCTGGATATGCGGCCGAAGAATGGCGACGCGTGGGCGACGCTGGGGAGCGTTTACAACCATCTGGACAAGCTGCCGGAGGCCGAAGCGGCGCTGGCGGAGGCGATTGCGCAGCAGCCGGACCAGTCGGATGTGCACCTGACGCTGGCAGCGGTGTATGTGAAGGAGAACAAGATGCCGGAGGCGGTTGCGGAGCGGCATAAGGCAGCGGAGTTGATGCGCGCGCATATGAACGAGCAGCGCGCCGAGGTGGCGACGCATACCGGTGAGGGTTTGCTGAAGAGCGGCGATGTGGCAGGGGCGATGGTGCAGTTCAAGGATGCGCTGAATTACGACGCGAGCTACAGCGAGGCCCATGTGGGGTTGGCGAAGGTGTATGACGCGCAGGGGCGGAAGGCGGACGCCGCAGCGGAGCGGGCGAAACTCGTAAAGCAGCCGTAGGTGGTTATGGCAGTCCGGACGAGGGCGCAGTGGGCGAGCTGTCGTATACATCGCTATGACAGCGTCGTTATAATCCGGCACGATGCCAGATGTGGGAAGAGGTCCGATGCGGCGCGGGGTGTTGCTGGCAGTGCTGTGCGGCAGTGTGGGGCTGGCGGTGGGGTCGAGCTTTTCGATGACGCGGGTGGCGTGGGCGGCGGAGGACGGGAAGAAGGCCGTTGCGAAGGCTTCCGACGATAAGGCTGTCACGGCGAAGACTACGGCGGCAGATGCTGCTGTGGAGTCGGCGGCGCGCAAGGCGTATGCGGACAAGATTCGCGCGACGTACCAGTTCATCTCGGCAGGCACCGCGGAGGCGGTGTATGGCGAGGGCAAGCTGTCGCTGCCGGGGAATGCTTCGATCGAGGGGAACGATTTTATTCAGCCGAGCGCGTTTCCGACGGCTGAGTATTGCGGGCACTGCCACAAGGCGGCGTATGCACAGTGGCGGCAGGCGCTGCACTCGAACTCGTTTCGGACGCCGTTTTACCGGCACAGCGTGGACTTGCTGCGCGATGAAAAGGGGATCGCGTATACGCGGCATTGCGATAGCTGTCATAACCCGATTGGCGTGGTGTCCGGGGCGCTGAATCCACACTCGACGGTGGACCGGAGCTTCGATGGCGATGGGGTGACGTGCATGGTGTGCCACTCGATCCAGAAGGTGGACAGCAAGCTGGGCAACGGCAGCTATGTGATGGGCGTGCCGGCGGTGATGGTGGATGCGAATGGCAAGCGCATCACGGGGATGGTGCCGGATGCGGAGATCCTGGCGCACCTGGATTGGCACTCGAATGCGGTGATGCAGAAGAGTTACCAGTCGACGGAGTTCTGCTCGGCGTGCCACAAGGCGAACATGCCGGTGATGATGAATCAATACAAGTGGATTCGTTTGTTCAGCACGTATGACGAGTGGCAGGGATCGAAGTACTCGAAGGAAAACCCGCTAGTATTTTATCAGGCGGACTATGCCACATGCCAAGGCTGCCATATGAAGCGTGAGCCGATCAGCCTGCCCGATCCGGGAGCGAAGAAAGGGCTGCTGGCATCGCATCGTTGGCTGGCGGGGAACACGGCGGTGCCGTTCTATTACGGGTATGACGAGCAGCTGAAGCGGACGGAGGAGTTTCTGCAGACGGGGAACTATCTGAATGTGGACTTGTTCGGGATGAAGGTGAATGACGCGCCGCTGGTTGCGCCGCTGGGATCGGTGGCGTTTACGCTGCCGCCGAAGCCGACGATCGAGACGTATGTGGTGATCCAAAGCAAGGCGATTGGGCACTCGCTGATCCCCGAGGTGCGTGATCTGTATGAAGCATGGGTGTCGTTCAAGGTGAGCGATGCGACGGGCAAGATGGTGTATGAGAGCGGCTATCTGCGGACGGATGGGACGCTGGATCCGGGTGTGCACAGCTTTACGAACCGTCCGGTGAACTCGGCAGGCGAGTTTGTGGACGATCACAAGGTGTGGACGATCCATTCGGTGGCGTATGACAACACGATCCAGTCAGGGCGGTCGACGCTGGTACGGTACCGGTTCGAGGTGCCGGAGGGAGTGGTGTGGCCGATCATGATCAAGGCTGCTGTGGAGTATCGGCATCTGAGGCAGACGTATCTGAACAACGTGCTGGGGCCAAAGCATCCGGCATATCCGGTGGTGGAGATTGCGTCGCGGACGCGGACGATCAGTCTGGGCGAGAATGCGGTGACACCGGCGCGGGCGAATGACAATCCCGAGTGGATGCGGTGGAACAATGTGGGCATCGGATTGATGGATGAGTTGCAGTATGCCGATGCCGCTACGGCGTTCGAGCAGGTGGTGAAGTTGCGTCCGACGTATAAAGACGGTTGGGTGAATGTGGGGCTGAACGAGATTGAGTGGGAGAAGTATGCTGATGCGCGGGCTCCGTTGGAGAAGGCGCTGGAACTGGCCCCGAAGGACGCGCGTGCGCTGTACTACATGGCGCTGGTGGAGCGGCGCAATGGGAATTCAGTGGCGGAGATTGCAGATTTGCAAGAGGTGGTAAGGCAGTATCCGCGGGCACGGGATGCGTTGCGCGAGCTGGGCATCAGCTACTATCAGGGGCACCGGCCTGAGGATGCGGTGGCGACGTTCAAGCGGTTGCAGGGAGTTGATCCGGATGATCTGACGGCGCACTACAACCTGGCGATTTTGTACCGCAGGCTGGGGATGAAGGCGGAAGCGAGGCTTGAGTCTGAGGAGTATGCGATGAAGTGGATCGACCCGGCGGCACCGACGTACTCGCTGGATTACCTGCGGAAGCATCCGGAGCTTTCGAACGAGAGCGTGCCGTGGCATGTTCATGCAGAGACGCGGGCGATGGGAAGTGGAGCAGGAGAGCCGTGAAGAAGAGCGTGGACCGTAGAAGGTTTATCAAGTCGTTGAGCAGGACCGCGCTGGTACTGCCGTTTGCGGACATTCTTGCGCTGGCTGCGCCGGTGCAGCAGCAACAGAAGCCGGGGCCGATCAAGATTGGGCCGCAGGAGCGCAGCTACGACGCGCGGCCTGTGCCACCGCCGACGGGTGGACCGAAGAGCCCGATTGAAGGCACATCGCTGGGTTTGAGCTTTGTGGATGTGGCCTCGCAGGCAGGGCTGAATGTGGAGACGATCTACGGCGGCAAGTTCAAGAACACGTACCTGCTGGAGACGACCGGTTGCGGGCTTGCGTTCTATGACTATGATGACGACGGCTGGCAGGACCTGTTCCTGGTGAACGGCTGGAGGCTGGAGGGATTTCCTGCGGGGCAGGAGCCGCGGTGCCACCTGTTCAAGAACAACCGCGATGGCACGTTCACGGATGTGTCGAAGGGCTCTGGGCTGGAGCACAAGACGGGCTGGGGCCAGGCGTGCTGTGTGGGCGACTATGACAACGACGGCAAGGACGACCTGTTTGTGACGTACTACGGGCAGAATGCGCTATACCGCAACAACGGCAACGGCACGTTTACCGATGTGACGGAGAAGGCCGGGTTATTGCAGCCGGGGCCGAAGATCCGCTGGAATACGGGGTGTACGTTCGTGGACTATGACCGTGACGGGCATCTCGATTTGTTTGTGGCGAACTATGTTGATTTCGATTTGAAGACTGCGCCGAAGCCCGAGGACGGGCCGTGCACCTACAAAGGAATGCTGGTAGCTTGCGGGCCGCCAGGGCTGCCGGGTGGGCGCAACATTCTGTATCACAACAACGGGAACGGCACGTTTACCGATGTGAGCGAGAAGAGCGGCATGTGGACGGCGGTGGGCACGTATGGGCTGAGCGTGGCGGCGTCGGACCTGGATGGCGATGGCTGGCCGGATATCTACGTGGCGAACGATTCTGCGCCGGCGACGCTGTATCAGAACCAGAAGGACGGCACGTTCGTCGATATCGCGATCGAGGCCGGCGCGGCGCTGTCCGCGGAGGCGAAGCCGCAGGCGGGGATGGGGGTTTCGATTGGCGACTACAACCGCGACGGCACGATGGATGTGGTGAAGACGAACTTCGCGGGCGATACAGATTCGCTGTATGCGAACCTCGGCGGAGCTACGTTTGAGGACCACACGTATCCTGGCGGTCTGGGCGAGAACACCCGGCTGCTGGGGTGGGGCGTGGGGTTCTTCGATATGGACAACGACGGCTGGCCGGACATCCTGATGTCGAACGGGCATGTGTATCCAGAGGTCGACAAGTCGAAGGCGGACTTGAAGTATGCCGAGCACAAATATCTGTATCGCAATATGCAGAACGGGCGGTTTGAGGATGTGACGGCGCAGGGTGGGCCGGGGATCCTGGAGAAGGCGCCGGCGCGTGGGTGCGCGTTTGGGGACTACAACAACGATGGCTGCATGGATGTAGCGGTGAACTGCATCAACTCCGTGCCACAGTTGCTGCGTTGCGATTCGACGCTGAACCGCAACTGGATCAAGATCAAGCTTGTGGGGACGCGGTCGAACCGGTCGGGCATTGGCAGCCGCGTGATTGTGACGGCGAAGATGAAGCCCGATGCAGCGAAGGCACTGCGGCAGGACGATGAGCTGCGCAGCGGTGGAAGCTACTTTTCGCAGAACGACCTGCGGTTGCACTTTGGGCTGGATGAGGCCAAGAAGGTGGACACGGTGGAGATCCGCTGGCTGAGCGGGCAGATCGATATTCTGAAAGACCTGAGTGCGAACCAGCTGTATGTGATTCAAGAGGGTGGAAAGATTCTGCAGGCAGGACCTCTGCAGGCGGCCAAGGCGAAGGCTTGAGAGCGGCGAGGAGCGAAGTCTGCTCGCCGGTTTTGTTTGGGGCGGGATAGATACCCCCCTCCCCCCTCCCCTATGTAGCGGGGGTATCTAGCAGAATCATCGACTTACGAGGTGATCCCGGGGGTAAGTGGGTGATTCTGTATATAGTTACGGGTATGATATGGGAAACAAAGGGGATAGCGGGTGTATGTTTCCGTAAGAACTCATCTGCCGGGGAGCAGGGTTTAGTTGCCAATCTTGCCCCTATTTCTATTTTAGAGGTTTGAGGACAGGGAATGTGTTTTTAGATATGGTTTGGAATGTGTGGGTTAGGGGTGGCAGGGGTTGACAGGCGAGGTTGCCGGCGAAGACGAGCGGTTGGGTCCCCCGGGCTGAGTTGCCGACCGGGATGCAGATAGGTACACGCTCTATGGTGCCGTCGGAGCCTGAGAGGATCGATGCGATGTGAGAGATGCGGGCGCGGCTGCACAGCCGGGAGAGATTGCAGACCGAAGAGCGGCACGAGCTTTCATGGTGTTGCGTCACCGTGTCCCAGTGAGCGGTGTCTATGGACTAAAATCGAAATGTCCGTTCGCGTATTCGCATTTACTCGAACTCACAGCGATTATCGGTTTGGACATATCGATATCCCCATCCCCCTCGGGGGGTGTCTGCGGGTTATGTCGTCGATCAAGGTGACCGGCGAATTATGAATTATTGAAGAGATTCGCAAGTAGAACAAATGCTTCGGGATAGTGTTCCGCATTCCTTTGGGGTGGTGTGGAACTCGCTGCAACTATCCGAGGGTGGTACAACGTCAAACCCTGAGTGCAATAACGTTGCTTGCAGAAGAGTTTCCAGGCAGACCTGATTAGATTGATTCCAACAGGTCCTTGCCATCCTCAGACCTTAAAAATCTAAACCCAATGCACGACACGAGAGACATGTTGCCACCCGATCCGAATGCAGCATCACACCCCGCTCCTGAGATGCAATATCAGGAGCACGAACATCGACCGACACAAAGTAAGGCCGTCAAGGTGATCATTTGGGTCGCGGTATTGGCGGCTTTTGCGGCCGCATACATATTGATTGAGCGGCATAAGACCATCCCTGCGCCGAAGGGCGGCGGGCGCCATGGTGCCATCGGCGGCACCGTGGTTCTGATACCGGCGAAGGCGACCTCTGGCGATATTGGGGTGTACGTCGATGCAATTGGAACGGTGACGCCGGTTTACACGGCCAATATCATCAACCAGGTTCCAGGCCAGGTAACGGCAGTTCATTATGCCGAAGGGCAGATGGTATCGAAGGGAACTCCGCTGGTGGAGATAGACCCGCGACCGTACCAGGCTACGCTGATGGAAGCTGAGGGTACGCTGCAACGTGACCAGGGCTTGTTGGCGCAGGCGCAAATGGATCTTGAGCGCTATAAAGCAGCCTGGGCCAAGAATGCTATTCCCAAGCAGACGCTCGACGACCAAGAGAAGCTGGTGATGCAGGACGAAGGCACGGTGAAGATCGATCAGGGCACCGTACAGTATGACCAGGTTCAGCTATCGTTCTGTCACATTACATCGCCCATTGCGGGCAGGGTGGGATTGCGGTTGGTGGACCCAGGCAACGTGTTGGCTGCGAATGGCACGTCTCCGCTGGCCGTGGTGACGCAGATTCAGCCGATCACGGTGGTCTTTTCTATCCCTGAAGACAGTCTGAGCATCGTTCAACCGGAACTGAAGAAGCATGCCAAACTTACCGTCGATGCGTTGGATCGTAGCAATCAAAATAGCGTTGGCACTGGCACGCTGATCACGCTCGATAACCAAATTGATACGACAACGGGCACCGTCAAAGCGCGGGCGCTCTTTTCAAATACCAATTTAGGTTTGTATCCAAACGAGTTTGTGAACGCGCGACTGCTGGTGAATACCCTGCACAACGCCACGCTGGTTCCGACCTCGGCCATTCAGCATAACGGCACGACGGCCTTTGTCTTTGTCATTGACAACGGCATAGCCCACCTGAAGAACGTTCAAGAGGGGGTGGCTGACGGTGGCAAGACGGCAGTGACAGGGATCAATCCCGGCGATACGGTCGCGGACAGTGGTTTTGAGAAACTCCAAGAGGGTTCGAAGGTCTCCATCTCCTCCGGCAGTGGGGGCAAAAGTGGCGCGTCGTCACTGCCCGCCGCCGATACAACCAGTGGGAGCAGCGCCCCTTGAGTCCTTCACGTCCGTTTATTCTGCGCCCAGTTGCGACGTCGCTGCTGATGGCAGCGATCATGCTGGTCGGCATTGTCTGTTACACGCAGCTGCCGGTTTCGGCGCTGCCTGAAGTCGATTACCCGACAATTCAGGTGCTGACGTTTTATCCCGGCGCCAGCCCCGACGTGGTGGCAACGACTGTAACCGCTCCGTTGGAGCGCCAGTTTGGTGAGTTGCAGGGTTTGAGTCAGATGACCTCCACGAGCTCGGGAGGGACCTCGGTAATCGTCCTGCAATTCAACCTCACATTAGGCATGGATGTTGCTGAGGAAGAGGTGCAGTCGGCGATCAATGCCGGGGCGAATTTGCTGCCAGCGAACTTGCCGGCTCCGCCGATTTACAGCAAGAGCAATCCCGCGGACGCGCCAATTCTCACACTGGCTATTACTTCCGATACGATGCCGCTTTCGTCGGTGGAAGACCTTGTGGACACGCGGCTGTCACCGAAGATTTCGCAGTTGAATGGAGTCGGTTTAGTTTCGATCAGCGGTGGCCAGAAGCCAGCGGTTCGCATTCAGGCCGATCCTCGAAAGCTCTCTTCCTATGGGCTCAACATGGAGGACCTCCGCACGGCGTTGAGCCAGGCCAGCGTGAACGCCGCAAAAGGAAACTTCGATGGTCCCCGGCAGGACTTTCAAATCGATGCCAACGATCAATTGGTGACGAAGGACGACTATAAGCAAGTCGTCGTCGCATACCGCAATGGATCGCCTGTGATGTTGACCGATGTCGCCAACATCGTCGATGGAGTTGAAAACAGCACGCAAGCGGCCTGGATGAATCTGCAACCGGCTGTGATCGTGAATATTCAACGCCAACCGGGTGGCAACACCATCCTCGTTGCCAAGAGTATCAAGGCCCTGTTGCCGCAACTGATCGCTAACCTCCCAGCCGGTATCCATGTCACGACGCTGACAGACCTGACGGTGCCAATTCAAGCATCGATCGATGACGTTGAGTTTGAACTGATGCTCACCATCGGGTTGGTCATCCTGGTTATCTTTCTGTTCCTGCGCAATTTGTACGCCACCATCATTCCAAGCGTTGCTGTGCCGCTATCGCTCGTGGGTACGTTCGCGGCGATGTATGCGCTCGGCTTCAGCATCGACAACCTGTCGATGATGGCGTTGACGATTTCTACGGGCTTTGTGGTGGACGACGCCATCGTGATGGTGGAGAACATTTCACGTTACCTGGAGCTAGGTGAGACGCCCATGCAGGCGGCTTTGAAGGGTGCCGGCGAGATTGGTTTCACGATCATCTCGTTGACGGTCTCATTGATCGCAGTGCTGATTCCGCTGCTGTTCATGGGCGATGTCGTCGGCAGGCTTTTCCGCGAGTTTGCAGTGACGCTCGCTGTGACGATCGTGATCTCTGCGGTGGTTTCGTTGACTCTGACGCCGATGATGGCTTCACGCATTCTCCGTCATGACCCCAAGGAACATGAAGGGCGCTTTTATCAGGCATCGGAACGTGTTTTTGTGAAGATGATTGATTTCTACGGGCGCACGTTGAAAGTGGTGCTCCAACACCAGGGCGTGACGCTCCTTGTGGCATTGGCGACACTCATCGTAACCGTGTATCTGTACATCATCATCCCCAAGGGATTTTTCCCAGTGCAAGACACTGGCGTTATCCAGGGAATTTCGCAGGCGTCCCAGACGATCGGTTCGCAGGATATGGCCAAGAAACAGCAGGAGCTGGCGCAGGTCATCCTGAAAGACCCTGCTGTCGCGAGTCTGTCATCGTTTATTGGAGCTGATGGTGTAAACACGACGCTCAATAGTGGAAGATTCTCTATCAACTTGAAGCCACTGAATGAGCGTGACCTCTCGGCTTCGGATGTGATTCGACGGCTGCAGCACGAGTTGAGTAAGGTGCAAGGCATTGAACTCTACATGCAGCCTGTACAGAACATCACAATTGATGACCGTGTTAGCCGTACTCAATATCAGTACACGCTTGAGGACCCCGATCAGGCGGAGTTGAATCTCTGGACGAGCCGCTTTATAAAAAAGCTGGATACGCTTCCGGAGCTGGAAGATGTGGCGACGGACCAGCAACTGGGCGGCGCAGCCGTGTATTTGACGATCGACCGCGTAACCGCGTCTCGTCTGGGGATCGCACCAACGACTATCGACAACACGCTCTATGACTCGTTTGGCCAACGCCAGATCAACACAATGTACACGCAGCTCAATCAGTACCATGTGATTTTGGAGAGCCTGCCAGCGTTTCAACAGAGCACTAATAGCTTGAACCAGCTATACATTCAAGCGAATGCTGCCTCCGGTACAAGCGGTGCAGCAGCTTCATCGGCCTCAGCGTCTGGCTCCACTTCGGCTGGCTCGAATGCATTGACCAGTTCGGCAAAATACACGCCCTCAGCGGGTACTCTGACGCCGCCGACGAGTGTATTGAGTTATACGCCGACGAATAACCTCGCAAGTAGCTCTGCGGTCGGGAACGCCGTTCCGCTTGGCGCATTTGTGCATGTTCAACAAACGACCGAGCCTCTGTCGATTACGCACCAGGGGCAGTTTCCGGCGATTACGGTGTCCTTCAACCTAGCGCCCGGCGCAGCGCTGGGTGGGGCCATCGACGCGGTGGACAAGGTCCAGGAATCGCTCAAGATGCCCGCGAGCGTGCAGGCGGATTTTGAAGGGACTGCAGCATCATTCCGCAACTCTCTCTCCAATATGCCGCTATTGATCATTGCGGCTCTTGTGACGGTGTACATCGTTCTTGGGGTGCTTTACGAGAGCTTTATCCATCCAATCACGATTTTGTCGACGCTACCTTCGGCCGGCGTCGGCGCTTTTATCTCGCTGATGCTCTTTCATCAGGACCTCAGCGTGGTGGCAATCATTGGCTTGGTGCTGCTCATCGGTATCGTCAAGAAGAACGGCATCATGATGGTGGACTTTGCTCTCGAAGCCGAACGCAAAGAAGGCATGAACGCAACCGACGCTATTTATCAGGCTTGCTTGCTCCGTTTCCGGCCGATCATGATGACGACGATGGCTGCATTACTGGGTGGCATACCGCTGGCATTTGGCTCAGGTATCGGCTCCGAGCTGCGTCGGCCACTTGGTATAACGATGGTTGGAGGCCTGCTGTTTAGTCAGGTCCTCACCCTCTACACGACGCCTGTGATCTACATCTTCTTCGATAACCTGGGCCACCGGTTTGGACGTAAGAAGAAGACGACGGATTCACAACCCGGCGGGCATGAGGCGCTGCCACCGGAGCTGGCATGAGCTTATCCACTCCGTTTATCCATCGACCTGTTGCAACAACGCTGCTGACGGTAGCGATCGCTATTGCTGGCGCCATCGCGTTCACTGTCCTTCCCGTGTCCCCGTTGCCTCAGGTTGACTTCCCGACGATCTCGGTGAGCGCGAGCCTTCCAGGGGCGAGTGCAGAGATCATGGCGTCATCCGTGGCTACGCCTTTGGAACGGCAGTTCGGCCACATCGCCGGTGTTACCGAGATGACATCTTCAAGCGGATTGGGTTCGACGAATATTACGATCCAATTTGATCTGTCACGCAATATCGACGGCGCTGCGCGAGATGTGCAGGCGGCGATCAATGCCGCTCGCACTTACCTGCCAGCCAATTTGCCAAGCAATCCTTCGTACCGCAAGGTGAATCCGGCCGATGCGCCGATCATGATCATTGCATTGACCTCTGGTGAGTATGGCGCCGACAAGATGTACGACGAAGCGTCGACGGTCATTCAGCAAAAACTC
Organism: Granulicella sp. 5B5; assembly: GCF_014083945.1. Taxonomy (GTDB): domain Bacteria; phylum Acidobacteriota; class Terriglobia; order Terriglobales; family Acidobacteriaceae; genus Granulicella. The sequence goes on along the minus strand of NZ_CP046444.1, from coordinate 1,496,537 downwards.
TCGCAGATTCAGGGTGTCGGGCAGGTCACTACAGGTGGTGGTGCACTGCCCTCTGTGCGCGTGGAAGTCAATCCGAACAAGCTGGCAGGTTTTGGCTTGACCATGGCCAATCTGCAGTCGATGTTGAGTCTGCAGAATTCAGATTTGGCTCGCGGCCAGATTACCGACGGCAATGTCCGGATGGACATACTCGATAACGATCAGATCTCTCATGCAGTAGACTACAAACCCTTGATTGTGGGTTACAGCAAGGGTGCTGCGGTCCGGTTAGATCAAGTTGCGGATGTCATCGATTCAACGCAGAACATCCTCACGGGCGGCTACCTAAACGGGCAGCGTGCGGTAACGCTCATCATCTTTCGGCAGCCTGGCGCCAACATCATCGATACAGTCGACCGCTTGCGTGCTGCATTGCCCTCGGTTGAGGCGTCCATCCCCAAAGGTATAAAGACAACGGTCGTTCTCGACCGAACCACGACAATCCGAGCTTCGTTGACGGACGTGGAGCAAACCCTGGTGATCTCCATCCTGCTGGTCATCTTTGTGGTTTTTATTTTCCTGCGAAACGGGAAGGCCACTCTGATTCCAGCTGTTGCCGTGCCGGTCTCACTTATTGGCACGTTTGCCGTGATGTATCTGCTTGGCTATAGTCTCGACAATCTGTCCTTGATGGCTTTGACCATTTCCACGGGCTTCGTCGTGGACGACGCGATTGTGGTGATGGAGAACATCACGCGTCATATCGAAGACGGCATGGACGGCTTTGCAGCCGCATTGCTTGGGGCCAAGGAGATAGGTTTTACGGTCGTGTCGATCAGTATTTCGCTGATCGCCGTCTTTATTCCGATCCTGCTGATGGGAGGGATTGTTGGACGGCTCTTCCGTGAGTTTGCTGTGACGCTTTCGACAGCAATTTTGGTCTCGATGGTGATTTCGCTGACGACCACTCCGATGATGTGTGCGTACATCCTAAAAAATGACCACAATAAGGAGCACGGCAAACTCTATCAAGCGACGGAGAACTTTTTTGAGTGGAACAAGCGGGGTTATAGCCGAACGTTGCGTTGGGTGCTGGCCAATCCTGGACTGACTCTTACCGTTCTTGGGCTCACGATTGCACTGAACTTTGTACTTATCGTGAAGCTGCCGAAAGGTTTCTTTCCTCAGCAGGATACAGGTGCGATCTCCGGGGGTATTCAGGGGCCGCAGGATGAATCGTTTCCTGCCATGAATGCCGACCTGCTGAAGATCGTTCGTACCGTAAAGAGTGATCCTGGTGTGCAGAATGTAATTGGGTTTACCGGCGGCGGCGGTGCACTCAACAGCGGTCACATCTACATCACGCTGAAGCCGCTGCAAGAGCGCAAAGTGAGCGCTGAACAGATCATCAATCGAATCAGGCCCAGACTCAACAAAATGCCTGTCGCCTCGACGTTTATGCAGGCGTCGCAGGACCTCCGGATCGGCGGCCGTTCGAGTTCCGCCATGTATCAGTACACCATTCAGGCTGACAACCTGGATGATCTGAATACCTGGGGCCCACGTCTGCTGGCGGAGATGAAGAAGCTTCCCGGCCTTCAGGATGTAAATACCGACCAACAGAATGGTGGACTGGATGATCGCCTTTATTATGACCGGGTAACGGCCGCCAAATTGGGCCAGACGTCGCAGTCGCTAGACCAGGGACTATACAGCGCGTTTGGGCAGTCTGAGGTCTCGGTCATCTATACGCAATTGAACCAATACTATGTGGTGCTTGAATTTGCCCCACAGTACTGGCAGACGCCAGACGGCTTAAAGAGCGTGTACTTCCATTCTGCGGGGACAAGCAGCACGACGAACAGCGGCAATACACCACTGTTCACGATGGCCAAGGCCACACAGGGGACGACCCCCCTTGCGCTCAATCATACGGGGCTGTTCCCTTCGGTGACGGTGTCCTTCAATCTTGGTCCTGGCTATTCGCTGAGCGATGCGACGCTCGAGATAACCCAGATGCAGCAACGGCTTGGAACGCCCCTGACCGTACATGGTTTTTTTGCAGGCACGGCTGCGGCCTACCAGGACTCTCTGAGTACTGAGCCTGTGCTGGTGATTACGGCGCTGTTGGCGGTGTACATTGTGTTGGGAATACTGTACGAGAGTCTGGTACACCCACTTACAATTATCTCGACGCTTCCGTCGGCGAGCGTGGGCGCCATGCTGGCTCTCTTGTTCTTCGGCGTGGATCTTAATGTCATTTCAATCATAGGCATCGTTCTACTGATAGGCATTGTGAAGAAGAATGCGATCATGATGATCGACTTCGCTCTGCAGGCAGAACGCGATCAGGGTCTTTCGACGGAAGAAGCTATCTTTCAAGCGTGCATCCTGCGATTCCGGCCTATCCTCATGACAACGACTGCCGCTCTCTTTGGCGCTCTTCCTCTGGCCTTTGGAACAGGAACAGGATCGGAACTACGTCGTCCTCTAGGCATCACGATTGTTGGCGGCCTCATTGTGAGCCAGCTATTGACGCTCTATACGACACCTGTGGTTTACCTGACATTTGATCGGATTCGGCTGTGGGTAGAAGGCCGCCGTCAGCACGGTTCGCCACATGAAGGAACGCCACACGCCGATGGGGCAGCGCCTTCTGCGATCTCTTGAATTTAATTTATTGGATGCAACGACTATGACGAATCGACGCTATCAGGCAGCAATACTCTCGGCAGTGACAATGCTTGGCACTGCAGGATGCAGAGTCGGGCCTCGGTACAGCGTGCCACCGGCCATTGCCCAGGCACCGCCCGTTGCCTATAAAGAAGCGCCAACCGGCAATGACGACTGGAAGATCGCACAGCCGCAGGATGCCATGCTGCGCGGCAAGTGGTGGGAGATCTACCATGACCCGGACTTGAATGCTCTGGAAGATAAGCTGAACATCGATAACCAGACCATCAAAGTCTACTTCGCGGATTTCATGGAAGCCCGCACGCTGATAGCGCAGGCGCGCTCACAGTACTACCCAACCGTCTCTGTTGGGCCATCCATCTCGCACGGCCAATCGTCGTCAAACCTGGGAAGTGGAACTGTTGGGGCGACGGGTGGTACTGGTGGTTCCACGAATACTACGTTCGAATTGCCGGCTACGGTGTCCTGGGCTCCTGATCTGTGGGGCAAGGTCCGCAATGAGGTCCGCAATGCGCAGTACAACGCTCAGGTAAGCGCGGCCGATCTGGAGAATGAAAAGCTTACCGAAGAGGCCAGCCTCGCCGAATATTACTTTCAGCTGCGTGGGCAGGACGCACTTCTGGATTTGTACAAGCAGACGGTAGCGGCGGATCAAAAGTCGCTGGATCTGGTGCAGGCAAGTTATGATGCTGGGATCGGCACTTACATTTCCGTGGTGGAAGCCAAGAATGTCTTGCAGAACGCACAGGCGGCATATACGAACCTGGGCATTCTGCGCGCGCAGTATGAGCACGCTATTGCCATGCTGACCGGGCAAAGCGCGTCGACCTTTGCGATCGATGCGAAGGCAGTCGATGTGACGGTGCCTCTGATTCCAGTTGGCCTGCCGTCGCAACTGCTGGAGCGCCGACCAGACATTGCAGCGGCTGAACGTACCATGGCGGCTGCCAATGCGGAGATCGGAGTTGCATACGCTGCGTATTATCCTACGGTGACTCTGAGTACGACTGGCGGGTTTGAGAGCTCCGCCTTCACCAAGCTGCTGGACTGGTCGAGCCGTTTCTGGTCAGTCGGGCCATCTGTCAGTGAAACTGTCTTCGACGCTGGTCTACGCCGTGCGGAGATCCGGCAGTATGAATCTATCTATAACGCTGATGTCGCCAGTTATCGACAGGCTGTACTTGCAGCGGTACAAAACGTAGAGGACGAACTCGCCGCCGAACGGATTCTGACCACGCAGCTTGGCCAGCAGGAGGCGGCTGAACAGTCTGCTCAGGAGTATGTGAAGCTGGAGCAGGGCCGCTACGACACTGGTGTCGATCCTTACGTGGATGTAATGACAGCACAGTTGACGCTGCTGACTGATCAGCAGGCACTGGTCACGCTGCGCACCAACCGGATGACGGCTTCCGTCTCGTTGATAGAGGCGTTGGGTGGCGGTTGGGATGTTTCTCAGTTGCCGACGCCGGCTGTGGTCTCGAAGAAGATCGGCAAGAACGAGATCAAGAAGACGAACTGAGGGCAGTTTCTACTCCGTACGACTACGGTGCGGCGAGGAGTGGTTGACAACTGCATTTTGCAGCCGTTAGGGTTCAGATGCCAGTAAGTTAACACTAAAGTTAGCGGATATAGCCTGGTCGGAATTCTGAACTCATGAGCGAAGATGCGACGGCGATTCTGGCTGAGTGGAGCGCCAATCCGAGCGGGTTCACCAAGATTATGGTTCAATTCGCATAACTCTCGCGACAGTCGCGTTAGGGAGAACGGATGCATCTCGCCCCCAATTCCACGAGCCAACGCACCAAGTCTAGTCATCGAACTTCAATCTTCCCCAGCAAGGGGATGCTTGCGTTTCTGCTGACGACGATTGTGTTCTTCGTTTGGGGAATGTCGAACAACCTGACCGACATCCTGGTGCAGCAGTTCAAGAAGAGCTTTGAGCTGAGCTTGCTGCAGGCGCAACTGGTGCAGACGGCGAACTTTTTTGCGTACTTCGTGATGGCGACGCCAGCGGCGCTGCTGAGCCGGCGGTTTGGGTACAAGGTGGCCCTGGTGGTGGGGCTGGTGACGTTCGGTGTGGGAACGCTGCTGTTCTGGCCGGCGGCGGTGATTGGGCAGTACACGCCGTTCCTGATCGCCATCTTCATTGTGGGGACGGGCGCGTCGATCCTGGAGACCTCGGCCAATCCTCTGATTGCGCAGTTCGGCGATCCGGAGACGAGCGAGCAACGGCTGAACTTCGCGCAGGCGTTCAATCCTCCGGGGACGATTGTGGGGGTGATCGTGGGGACGCTGTTCATCTTCTCCGGTGTGGAGAAGTCTCCGGTTCAGGTGGCTGCGATGAAGGCGCAGGGGACGTATGCGGCGTACCTGCATTCGGAGATCCTGCGAGTGGTGCCGACGTATGTGGCGATTGGTGCGGTGGTGCTGGTGCTGGCGCTGCTGTTGAGCAGGGCAGAGTTTCCGCAGAGCCTGGACTCGAATGAGCTTGCTGGTTATCCATCGCAGGTTTCGCAGCCGCACAAGGGAGCTTATGGGCGGCTGTTTCGCAATGGGCGGCTGATGTTTGCGGTGGTGGCGCAGTTCTTCTATGTCGGTGCGCAGGTTGGGGTGTGGAGCACCCTTATCCCCTACCTGAAGGCGTATACGACTGTGGGCGACCGGCCGGCTGGGTACTTCCTGACGGCGACGCTGGTGGCCTTTGCCGCGGGGCGGGTGATTTCCACGCCGCTGATGCGGTATGTGAGCCCGGCGAAGATGGTCGGGGTGTATGCGCTGATCAATGTACTGCTGCTGGTGGGTGTCGTTGCACATCCGGGGATGAGCGGGGCGATTGCGATCCTGGTGGTGAGCCTGTTCATGTCGGTGATGTATCCGACGATCTTCGCGCTGGGCGTGAAGGGGCTGGGTGATGACACCAAGCTCGCCGGGAGCCTGCTGGTGATGGCGATACTGGGCGGGGCGATCTTTCCGCCGGCGATGGGATGGATCTCACGGCTGAGTGGGAGTGTTGCACTGGGCTATCTGCTCCCGGCGGCGGCGTTCATGGTGGTGGCTCTGTTCTCGTTCCTGGTGCCGAGGCTGACGGACCTCACGGTGAGCCGACACTCGGTGGAGATTGCGCCGCAGAGCCTGTAGAGACCCCACCCCTCCCCCCCGGATACTTTTTGATCGAAAATATTGAAGGGGAGCTGGTTAGTGGTGGACTTGTGAAGGTCTGATCCACGACGGCTTTGCGGAAATCCTGTTGGTACGCTCGCGCCTGCGGCGCTTGCTACGGCAACAGCGTTCACGCAGAGGGCGCAGTGTAGAAGCCCGCAAAGGACGCAATGGAAAACAGGCAATGGCAAAGGCGGGGGGTCTCCGTTGCGCATCGCGATAAGACGGCGATACTCCGGTCGAGATGACGACTCTGTGCCGACGAAGAAACTGGCCTGCTTCTACTGCCCTACTTCTATTTTAGAAAGCTGTGCCAGAGAAAATGTTTTTGCTTTTCGGAGGTTTATGGCTTTGCTTTGAGGGTTTGCGGCGTGTGGCAGGCGCTTTATGGGTTGACAGGGTTGTGGAGGCGCGCTCCACAAGTTTGGGCTGCAGGGTGATGCGGCGATGTTCGGGTGAGGCGTTGTCGGCGACGATTTCGAGGATGAGTTTTGCGACGCGGGTGCCGATCTCGCTGCTGCGCTGGTCGATGCTGGAGAGCGGGACGCGGATGGCGTCGTCGTAGTGGAGGTTGCCGCAGCCAATGAGAGCGACCTGATCGGGGATGCGGACGCCGCGTTCGGCGGCGGCGGTTTCTACGCCGATGGCGATGACGTCGTTGAAGCAGAAGATGCCGTCGGGTGGGTGGGGCAGGTCCCAGAGTTGGTTGAAGGCGGCTATGCCGTGGGTTTTGCCGCCGACGTCGGCGCTGAGGGCGGCGACGAGGTACTCGGGCCGTAGAGGGCGGTTGTGCTTCTGGAGCGTGTCGGCGAAGCCCTTGTAGCGGCGGGCGCCTGCGCTGTTCTGCGTGCCGCGGATGTGGGCGATGCGTTTGCAGCCGATGGCGAGGAGATGCTCTGCGGCGAGCTTGCCGGCGGTGTAGTCGTCGGCGCCGACGAAGTGGGAGGAGAAGCCGGGGAAGCTGCGGTCGACGAGGATGAGTGGGGTGTCGCCGGATTGTGTCTGAGCGAGCATCCCGGAGTCCGGCTGGCAGGAGGCGACGACGAGGGCGTCGAGGCGGTGGGCGAGGACGTGCTCGATCTCCTGCTGTTCGAGGGTGGGGTCTTCCTCGGAGGAGCAGAGGACGAGGAAGTAGCCGTGCTCTCGGAGGGCGAGCGAGAGGCCGCGGGCGATGTCGGCGAAGAAGGGGTGCAGGAGGTCGGGGACGATGAGGCCGACGAGCGACGAGCGGCCGGTGACGAGCGAGCGGGCGGCGAGGTTGGGGCGGTAGTTGAGCTCCTTGACCTTGGCTTCGACGCGCTCGCGGGTGGCGCGGCTGATGTCGGGGTGCCCACGGAGAGCTTTGGAGACGGTGACGAGCGAGACGCCCAGCGCACGCGCGATGTCCTTCATCTTTGCTGCCATGGTCGCACTATACAGAAGTATGGGGTTGGAAAGGCAAAAGCAAAGGCAACAGCGCTCCCGCAAAGGGCGCGAAGTGAGCCAAGTTTCGCCACGGCGGTTGAGGTGGACCTGTCGCTGAGAAAAGGGAATTGACGTGGATTTACTTTAGCGCTTACTGTAGCGAGGGTGGAGGACCTATAAAGCGATGGAATATCGGCTACTGGGGCGGACGGGGATTGAGGTTTCGACGATTGGATTTGGCGCGGCGCCGCTGGGCGATGTGTATGGTCACGTGGATGCCGGTGAGGCGATGGCGGCGGTGCAGGAGGCGATCGACAGCGGGATTACGCTGTTCGATGTTTCGCCGTACTACGGCAGGACGCTGGCGGAGAGCCGGCTGGGTGAGGCACTGGTGGGTCGTCGTGAGAAGGTGGTGCTGGCGACGAAGTGCGGACGGTATGGGGTGGATGAGTTCGACTTTTCAGCAGAGCGGATTACGGCGAGCTGTGAGGAGTCGCTGAAGAGGCTGAGGACGGACTACCTGGATGTGCTGCAGGCGCATGATGTAGAGTTCGGCGATGCGGACCAGATTGTGGAGGAGACGATCCCGGCGCTGCGGCGGCTGCAGGAGCAGGGCAAGGCGCGGGCGATTGGGATTACAGGGCTGAACCTGAAGAACCTGCGTGCGATTGCGAGCAGAGCAAAAGTCGATTGCATGATCAGCTACTGCCGGTGCAACCTGATGGTTGACGATCTTGATGATGTGCTGATGCCGTTTGCGAAAGAGCAGGGGATCGGGATCATCAACGCGTCGCCGCTGCATATGGGCGTGCTGACAGAGCATGGTGTGCCGGAGTGGCACCCGGCGCCGATGGAGATTCGCGAGGCGGGACGGCGCGTGGTGGAGCTGTGCAAGGCGCATGGCGTGAGCGCGCCGCTGGTGGGGCTGCGGTTCTGCCTGGAGCATCCGTATGTGTCGAGCACGCTGGTGGGGATGGCATCGCGGGAGCTGGTGCAGGCCAACCTGAAGGCGTTGAGCTTCAGGATTGACCCGGTGCTGCTGGCGGAGATCGAGACGACTGTGGCGCCGGTACACAACCGGATCTGGCCGTCGGGGCGGGTGGAGAATCAGGGCTGATGGCCTTCGTGCGGTTTTCCTAAGTGTGGAGAGATGACAGAGTTGTGGTTGTAGGGGCCGGGGCTGAAGCCCCTTTTTAGGGGGCGTTGGTTTCAGGGGCCTGCAGGCCCCTGCTCCCTCCGATGGTACGCTCGCGCCTTCGGCGCATTGCTGCGGGAAAAGCGGCACGCAGATGGCGCAGTGTAGAAGCGCGCAGAGGGCGCAAGGTAAAACAAGCAGCGGAGAAATGGCGGACTTTTGGGGTGGCCGAAGAGTTTTAGGCAAAGCTGGTCGTGGCGGTTGGAGTCGAGCTGCTGTCTAAAGGTGTTCTGCGAGGAACTTTTGCCGCAACCCGGAGTCGGCGTGTGCGGCGATGCCGCCGGGGCGCAGGGTGGAGAGCGCGCCGGTGATGTTGCCAAAGGCCGCGGCACGCAGAGGGTCGCCGCCGTTGAGCCAGGCGTGCAGGAAGCCGGCGTTGAAGCTGTCGCCGGCGCCGATGGTGTCGATGGGCTGGACGGAGACGGGGGCGACCCAGTCGCGGTTGCCGTCGCGCTGCACGACTGCTCCGCGTGGACCGCACTTGACGACGATCAGTGGGATGCGAGGGGCGAGCTTGTCCAATGCCAGCTCGAGGGAGTCCGCATCGGCGATTTGGAGGAGCTCGTCCTCGTTGGGGAGCAGGATGTCGATCTTGTCGAGGAGGAGGTCGAGGACGCCACGCCATTGGCCGGAGGGGGCGTCGTTGGTGTCGAGCGAGAGAGTGAGGCCGGCGGCGCGGAGCGTGTCGAAGAGGCGCGGTAGCCCGGCGTGAAGGCCCGTTTGCAGGAAGAGCGAAGAGAGGTGAAAATGGCGCGCGGAGGTGAGATAGCCGAGATCGAGATCGTCGACTGTGAGTTCCGACATGACGCCGGGGTAGGTGAGGATGTGGCGGCGGCGGCCGTGGGGCAGCAGTACCGTGACGCCGGTGGTTGTGCCGAGTTTGCGGCGGAAATGGGAGAGGTCGAGTCCCGTTGGTAATAGGTAGTCGTTGGCGATGGAGCCGAAGGCATCGTCGCCAACCTCCGAGAGGAAGGCCGTGCGCGAGCCGAGGATAGCAAGGTTGTGCGCGAGGATTGCAGAGGAGCCGCCGAGCGTGGTAGTAAAGCCAGTGCCGAGGAGCTCGCGCTCGACCGGCATGTCTTCGGGCAGGCCGTAGAGGATGAGGTCGAGGTTTGTCTCGCCGGCGAGGGCGATGTCGAAGCGCCGATGTGGTTGTTGGGTTATGACTTTGCTCATGACGAATCGTTTTTATTGATCTTGTGGGTCTTGCGTGGTTCGAGTTATTATTACTTATCTTTAGTTTCGATTTGTGTTGATTTTAGCGTATCCTGTTTCTACGAGGTTTGCATAACGTGACGGCTCTTTCCAGTTTTATCGATCTGCCCACTGAGCAGAAGCAGGCGCGGGGTCTGGTGTTTACGCCGGCTGAGATTGCTCAACAGCCGGATACATGGCTGATGACACTGCGTATCTTTGAACAACATCGGGAGCGGATCGCTGCCTTTCTGGAGGCTGTTGGCGTGCGGGACTCCGTGGAGCAACGGCCGACGGTGATGCTGATTGGAGCGGGAACCTCCGACTACGTTGCGCAGGCGTTGACGTTTGTTTTGCGGCAGCAGTGGGGTTGCGAGGTGATGGCGGTGGCCAGCACAGACCTGCTGCCGAATATGGAAGCGTACCTGGTTCCGGGGCGCCGGTATCTGTGGATCTCCTTTTCGCGGTCGGGGGATTCGCCGGAGGGCGTTGCCGTTCTGGAGCGGGCGCTTTCACTGTATCCGAGTGTGGCGCATGTGGTGGTGACGTGCAATGCGAAGGCGCGTATGGCGGAGCTTTGCGAAGGTGTGGAGCGCGCCTGCGTGGTGGTGCTGGATGATGCGGTGAACGATCGCAGCCTGGCGATGACGAGCTCGTTTACGAACATGATCGTGATGGGGCAGTGCCTGGCGCATGTCTGGAGCCTGGACGAGTATAAGCCGGTGTTGCATGAGCTGGCGGATGCTGGACGTAAGTTGCTGTTGAGCGCGTCGAAGGTGGCGGAGTCGGCAGCGGCGGGCGGGTTTGGACGGATCTGTTTTATCGGTGGTGGTGCGTTGATTAGTGTGGCGAAGGAGTCCGCGCTGAAGGTGCTGGAGATGACCGCGGGGCAGGTGAAGACGATGTCCGAGACCGTGCTGGGGCTGCGGCATGGGCCGATGGCGGCGCTGGATGCGGGGACGCTGTTTGTGTGCTTTGTCTCTACCGATCCTCGACAGGCGCAGTATGCGAAGGACCTGCTGCAGGAGATCGGCGCGAAGCAAGTGGTGGCCGAGCGCGTCGCCGTGGGGCCGCGTGCGCTTGAGGCGGAGGTCGCGCCGCAGTGCGAACGCTATCTTGCGCTGGAGGTTGGCGTCGCTGATGTGTATCGACCTGCGCTGGATGTGATCTTTGGTCAGCTGCTGGGGCTGTACTGCTCGGTGGCGCATGGGATGCAGCCGGATTCGCCAAGCCCGGGTGGCGTGATCCATCGCGTGGTGCAGAAGTTCCGCATCTACTAGTGCGAAGGGAGGCGTATGTCGAAGGCACTTCAGCAGCATCTTGCGAGGCGGAAGCAGGGCGTGGCGGCCGGGATCTATTCGGTGTGCTCGGCGCATCCGTGGGTGATTCGGGCGGCGGCAGAGCAGGCTGTTGAGGATGGCTCGTTGCTGCTGGTGGAGGCGACGAGCAACCAGGTGAACCAGTTTGGCGGCTATACCGGGATGCGGCCCGCGGCGTTTCGCGATTTTGTACTGGAGATTGTGAAGACGGCAGGGCTTGAGCCCGCGAAGCTGGTGTTGGGTGGCGATCATCTTGGGCCGAATCCCTGGCGGAAGCAGCCTGCCGTCGAGGCGATGGCCCTTGCTGAGACGATGGTCGCGGAGTATGTTGCTGCCGGGTTTACGAAGATCCATCTGGATGCCAGCATGGCTTGCGGGGATGATGCGACGCATCCTTCGGATGAAGTGGTGGCGCAGCGGGCTGCCCGGTTGTGCGTGGCGGCTGAGGCGGCGCGGGGTGCGGGCGATGCTCCCGTGTATGTGATTGGTACCGAGGTACCTGTGCCCGGTGGAGCGACGCATGCGGTGCATGAACTGCCAGCCACTTCGACGGCGGCGGCAGAGCACACACTTGCGGTACATAAGTGGGTGTTCGAGGAGCAGTTGTCAGGGGTGTGGGAACGAGTGATCGCGTTGGTGGTGCAGCCGGGCGTGGAGTTCGATCATGATGCCGTGGTGGACTACGATGCAGCGAAGGCGTCGGAGCTGGTTGGGTGGTTGCAGGCGCTGCCGGAGGCGATTGTGTTCGAGGCGCACTCCACGGACTATCAACGGCCGCAGGCGTATGTAGAGCTGGTGCGGGATGGCTTCGCGATTCTGAAGGTGGGGCCGGCACTTACGTTTGCTATGCGTGAGGCTCTGGAGGCGCTGGAGGATATCGAATCGCAGCTGGCGGGCGACAGCCGTTCCGGACTGAGCGCCGCGATTGAAGAGACGATGCTGCGCGAGCCTGCAGAGTGGCTGCCTTACTACGCAAGCCCGGCCGCGGAGCAGAAGCTGCTGAGGAGGTATAGCTACAGCGACCGCGTCCGCTATTACTGGGGGCGTCCTGAGATTGCCGCCGCCGTGGAGCGTTTGGTGGCGAACCTGGCTGAGGTCAATATCCGAGAGAGCATGTTGAGCCGGTACCTGCCGTTGCAGTATGTACGGCTGCGCGCCGGGCGGATCAGTGGCGATTCTGTGTCGCTGATTGTTGACCACGTGCGCGACGTGCTGCGAGAGTATGCGGCGGCCTGCCGGGCCTGATCTGTCCACGCGCCGGGTTATTGTTTCCTTTCGAACGGACTTTCCAATTGCAATCAGGTAAGCTGCCCTGTACTCTGCGTTGAGCAGTGCGGAGGCGTGTCGTAACCGGTATGAAGGGAACAGGAACCACTCAGAAAAAGAGCGTAGCAGCCAAGGCAGCAACTGGACGCGGCGCGCAGATGTTGATCGAAGAGCGGAGACAGTACATTGTCGGCCTCGCGCAGAAGCATGGGCGCGTGCTGGTGGACGAACTCTCCGAGTCGCTTGGAATCTCGCGCATTACGATCCGCAAAGACCTTGATTATCTGCAAGCACGAGGTGTGTTGCAACGCACGCATGGCGGTGCATTGCTGCCGGGAAACGGCGCACTGTCAGACCCTTCGCTGCAGGAGAAGGAGGGCCGCCACTCGCAGGAGAAGCTGCGCATTGCGGCGGCGGCGGTTGGACTGGTGCAGGAAGGGCAGTGCGTTCTGCTGGACTCCGGCACGACTACGACGGCGATTGCCCGTGCGCTGAAGCGGTTTTCGCGGCTGACGATTATCACCAATGCAGTGAATATTGCGGGCGAGCTTTCAGGCACTGACTTTGAGGTGCTGCTGACGGGCGGCTCCCTGCGCCAGAACTCGTTTTCTCTGGTGGGGCCGCTGGCTGAAGATATGCTGCATGACATGCACGCAGACATTTTGTTTCTGGGTGTCGATGGATTCGATCTTGAGGTTGGTCTGACGACGCCGAATGTGATGGAGTCGCGTGTGAACCGTGCGATGGTGAAGGCTTCGACGACGGTGGTCGCGGTGTGCGACTCGACCAAGTTCAACCGCCGAAGCCTGTCGAAGATCGTGGATGCAGGCGCGATCCACCATGTGATTACAGACAGCAACCTGCCGCACGCGACCGCCGAAGCTCTGCGTGCGATGAACATCAAGCTAACGCTTGTGTAGCGGGTTCAGCGCTTCGGTGTGGCTTCGATGGTTAGTACCTGGAACGGAGCGAGTTTGATTTCCAGAGGCTCGCCGCTAACCAGTTTGTGTGTTGTTCCGGGCTGCCAGTCTTCGCCGGCACCCCATACAGCATGGGCGATGTAGTGTGTTGGGGCGTGGGTGGGGAGTTGGAAGGCAGTCGCGGCGTCGATGGTATAGGTCTGCGGTTGTTGCGAGGGGTTGCGCAGGGTGAGGATGCCGAGCTTCGGGCTCCATGCGGCCCAGCCGTAGACCTGCAGTTTGTCGGGGTCGCCGCCAACCCAGTGCGTGTCCTTGAGCGTTGAAGAGTGCTCGCGGCTCCAGCGCGCGGCGTCGGCGAGGGTGTCCCAGTTGGCAGGGGTGAGGAGCGAGGGCGTGATGTACATCTCCTGCAGTTGCGTGCCGCCGCCGAAGTAGGAGTGCACCTCGTCGGCGAAGTCGTTGTTGGGATCGGTGGAGAGGCCTTTCGCCTGCTTGGCGTAGATAAGGCCGTGCAGCATGAGCGAGTTCAGCGGGTACAGCGGACCGCGCTGGACGATGTTCTTGTAGGTCTGGGCGTCGCGATAGGTGATCCAGCGCTGGCGCTGGCTGCCGACGCCGGAGAAGTTGCTGTCCGCGCCGCCGCGCCAGATGGAGTCTGCGTAGAAGAGCCAGAAGGGAGATGCGGTGGTTCCGGTGGTGAGGTTGACGAAGAGCTGAGGCTCTTCCTTGCGCAGGCGTTCGATGAGGTGGATGGCGGCGTCAAAGTCGCTGTCGAAGGCGCTGCCGGGAAAGACGCGGTCGGCGTTGCCGGTGCCGTCGAATTTGAACTGATTGACGTGGTATTTGTCGATCATGTTGAGGCAGGTTTGCTGGAAGCGGTCATAGTATTTGGGGCCGGAGAGTGCGTAGCCGTTGTTGAGGATCTCGTAGCCGTGTGCGCGGCCGTAGGCGATGCGCTCCTTTTTCTGCTCCGCGTAGCCGCCCCAGGGTGAGAGCCATACGCCGATGCCGGCGTGGTATTTTGCGGCCGCTTCGCCGGTTTTGGTGAAGCCATCCGGGAAGCCGGGGTTGAAGCCCCAGAGCGTGTTTGGGTCGTCCCAGCCGTCGTCGAAGAGGTAGGAGTCAAGCTTGACGTGGCGCTTGATGACGAGCTCCTGGCCGAAGGCGTTCACACGATCGAGCGCACCTTTCTCGTCGAAGCGGTTCTCATAGCCGAGGTCGAACCAAGAGTTGTAGTGCAGGAACGGCTCGTAGGGGCGCGGACGTTCGGCTTCGATGTAGCTGAGGAAGCCGCGGCGCAGCTGGCCGAGTTGCGTGGTCCCGAGAACCGCGGAGTAGGTGATGGACTGGCCGGTGCGCAGAGGGAGGTCGCGGAAGATGGAGGCGGTTGCGTCGTCGCCGCTGACCTTGCTGATGGAGAGTGGGTGCTCGAGGCCGAAGAACATGTTGGCATCGACGATGGGCGAGCCTTTGACGGTGCCGTCGACACGCGCGCCGCTGTCGGTGAAGTCGAGCAGGCGGACTTCGGTGATGGGCAGGTCGGCGCCTGTGGCTGAGATAGTGAGCAGGGAGCGGACGTAGTCGGTGTGCGGCCGGGCGATGAGGCACCAGTCGAGCTTTGCGTGCTGGGCTGCGGCGTCGAAGCTCCAGCAGGATTTGTCCTCCGCGACGGTGAGGTGTTGGTTGCCGCTTAGGGCGCGATGCGGGTCGATGACGCTCTGGGTATCTGCGATGCGGGTTGCGTGCAGTGCTGAGGAGCGCAGCTCGGTGTGGTCCTTCAAAACCAGTACGAACGCTTCCGGGAGCTCTAGCTCGCGGTTCGAGATGGTGTCGTGCAGGTGGATGCCTTTGAATTGCCCGGCCTGCATATCGACATGTAGGGTGAGAGGTCCGGTGTGGACTGTGGTTTCGTTCTGGCGGGCTGAACCTTGCGCCGAGGCGGAGGCTGGAACCATGAGGCCGAAGGCGAAGAGGGACGCTGCCATACACACAATCGAAAGACGGGACATCGTGGAGGACCTCAATCAGAGGAAATGTCGAACAATAAAATAATAAAACGAAATATATGGATATGAGGTTCTATTTCGTTTTATTCTGCAACCTGTAACGGCGTGCCTGCAATGCTGAGCCCTTCTTATGATGGCTTAGAAAGATGTGTGCGCCACGAGCGAGGGGACAGAAGATGTCGCAGGAGACCGAACAGGACAAATTTATCGCCATGGTGACAGCCAAGGCCAACGTGACGCTGCCAATCAGCGAGTTTCACCCGGTGAGCATGCTGCACTCGGCACAGCACCCGGTGCTGACGCCGCGGTTTCCGGTGATCGATTACCACAACCACCTGGATGCGCAGGAGCCGGCAGAGGTGTTGAAGGTGATGGACGCGTGCGGGATTGAGCACTGTGTGAACATCACGATGATGGTGGGCGATGCCGCGCTGGCGCAGATCGAACGCTATCGCGTGGCGGATGCGAAGCGCTTCTCCACGATTGGCTGGATGGATTGGACAGGTGCCGATTCGGCTGACTTTGCGGGCTTTGTGCGGCTGAGCATCGAGCGGCTGGAGCGGCTTGTTGCACATGGCATCGTGGGGTTCAAGTTCTGGAAGGACCTTGGCCTGAAGGTGCGCGACGCGAGCGGAGAGCTGATCCGCGTGGACGATGAACGGCTGGCGCCGATCTTTGAGCGCTGCGGCGAATTAGGGATTCCGGTGATGGTGCATATCGGCGATCCGGAGGCGTTTTTTCTGCCGATTGACGCGAACAACGAGCGGTATGAAGAGCTGGCAGCGCACCCGGACTGGGGTTTTTATGGGGCGCAGTACAGCAAGGACGAGCTGCTGCAACAGCGCGACCGCGTGTTCCGGCGGCATCCGAAGACGACCTTTGTGGGCGCGCATATTGCGGAAAACAGTGAGGACCTGGAGCGGGTTTCGGCGATGCTGGATGCCTGCCCGAATGTTGTGGTCGACATCAGCGCGCGGGCTTCGGAGCTGGGACGGCAGCCGTACTCGGCGCGCAAGTTCTTCCTGCGTTTTGCGGATCGAATTCTGTTTGGCGCTGACCTGGTGCCGCAGGTCGAGATGTATCGTCTCTACTACCGGTTCCTGGAGACGGCGGATGAGTACTTTGAGTATCCGACGCATGCCTCGGGGCAGGGACGGTGGATGATCTATGGGCTTGACTTGCCGGAGGATGTGCTGCGCAAGGTGTACCGAGAGAATGCTCTGCGGCTTCTATCTGATCGTTCGTGAGGTTGAACGCTCATTTTTAGAATGAAAATGAAGCCCAATCAACCAAAACAGGGAGTTCGTGTAGATAATGTCCTCTATGACTGAAGCGAGTTTTGCTGCTCCCGACGCCTCCTCCCGCAGCCGGTACAACCTGTTGTTGTTATGTGTCGCCGGCCTGGGCGGCCTGCTGTATGGCGTGGATGTGGGCATCATCGGCGGCGCACTGCCGTATCTGCAGGCGACCTCGCACTTCGATGCCGGGCAGCTCTCGACGATTGTGGCCGCGGTGCTGCTGGGCAGTGTGATCTCCACGATCTTTGCGGGACTGTTTGCCGACTGGCTTGGCCGCAAGCCGATGATGGTGCTGAGCGGGCTGGTGTTTGTGGTGAGCATTCCGCTGATTGCGCTGTCGCATAGCTATGAAGCGCTGCTGACGGGGCGTCTGCTGCAGGGGATCAGCGGTGGGTTTATCGGTGTGCTGGTACCGCTGTATCTTGCGGAGTGCCTGGTCTCCAACACGCGCGGCAAGGGGACTGGCGTGTTTCAGTGGCTGCTGACGTTTGGGATTATGGCGGCTGCGCTGATCGGCATGTACTACAGCTACCAGGTGCAGGCCGCGGCGGCGACAGGCAATGCGCAGGACCTGTTCAATGTGCAGAACGGCGCGTGGCGGCACATCTTCTGGCTCTCGCTGCCGCCGGGGATATTGTTTGCGGTTGGCAGCCTGTTTGTCGCGGAGTCGCCGCGCTGGCTGTATCGCCGTGGCAAGCGTGACAAGGCGCTGGCGGCATTGCTGCGTTCACGCAGCACGGAAGCTGCATATCTGGAGCTTGCGGAGATGGCCGCCGTGGCGACGCAGCCGGATGCTGTGAAGAAGGCCTCAGGCAGCCTACTGCGGCGCAAGTATGTTGTTCCGTTTGTGCTGGCGTGTGTGATTCTTGCGTGCAATACGGCGACTGGCATCAACTCGATCATTGGGTACAACACGAGCATCCTGCTGCAGAGCGGGCTTTCTGATGTGGGCGCGCACTGGGGCTATGTGCTGTTTACGGCGGTGAACTTTATGCTGACGATCGTCGGGATGATGTTTGTCGACCGGCTCGGCAGGCGCGTTCTACTGGTCGTTGGGACTTGCGGCGTGATGGTCTCGCTGATCGTTACGGCACTGCTCTTCCGGCAGACTGAGCGCAACACGCTGGAGGTTGGCAACGCCGTGCAGACGCTGGTGACACAGGGCGATGACCTGACGATGAAGTTCGATTCGTCGGAGGCTGCGAAGCTGCTTTCGGCAAGCGGTTACAACGACGATGGCGGCCTGGCGGCGCATGCTTCGCTGGCGGTCATCTACTCCTACGGCGGCTTTACGGGGGCGACAACGTATGTGCGTTCGGACGATCCGGCGGCGCTGCCGATCCACATCACGCGGCAGGATTCGATCCCTGCGAATGCGGTGGAGGCGTTTTTCAAGAACCCGTTTGCTGACCTGAATGCAGCCCGCACGGCTCCGCTGCATATCGAGCGGGCGCGGATCGGGATGATTCCGCAGGCAGCACATGGATGGCTGGTTGCGCTGGCGCTGTTTGCGTTTATTGCGTTCTACGCAGCCGGGCCGGGAGTTTGTGTGTGGCTTGCGCTCTCGGAGTTGATGCCGACGCGCATCCGCTCGGTGGGCATGAGCGTTGCGCTGGTGCTGAACCAGCTGGTCTCCACGACGTTGGCGGTGGTGTTTCTGCCGATCGTGAGCAAGTACGGCTACGCGAAGATGTTCTACCTGTTTGCCGGATTCACGCTGGTGTATCTAATTACGGCGGCGCTCTTTCTGCCGGAGACGAAGGGCAAGACGCTGGAAGAGGTGGAGCAGTACTTCGAAGGGCACGGGTGGGCCGCGCCCGCCTCCACGACTGAGTAGCTGCAAGGATTTGGATCGCGAAAGGCCTCCGCTTGCTGGTGCGGGGGCCTTTTTGTCTATGCACTAACCGGTTATCGAGCAGGCACTGCCGGAGGTGTGCAGGCAGGTCTACAATTCCGGCGGCGAGATGTGCCGCTGTGTTTGCGATGTGAAACCAACGGCGCCGAGAGATCGGATGGAGAGGGGAATCCTTTGTTCCATGGCAACCAGTGATCTTGTTGTACCGGCCCAGTCGTCATCGAGTGATTTCAAGAGTCCCACAAGCATCGTCAATGATTTTTCGATCCAGATAGCTACGGTTAATGGCTCCGGTTCGCAGTCGGCGAACAACGTGCTGCTGCGCAGCATCTTCCGCATGGGGGTGCCTGTCTCGGGCAAGAACCTGTTCCCTTCGAATATCGCGGGGTTGCCTACCTGGTACACGATCCGCGCGAGCAAAGATGGCTGGGTGGCGCGCAAGGCGAGCATCGACATCCTGATCGCGATGAACCCGGAGACGGCACAGGAGGACGTGCGCACGCTGCCCGCAGACGCTGCTGTGATCTATGACGAAGCCATCGTGCTGAACGAGCTGCGGCATGATCTTACGTTCTACGCCGTTCCTTTCGACAAGCTGGCTGTGGAGACCGGTGCCGAGCCGAAGGTCCGCAAGCTCATCAAGAACATGGTGTATGTCGGCGTTGCCGCACAGTTGCTTTCGATTGATATGGGGAGCGTGGAGGCGATGGTTGGTAAGCAGTTTGCCAAGAAGGCGAAGGCCGCGGAGCTGAACCTGCGTGCTGTGCAGGTGGGCTTCCGGTTTGCGACGGAGAACCTTACGAAGTGCGATCCGTATCGTGTTGAGGCGATGAATGCCACGGCGGGGAAGATCATCATCGACGGCAACGCCGCCGCTGCAATGGGGGCGATGTTTGCCGGTGTTACGGTTGTGTCGTGGTATCCGATTACGCCGTCGTCGTCGGTGGTGGAGCAGCTGATTGGCTACATGAAGAAGCATCGCGTGGAGCCGGATGGGAAGGCTACCTTCGCGATCGTGCAGGCGGAGGATGAGCTTGCCGCGATTGGCATGGTGCTGGGCGCGGGGTGGGCTGGGGCGAGGTCGATGACGGCGTCTTCGGGCCGGGGATTTCGCTGATGGCGGAGTTTGCGGGGCTGGGGTATTACGCCGAGTTGCCGGGCGTGATCTTCGATATTCAGCGCACGGGGCCTTCGACCGGACTGCCAACGCGCACGTGCCAGGGCGACCTCACGTTTGTTGCAGGGCTCTCGCACGGTGACACGAAGCATGTGATGCTGCTGCCTGCGACGGTGAAGGAGTGCTTCGAGTTTGGCGTTGCAGCCTTCGATCTCGCTGAACAGTTGCAGACGCCGGTGTTTCTGCTGTCGGACCTTGATATCGGCATGAACAACTGGATGTCGGAGCCGTTTGAGTATCCGGCGAAACCGATGCAGCGCGGCAAGGTGCTGACCGCGCTGCAGCTGGATGAGCTTGGCGGTTTTGCGCGCTACAAGGATGTGGATGGCGATGCGATTCCGTACCGAACACTGCCTGGGACGGACCATCCGCTTGCTGCGTACTTTACGCGTGGCAGCGGGCACAACGAGAAAGCTCAGTACACAGAGCGTCCGGATGATTATGTGAACAACATGCGTCGCCTGGCCCGCAAGTTCGAGACCGCGAAGCTGCTGGTGCCAGCGCCTGTGCATGAAGGCACACGCCGCGAGCGTGTCGGTATTCTCGCATTTGGTTCGAGCCACTTTGCTGTGATTGAAAGCCGCGACCAGCTTCAGCGTGAAAGCGGTCTCGCCACCGATTACCTGCGATTGCGCGCGTATCCGTTTACGCAGGATGTGGAGGACTTCATTGCGCAGCATGACGTGGTGTATGTGGTGGAGCAGAACCGTGATGCCCAGATGCTGCAGCTACTGAAGATTGACCTTGAGCCCGAGCTCATCACGCGCCTGCGTTCGGTGACACACTTCAATGGGCTGCCGCTCGATGCGCGCAGTGTTACCGATGCCATCGCCATCCTGGAAGGAGCCCGCTAATGTCTACCGCACCGATTGCTCCCAAAGCTGTGAAGACCAATCGCATTGGCCTGCAGGTGCTCGACTACCGCGGCGGCAAGACCACGCTGTGCGCGGGCTGTGGCCACAATGCCATCTCCGAGCGCATTCTCGAAGCGTTCTTCGAGATGGGCATTGAGCCGGAGCGCGTGATGAAGATGAGCGGCATCGGCTGCTCGTCCAAATCGCCGGCGTACTTCATGTCGAGGTCGTTCAGCTTCAACTCCGTGCATGGGCGAATGCCTTCGGTTGCGACGGGTGCTCTGCTTGCGAACAAGACGATGCGCTCGCTGGGTGTGAGCGGTGATGGCGATACGGCGTCCATTGGTGTTGGGCAGTTTGTGCACCTGTTGCGGCGCAATGTTCCGATGATCTACATCGTCGAGGACAATGGCGTATATGGGCTGACCAAGGGACAGTTTTCAGCCACCGCGGATGTTGGCTCCACGCTGAAGACCGGCGTTGTGAACGAGCTGCCGCCGATCGATATCTGCGCGCTGGCAATCCAGCTGGGCGCGACGTTTGTTGGGCGCTCGTTTTCCGGCGACAAGAAACAGCTCTCCGCGATGCTGAAGGCCGCGATTGCGCACCGGGGAACGGTGCTGCTCGATGTCATCTCACCTTGCGTGACGTTCAACGATCACGAGGGCTCGACGAAGAGCTACAAGTACATGCAGGAGCATGATGACGAGGTTTGCGAGGTAGACTTCGTTCCCGTATTCGAGGAGATTGCGGTGGAGTATGACCATAACACTACTGTCGACGTTGCTCTGCACGATGGCTCGCACCTGCGGCTTCGCAAGCTGCACGAAGACTATGTGCCATCCAGCAAAGCACAGGCGCTGAACCTGCTGATGGAAGGCCACGAGAGCGGAGAGATTCTTACCGGGGTCTTCTACATCGACACGCAGAAGCAAGATTTTACGACGCTGCTCAACCTGGTCGATGAGCCGCTGGCTACGCTCCCGGTGGAACGCGTGCGTCCGGGGCCGGAGACGCTGTCCGCGTTGATGCAGTCTTATTCCTGAGGCACCCCCCGCATAGTCTCTACTTCGGCACAAACGCCATAACCAGCCTCTAGGATAAAGCTGCGATGCGACATGGATATTTGCGATACGGCAGTCATGCGATGGACACTTTGCACTGACGCCCCGTCGTACCGAAAACAGGTGGCGGCGGAGAGTAGGTTGACTCGCTGACTGCTGCTGGAGGTATGGTCCGGATTATTTGTATTGAGGTCCTGAGGCTTTGAGCATGCGGAGAGCTTGCGCTGCCCTGGAGGACGGCATTTGGGCACTGCTGAACAGGAAAGAGTAGTCGGAGGCATAGTTGGTGAATGACGAGAGCAGAGGTTCGTCCATCCTCTTTTGCCTGCTACCGCTAGGGAGTTCCGGTCTGCGCAGGAGTGCATGCACTTGATTGGTGTGGCTATTTGCAGAGGATGTACTGGCAATCGGAGCGTAGATATGACATCCCAAACAAGTGTTCGTGTTCTGCATATACGTTTCAAGAGTGGTGTTGGCCACAATCTCCGCGTCCGGATTCGGTTGAGGATTGCCTAGGGGTAGCGGGGTTGGGCTTGCTGGTGAAATGGGCGTCGGGTTTTGAGCCCAAAGCACATCGACTAGCTCATAGTTTTTGAAAACTGAGTTGGGGTTTGCGCTGGCAATGAGCCCTTGAGCCCATGAATTGATCGCGACAATGTTATCCGTAGTGCTGCTGCTGAGTGGGTTCTGGCGTACGACCTGAATGGGACTGCTGTATGGATCGCTTGGGTATGAGGGGAAATAAGGACTGCTCGGACTGTATCCAGCGATCTGTGCATTTTGGGCACATTGATAGTGGTCCGTCTGCGGATTGCAGGCGGCGTTATAGAAGGTGTACCACGACAGCAGTTTCTTGTTGCTGATGTCGGTTATGCTCGGCGCGTTGTTGACATGCTCAAAGGTGGCCCAGATGAGTTGAGGGCTGTGGGGGGTTTTGTGGATGATGTGCAACCCAACCAATCCGACGGTGACGAGCTTAGGAGTTGTAGTCCCCGGGTAGATCACCATCGCTTTTGAAGTTTTGTAATACGGCCACTTTGCTGGATCGTCGAGTTCCAACCAGGAAGCTTTCAGCTCGATCGAACCCGTAGAACCCTGGGCCGTGCCGTCGGGCAGGTTGATACCAGGCTTCTGAACGAACTTCTGTTGGGTTACAGCGTTGTAGAGGCCGTGTGAATCGATGTAGGAGAACTCGTCCTTGTTGACGCGAATCTCATAAAGTGCCATGATGCCAGACT
Organism: Granulicella sp. 5B5; assembly: GCF_014083945.1. Classification (GTDB taxonomy): domain Bacteria; phylum Acidobacteriota; class Terriglobia; order Terriglobales; family Acidobacteriaceae; genus Granulicella. Next base: position 1,473,915 of record NZ_CP046444.1, on the reverse strand, counting down.
GTGCGGTCAACCATCCGCTTTGGCCACATGGGCCGGACGCGCCGGCCTGGGCGCACTGTGTGAGCTTCACCTGGGGATCATCGGCGTCTTTGGATGTTGCGGACAATAGTTTCGGGTGACCGCCAGCCGGACTGACCGCTGAGCTCAACTGGGCAGCAGACAGCGATCGGAATTTTGCAGGCACAGGCTCACTCTGACTGCACCAGGCAGTGGGCGCAGCTGCGCCTGGAAGGAAGATCTCAGTGTCCTGCTTGTAGAGTTCCCACACCTTCGGCGTGCTGTCGAGTGGCGTGCCGAAGGTCGAACCCTGAGCTGAGGTATCGGCGCTGCAGTTGCTCACATTGCCAGCCCAGTTCAACGCGATGAACTCTTGCCATGCGAAGCAGTTCGCGTTGGCCTGGGAGTTGTTAGGAGTCATGTCAACGGGGACGGTGGGGCTCAGAGCCGTATAGCTGGGACAAGGTGACTGCGTAGCGGCCGCAACTGCCTGTAGGACCTTCCAGGAATACTGTCCGCCGTTGCGGCTGGGTTGCAGCATGGCGATGCAAATGAATCCTGCTAGAAGAAACGAGAAAAATCCAACAATGTGCAGGCGTTTCATACCGGCTCCCCTTATCAAGAAAGACAATGGAAAAGAAGGTGGAGACCATGTTTGGGTCTCCACCTCATCATTACGAGACGAAGAGCATCGCCGGAGCGAACGGACCGGGCGCTTCCCCAGGGTTAGCGATGGCAATGTTGCGCAGACCGGTGGCGGCCATCTTCGAGACCGTGCCGGAAACGGACAGTAGCAGGAACGAGCTTGGATAGGAGTTTCCCGGGGCTGCATAGGTTACCGTGCCTAGGCTGACTGAGGTGAACTCAAAGTCTCCTCCCTCAACGGATACAGTGGGTAACGCGCTGCCTTGGGCAGCTGCGTCAAGACAGACGATCGCAGCTGTAAAAGTCTGTCCACGCTTCACCTGCATGGGGACGATCACCGTGTTGCTGGCGAGACTCATTTCCACACCTGTAGGGGTGTCGAATTGTTTCTGATAATAGGCATCCCAGAGGTTTTGATACATCATTTGGACAGGTTGGACAGTGTTCGTACTGGGATTGGCCACGCAAGGGTATGCACTGGCCTGTTGCGATGCTGGAATGGGACGCGCAAACAATGCGATGTGCATGGTCTGGGCGATCTGTCCGGCATAGGTAATGGCAGAGGTAGCACCCGGAGTGCGAATGGTGATGTCGCCAACCGTAAAGCTGACACCAGCTTCGATCCACGCGGCAGGCAACTGGAACGCTACGTGAAGGATGAAGTTGCCAGGGTAATCCGTCCCGGGATTCAGTGGGTCTTCGATCGTGGACTGACCTCGCACAATCTGCCAGCAGTCCGCAGCGGTGGCACCTGCGGGCAGGTTGGGATCGTCGGGCAACGCATACACAGAGAAATCTGGAGTTTGGATATACAGCCCAGCAGGATCTGCAAGCGCAACGATGCTCTGTGTAGGCGAAGTGTCTACAGCCTGGTTGACGCTCTGGCCAATCGTTGGATCGCTGTTCCGGTACTCCTGCCCATACTGGCTGCAGCAGATGAGCCCCTGCGAACTGACGTTCCCTTGTTTGCGCAATACAGTAGCAGCGCCGGCAAGACCCATCTCGGTTTGCAGCGTGTTCGGCGTGCTGGTCAGGTGCATCGCGCCGCCTGTCGGCGTCACACCATTACCGCGCGTGGAGATTGTGCCGGTGTTCCAGCGATTAAGCGGGTTGTATGCAGGGTTCCCAGTGGATGGATCGATGACCGGGTTGTTGCTCGCATCGTAGAGATAGAGGTCGCTCTCCTGCACAGAGACCATGTTGGGGCTGTTTGCAGGCAGGCCATAGTTGAGCGTGTCGGTGTAAATTTGGGCGACCGTCGACGGACTGACGCGCCAGAGCGAATACCAGTACTCTGGGTTCTCACAGACAAAATCTATACGGGTAATCTTGCCGGATTCATTGCGTGTCACACTCCACTCGCAGTACTCATCCAGCCAACCCCGTGGGCCATAGGGGCCATAGGCCTTTAGCGGGCTGTTCCAGTTTGCATTAGGACAGAGAACCGAAGGAATTTGCGGAAACGATGTCGGCGTCTTTCCATTTGCATAGGAGCCGAAATCCGCGAGTTGATACAGATCGTCCATCGGAAGATTGTTGGGATTGGGAGGAGTCTGGCCGGGAGCACAGTACTGCATCAGGCGGTTGGGGAACGGAATCCATGGGACTGCGGAGGCAAGCTGACCGACAGGCATGTTTGTTTCGGTGGGGTTGTAATACGAGGTTTGGTTGGAAGCATAAAGCGTGTTCCACGGATTGCCGAAGATGGCCTGCTGGGTGAAGGCTTGAACATTGTGGTTCCAAAGTGCGTTGAGCTTGTCTTGCAATTCGGGCTGGCCGGCAAGATCCTGGATGAAGGCTGGCGTCGAGAAACTGGCTAACTTTGGCATGAAAAAACTCCTTGATCAACTCAATAAGGGGAGGAAAAGACACCACCGCATTCGATGATGCAACTAGTGCTGCGCCGAACAACAAGGCATTCGTTCTGTATTTGCGCTGGGAGGTGAAGGGATAATCTGCTGCGCCTGCCCCAGCTTCACCCAGCTCAAGTGGCCAGTGAAGCCGGGAAGTGTCGCGAGTTCCGCAGCCGACACGAGAACTCCAGTAGTCAGGTCGGTCACTACAAGAGAGAGCACAGGCAATGGAGAGTCCGGCGTGATGCCGAGTGCCAAGGCCGTTGAGGTGACATCCATAAACCGACGAATACCTGTCTGGATACACCGCGAATTGCTGTCCGTCTGGCCCATGCTGATCCGGGTCATACGGCCGCAATAGTGAGAATTGGTGACTTCTGGCTTCTGCTGTCTGGGGTCGGTCTGATTCAGGAACACGTCCACCGCATAGCTGTTGAAGGTACAGCGAACACCGTCGAAGAGAACAAGCAGCTCCTCTGGCCGGGGCGCGGCCGCTACCAGGCCTCGTAGACCTGTTGCCGAGAGCCGCTTTGTGCTGACAGCTTGTGTCCCAAAGTCGGGATAGGCAGGAGGTCCAAAATCGAAGCCGAGTGCCCGGGAATCTTTTGCAAGATCGCCGATACAGGTGTACACAAACGTACGTGGATCAGTGAACTCCAACCGTTCCGCACGAGTCCCAGCAAATGGGCGGAGAGGAAAGAGCGGAGTCACGGTCATGGATGCAATGTGGCTGCGCAACCAAATTTCGAAGATGCGATCGATATTGCTGTGATAAGACCAGAACACGGGGTCGAATGCGGTGTAGGAGTTGTCCGCCATATCAGGACCAACCCAGCCGTGATAGTTGTCGTGCGGCTGCTCATACGCCCCGTCGAAATTGACATCCCGGTAGCGATATTCACTGTTCGGCGGCGGCGGGTTGAAACTCTGGATGTTCGCCCACGGGTCTCCATACCCTTGCGGGTAACTGAAGTTCTCAAATCCCAGAGCTTTCTGTACCTGCTGCTGGTACTGCAGTGTCAGCGCAATCTTGGCGGCACGCGCTTCTCGCCTGTCGTCCCCTGTCGTGTACAAAATGGGATCACGTTGAACGTATTTACACGAGGTTGGTGGCGGTGGTGTCATGCCAACGCAGGCCTTACTGCAGCCATCCTTGGCCGCTGCATAACGAAGTGGATTAGGGCGGAGTTCTCCGGTCTTGGGATGACGATACGTTTCGTCGCGAAAGGCTTGAGGAAGACCCGAGCTAGGGCTCCTCTCTATCGCCGCGTCTTGGGCATACCAATTCCAGTAGGGGACGGCGCAGCCGATACGTTGTTCAAAGGCCATCAGGTAAGCGCGATGCCACAGGAGGAATGCTTCCTGGTAGTGCAGACACCAGTTTCCGTGAATGGAAAAGAACACCTGCCCGGGCGCGTTCGAATCTGGATTGGCGACATCGAAGGCGCCGTCGACCCGCATACGGTAGTCATCCAGCTCGTCTGGGCTCAGAGAGGCAATGTCTCTCCGGATACGAACAGCAATTGGGCGCTCTATAGGAGGTCGAATGCGCTCTGCAGGATCGTACGGATCTGAATCAGACAGTCGCCAACCCTCATTGACCCATTTCCGGAATACTTCCAACGCCTCGTCAGGCCATTGCTGGGAGACATCCTGCGTCAGTGGCATCTCTCTCGTATGCAAATACTGAAAGATGAGGATGGACCATTGCCGCACGCTCTCATAGCTGTTGAGTTGGATAGCATAGCCGCTCATGCAGCCGAGCCACATATCTGCGACCTGCGTGCGCTTCGGCTCTGGCACCCAATATGGTGCGGCGAAGTAGGCCGCAATCGTTCCCTGCCACGTGACATTCCCGTTCATACTTCCTCATGTCGCGAGCGTTGTGGCAACAGGTCAAGACAAAACTGTCGACAACATCGCGAAACAACTTCTCAGGTGAAGAGGAAAGCGTGCCCTGAATTTAGCAGCACCGATACAACATCTACGGACTTGTGTTCTTGCTTGCAAACTTTATACATCACTCCAGTTGAAAAGCAATGAGAAAGAGAAATAAAAAGGTGATGCTGCATAGTATGAAGCGCCGATATAACGCACAGCTATGTTCAGCGTGCCTAGAAGCCAACGCTCCGATGAAGTCAATGTGATAGGCGAACCGGAAGCAGTCTCAAAAGTTCAGGTTGATGCATTGCCGAGGGGATCTTCGCAAGTGACTGGATGGCATGGAAGATGCCTCCATGGGCAAACACCCTGTTGACCCGTTTCTTGGAGCCTGCTGCAAAAAAGGCGAAGATCACGAAGCGCAGAGGCGCATTGGCTGGCATACTTCCGACACACCTACTCGGCACTCCTATCAGGGGAATGGCGAAGGTGTGAAGGTGGTGCAGGAACCTGATGCGCCATGCGAACTTCCAGACGACCATGAATGTCTACACGAGGGCAATCACGACGGCGAAGCGCGACGCACAGAGCCGGGTTGTAGATGTACTCATGAATCGCCCGGCGGCAGCGCAAGAAAGGAGCGAAAAGACCGCTGCATAGAACCAGCGTACTTTCGGCGTATCGCGTTCTTGCGCCAATTTTCTATAAGGTATCGATTTATTTGGTGGGCACAGCAGGATTCGAACCTACGACTTCCACCGTGTGAAGGTGGCACTCTACCGCTGAGTTATGCGCCCATCCGGCGGTTTCTTCCATCTGCTGGCAGGTGGCCGATCCCATGATCCGGGGCATTGGCCGACCGCGCATCCCACCTCACGGCTCCAACTGCTTCAAGGATACCACCCTTGCGCGCTGTGCGCCATCCAACCGGCAGCCTGCGGTATCCGTCTGCATTCGGTTGAGCGGCCGTTTCGCAGGCGGGTTATCAAGGTGCAAACAGGTACAATCTCGAAGAATGCCCACCTCTCGTAAACCCAGCGCGGAGAACAATCCCAAGCCCGGTAAGGGGCATCGGGATGACACTCCAGCCAGGACTGGAGAGGTGCCGTTCTCCGATAGCGTGAAGGAAGAGGGGTCGGTTGAAGTCTTTGTCGCTGAGGAGTATGCCGAAAGCGCTGAAAAAATAGAGGCTACCGCGCAACCTGACGGACAAGATGGGGTTCTTGACGACATGGGTACGCTGGCTCTCCATACCGGCGCTTTGGAGTATGAGGGACGGCCCTCGGCACTTCCGGCCAGACAGGCGGAACCCCCTGTCCCGGTAGACCTTACGCCGGAGCAGGTTGAAGCCCGCCGCCGGGCCGCTGCCCGGGGTGACTTCTCGCTACTGACCGATGCCGAGGTCATGCTGGAGCTACGCGCCGGCAACATGGCCGCTTTTGATGTCCTGTTGCAGAAGTACCGCAAGCCGATCGTGCACTTTATGTATCGCATGGTGCACAACCAGGCAGTGGCGGAAGAGCTTGCTCAGGAGGTCTTTCTCCGCGTATACCGTTCGCGGGAAACCTACAGGGCCGAGGCACGATTCAGCACCTGGCTGTACCGCATCGCGACCAACCTTGGCGTGAACCACGCTCGCGATACACGCCACGAACGCTCCGCCTCAACCGTCTATCTGGATGAGCCGGATGCGGAGACGGGCACCACGCCGGACGTCGCCGATGCGACGCCGTCGGCCGAGGCGAACATCCTGCGCCGGGAGCGCATGATGGCCATTCGCCAGCACGTGATGGCGCTCCCGGAGCGGCAGAAGACCGCCGTACTGATGCACAAGTACGAAGGCATGGACTACAAGCAGATCGGCGAGGTGTTGAAGCTCTCTGAATCTGCGACCAAGTCGCTTCTCTTCCGCGCGTATCAAACGCTGCGCGAGAAGCTCAAAGATTTCGTCTAGAGCTCTGTCAGGAACGTCTAGATAAGTGAAGCAACCACCCGGAGAGGGGGGAAGTGATGAAGACGATGACGAACACCACCGATTGCAAGGCATGCCGCACTCATATGCCGGATCTGCTGCTGGATGAGACGTTTCTCGCCGCGCATCCGGAGATGAAGGCGCACCTGGCAGCTTGTGCGGACTGCGCGAAGGAGCTCGACGAGCTGCGCGCGACCTTCGATCTGCTGGACACATGGACCGCGCCGGAGCCCTCAGCCTACTTCGATTCCAAGCTGCATGTCCGCCTCCGCGAGGCGGAGGCCGCGCACCCTGAGGGCTTCTGGGAGCGGACGCGCTCGTTCCTGCTCTTCAGCACGGGCCGTGGGCTGCGTCCTGCGCTTGCCGGCGCGTTGGCGTTTGCCATGCTGATCGGTGGCGGCAGCTTCGGGCTCTATCTTGAGCACCAGCCCTCGAACCAGCCGTCCGCTTCTTCCGCCACAGTGAACGACCTCAAGATTCTGGACAACAACGCGCAGGCGTTACAGCAGATGGACCAGTTGCTGGATGACTCCGGCTCCAGCGTGGACGATACCTCAACTCCTCCGACAACCTAGTCACAGCACTGTCAGCTGGGAGGATCATAGCGTCGGCAGACTGTCCTAAATTGGTGTCGTAACCAACCCCTGTGAGGCAAACTCTTCGCTATCATGGGGTAAACGTCTGAGACAAGAAGAGTAGAAACCGGGGCCCGCGGGCCACAGGGCTTTGTTCTGAGCTGCATCTTTCCGTCCCTTGTCGCCCGCCTGCCAGACCATGCACGTGATGATGCCAACCCGATTGTTCGCCGCCCTCAGTGTCATCGTCGCGCTGTGCCTTGCCGCACCGCAGGGTGCCGCTGGCCAGCGGATGCGCGCCCGTGCGTGGGCTGGACGGATGGCGCCGGTTGGCTACTATCAGCGAGGTGGCCAGCGGATGCAGCCGCGTATGGCAGCGCGGCAGCCGCGCCCTCCCGCTCAACAAAACCGCCGCTTCGGTCAGGGAATGGGTGCCAACCACCAGCCCGGCGCAAAGGGCGAGCACCTGGCCGAGTGGATGAACGCCCACAGGAACCTGACTCCCATGCAGCAGCAGCAGGCGCTGGGGAACGAGCCGGGTTTCCGCGACTTGCCCCAGCAGACGCAGCAGCGCTATCGGGAACGACTCGCGCAGTTGAACGCGATGGACCCAGCGCGTCGCGCCGAGATTCTGAAGCTGAACGAGCACATGGAAGGCCTGAGCCTGCAGCAGCGCGGACAGGTGCGCGGAGCCATGCAGCAGCTTGGCTCTTTGCCGCCGGATCAGAGGCACGTTGTGGCCCGCAGCTTCAACGAACTCCGCCGTCTGCCACCCGACCAGCGCGCCGGTGCGATGAGCCGCATCCCCTTGAACGACGCACAGCGTTCGGCACTGAACCACCTAATGACGGTCGAGCCCATGCTGCCGCAGTAACCCCACGAAACTCAACGAGCCGAAGTCTAGCTGCGGAAAAAGTTCTTCGCCAGGAAGATCACGTTCGCGGGCCGCTCGGCCAGCCTGCGCATAAAGTACGGGTACCACTCCGTCCCGAACGGCACATAGCAGCGCACGCCGAAGCCCTCGGCCATCAGCTTGCGCTGCAGGTCGCGGCGCACTCCATACAGCATCTGGAACTCGAACGCACTCTTCGCCACACCTTCTTTGGCAACAAACGCGCGCATCTGGTCGACGATGGCCTCATCATGCGTTGCGATACCGCAGAAGACGCCGCTCGTCACCAGCCGCTTCATCAGCGCGACATAGTTCGCATCGACGGCGCTCTTCTCAGGAAACGCAATCGTCGCGGGCTCCTTGTAAGCCCCCTTGCACAGCCGTATGCGAATCCCTTGCGACACTAGCCGCTCCACGTCAGCGGCCGTGCGGTGCAGATACGCCTGCAATACAGTCCCCACCGCCCCAGGGCACTTCGCATGGATGCGCTCCGTCATCGCGATGGTGGCTTCGGTGTACTCCGAGCCCTCCATGTCGATCCGCACAAAGCTCTTGATGTACGCGGCATGCTCCACGATATTGGCGACGATCGCCTCGGCGAAGGCCGGGTCCATCTCCATGCCCATCTGGGTCAGCTTCACGCTCACATTGGCGCGCAGTCCGCGCTCTGCAATGGCATCGAGTAGCTGATGATAGATCGCCGCGCTGTGCTCAACCTGGGCGCGCTCGGTCACGCTCTCGCCCAGCGAATCGAGGCTCACATCGATGCCCTCGCCGTTCAGCTTCACCGCCACGGCAACGGACTCTTCGACCGTCATTCCAGCGACGAACCGCCGCGAAACACGCTTACCCATCGCCGACTGCTCGGAGAAGGCACGAAAGGGCTTATTCGTTGAAAGCCCGATAAAGAACGAACGCAACATACATGCAACAGCTTATGTCATCCCCATCCTGTGCATTGTTGGGGGCAGCCGCTTACCGCGCCTTCTACCTCGCTTCGACGTGCTCCGCATGGTCGATCGACTCGATTCTGTCCACCTGCGGCGTCACCATACCGCTGGTGTCCTTCATCGCTGCAATCGCCTCGTCGTAGCGCCCGCGCAATGAGTTCGTCCGGATCTCCGCCATCTCGCCCAGCATCTTCATGCCGTCCTTCAGGTAGCTGATCCGGGTACGCTCATCGTGCCCCCACGTCACCGGCACCTCTTCAATGCGATAGCGCAGCCTGCGCGCGATGAACAGAATCTCCGGGTCAAATCCCCAGCCCTCGATCGTCTGCAGCCGGAAGATCGTCTGCGCCGCCTCACGCCGAAACGCCTTGAATCCGCACTGCGTATCGCGGTAGGGAAGCCCCATCACCTTGCGCGTCACCCAGTTGAAGCACCTGCCGAAGAACCGGCGGTACATCGGCTGGGTGATCGTCTGCTTCTGCTTCTCCAGCCAGCGCGACCCGATTGCGACATCCGCGCCGCTATCGATGGCGGCGACCAGGTGCTCGGCCTCTTCAATCGGGGCCGACAAGTCCGCGTCGGTAAACATCACGGTCTCGCCTGCAGCCTGCAACAGGCCGTTGCGGACGGAATATCCCTTGCCGCGGTTGCCGCAGTTCCGTACCAGGTGCAGCCGGTCGTGACGCTCCATCCACCGCCGCACAATCGTCACTGTATCGTCCACCGAACCATCGTCCACCACTAGGATCTCCGCATCCCAGCCTCGCTGCTGCACACACTCCAGCACCCGCCCCAGAGTGCTCTCAATGCGCGCGCTCTCGTTATATGCCGGAATCACAATACTTAGCCGCGGATGGGCCATAACTGCAGCAACCTCAAAAACGCTCTACGCACTCCGCTCCTGCCAGCCACATCTGCCGGCGGTCATAGCCATAGGACTTCTGCGGGTGAGCCGCCCTAAGAATACGCTAACTGTTACAGACGATGACAGCCCATTTAAGCCGCAAAACATTTTCCCTGACCGCTTTCCGGTACGCGTCGGTATCGAAGCTCTCACACTTTCTGCCAACTTCTCCATTTGGGACTACCCCAGACGCCCCTAAGAGGATTATTGTGAGAGAGGTAACGACATAGCCGCACCCCGGCCACGCATCCTTTCCGGAGTCCTGCACGTCCCACCCATAAGTCGGGAACATGGCTTAGGGCAGGCAGGGTACCCTACACTAAGCAGAGCAGCATGCGTTTGTCCGATCTTCCTTCGCAGCGTAAACGAAACAAACCAAACCTCAGTCGTACGCATGTTCCTACTTTCAAGGAGATTTCATGACGAAAGCCGATCTGGTCGACCAAGTAGTCGCTCTGGGCGATCTCACCCGCCGCGATGGCGAGGTCATCGTGGAGACGCTCTTCGACTCCATCATCAGCGCCCTCAAAGGCAACGATAAGGTGGAGGTCCGTGGTTTTGGCAGCTTCCGCACTCGCCAGCGCAAGCCCCGCATTGGGCGCAACCCCAAGACCGGCGAGTCGGTATCGGTGCCCGCCAAGCGCGTCCCCTACTTCAAGCCGAGCAAGGAGCTTCGCGACCTCGTCAATCCGGGTGAGGCCCATGCCAAATCCGGTATGACCTCCCACTCCGACGAGACCCCCGCCTAGCTCCGCTGGGCGTTCCCATAGCTTCTACACCCGCTTCTCCCTCTGTGCGCCCTTTTGAAAATAAGCTTCCTCCACGTAAGGAAGCCTTTGCATCTCCTGCCTTTTGCGCCTTCCTGGCCCCCAACCGCCCTTACAGCTCTTGCCTGAACCTCATCGTTTTCTTTGCTGTCGCCTGTTCTCCTTCGCGTCCACTGCGGGCTTTTACACTGCGCCCTCTGCGTTCCGCTTTTACCGCAGCGATGCGCCGAAGGCGCGAGCGGATCACCGCCAGCGATGGGGAGTTGTGCCAAGCCTCTGTAGCGCTTTCCGCAACTCCCGCACTGGCTTTTCCCTTTTCATGACCAGCGTGGGCGCTGCTGTATAGTCAGCCAGGCCGTGTTTTGCACCGCTAAGTCATCAAATCCGGTTCCATCCTTGTTTTTCCTGTCTTGCCCCGCTTTCACCCGCCTATAATGAAATGTGGCATGACTGAGACCACTTTAAGCCCCACTGAAACTGCCCAGAAACACGTCCAGAAGTACACGCGCAACCAGCCCTATTCATCGAAGGTGCTGGTCAACACCAGGCTCACCGGTCCCGAGTCCGAAAAAGAGACCATCCATGTAGAGCTTGAGCTGGAAGAGGGTATGAGCTACCTCCCTGGCGACGCCGTCGGTGTCATCCCGACCAATCGTGAGCCGCAGGTGGAGTCCGTCCTCAAGGCGCTGGGTTACACCGGCGACGAGCGTGTGCTCGACCACTACAAAGTGGAGATCAGTTTTCTCGAGGCCATCACCAGCCGTCTCGCCATCGGCAAGCTCACTCGCAGCGCCGTGAACCAGCTCGGCAAGATCGCCGGCGATGCCGCACCTGCGGGTCTCAAAGCCCTGCTCGGCCCGGACAACAAGGCGCTAGCTGAAGAGTACGTCTGGGGACGCGAGTTCTACGACCTCATCACCGAGTTCCCCGGCCTCATTAAGACTCCACAGGACTGCTTCCAGGTCCTCGCCCGCCTCACCCCGCGCATGTACTCCATCGCGTCGGCGCTGGAGGCCCACCCCGGCCAGGTGCACACCACCGTCCGCGTGGTTCGCTACCACTCGCACAATCTGGACCGCCAGGGCGTCTGCTCCGGCTTCATGGGCGAGCGCATGCCCGTCGGTTCCCTCGTTCCGGTCTTCCTGCACGAGAACAATAACTTCCGCCTGCCGGCTGACACCAACGCACCGGTCATCATGGTTGGCCCCGGCACCGGCATCGCGCCCTTCCGCTCCTACCTTGAGTACCGCCAGATCATGGGCCACAAGGGCGACAACTGGCTCTTCTTCGGCGAGCAGCGCTCCGTCTCCGACTACCTCTACAAGGACCAGTTCGAGTCCATGGAAAAGGACGGCTTCCTCACCCGCCTCGACACCGCGTTCTCACGCGACCAGCAGCGCAAGGTTTACGTGCAGGACCGCATGCGCGAGAAGTCCGCGGAGCTGTGGGCATGGCTTGAGAGCGGTGCCTACTTCTACGTCTGCGGCGACGCGGAGCGCATGGCCAAGGACGTCGAGCGCACCCTGCTCGACACCATCGCCCTGGGCGCCAACAACACCCTCGAGTATGCAGCCGAGTACCTCGCAGCCATGAAGAAGGCCAAGCGCTATCAGCTCGACGTCTACTAAAACCACCCTTCTCGCAAAGCGGAAAAGCCACCCCATCATCGGGTGGCTTTTCTATTCTCTGGTGCCTTTCACCGCCGCTATCTGTCAAGCGATAAATCGCGTAAGTGATTCATAATAGTATGGTTATGCCCGAAGAAAGATATCTCCATAAGCGTATACTGAAAGTAGGGGAAGCCCTTCGCCGGTCGCCAGGTCGCGTCTCGCTACCGCTGGGATCAGACCTTCACAAGTCCACCCCGAACCCAAGCCTTTTCAGTATTTTCGATCAAAAAGTACAGGGGGGAGGGGGTGGGGGGTGCGATCACACGCGATGCTCATCCGCACGCCAGCTCACCACGGCTTCCTTGATCTGTTTGCAGTCGAGGTTCTCACGCACCGCCCGCCGCGCCAGCTCCACGACCTCTGGATTGGAAGCGAACCGTAGCCCGATGTACTGCTTCATCGTCAGCGACTCCAGCTCCGCCAGCTCACCGGGGCTCGCCAGTTGCGCCAGTCGCATCCGCTCCTCCAGCCGGATCACTCGGTCCTGCACCGTCATCGCCGACCCCCGGGCCATACTGGCAATCAGCAGCAACGTGATCGACATCACGATCCACCACAGCGCCAGGTGGAAGTGCTGCGGATAATGGCGCACCGCGTACACAATCGCAAAGATAAAGTTCACTAGCAGGATCGGGACGATGGTGAAGTGGAACAGCGGATTGAACCGTGCATGATTCTTGTAGCTCTGCGGCGTTGCCATGGGTGCCTCGTTCTAGTAGCGATGGGATAGACGACTGCGCCCATCATATCGCCACGACTTCCTCACTGCCGCTTGCAGTACCCTTTAGCTCATGGCCAAGAAACGTATTGGTGTCCACGTGGGCACCTCGGGCGGCATCTTCACCGCTGTAACGCGCGCGGTGGAAGCCGGCGCCAACACCTTCCAGATCTTCTCCGCGAGCCCCCGCCAGTGGAAGGCCGCGCCGGTAAAGCCGGAGGACGCCGCCAAGATGCGTGCCCTCCGCGCCGAATACGACATCAATCCCGTCGCCGTCCATGCGAGCTACCTGATCAATCTCTGCTCGCAAACCGAGTCTGTGCGTGACAACTCGATTGGCGCCTTCCGTGGCGAGGTTGAGCGCGCGCTTGCGATGGGAGCCGAGTTCCTCGTCCTGCACCCCGGCAGCTGGAAGGGCCTCACCCGCGACGAGGGACTGAAGCTCGCTGCACAGGGTATCGAGAAGGCCATCGACGGTATACCGTGGCAGGACCACAACTTCCGCATCCTGATCGAGAACACCGCCGGCGCGGAGTTCTCCCTCGGCGGCAGCTTCGACCAGGTGGCAGAACTCGTGGCCACGCTCCGCGCCTGCGCGCCGGTTGATGTCTGCCTGGACACCTGCCACTGCCATGTTGCCGGTTACGACCTCGTCTCCCCCGAAGGCTACGAGCAGACCATGCAGCAGATTGCCAGCACGGTCGGCTTCGAGGCCGTCCGCGTCTGGCACTGCAACGATGCCAAAGCCGCGATGGGCAGCAAGCTCGATCGCCACGAGCACATCGGCGAAGGCACGATCGGCTCCGCAGCCTTCCGCCGTTTGTTGCACGATACACGCTTTGACCACGCCTGCTTCATCGCCGAAACCCCCGTCGACGAACCGGGAGACGAGATGCGCAATGTCATGGCCCTGCGCGCGCTCTCGGCGGGCTAGCTACTTGCCCCAGACGCTGTCCAGAAACAGATAGTGCGCCCGCTGGTTGTCCGGCTTCGCCACCGAAGGCTCATCCAGGTGCATCACCATCCAGTCCTTCGACTTGTACTGTGGCCACTCTGGCAGCCCCTTGCTGTTTGGATCGCCGGTCTTCGCGAAGTTCGTCCAATACGTCTGGATCTCCTCCGATAACATTCTGTCTTCCGGACGCCACATCGCCTCTTGTCGGCTGTCCAGCGTACCGAACACATACTCAATGTCATCGGAGTGAAACGCGCCAGAACCCGCCGGATGGAACTTGTCCGCCGGCGGCACCAGGTCCAGCCGGTAGCGATACACCGGCGCATCCCCCGTCGCCACCTGCTGGTCCAGCCAGCGCCACGTCGAGTACACCAAAAAGCGATCGCTCACATAATCGCCTGCGGAGCTCTCTGCTTCCGCATCCGTTTTTCCCGGATACGCTTTCAGGAATCCAGATGCATGCACTCCGAATTCCTTCTCTGCCATTGCGCGATAGCTCGCAACTGTCATCTTCGTTTTAGCGCGTGTCACCTGGCTGCGCACCTCGTCATGGTTCCATCCCGCCAGCAGCGGAATATGCGCTTGCTCCCCAGCGGCATAGATCTCCGGCAGAGGCTTCGGCAGCATATAGCCGTCGATATCCGGTGGAAACGCCAGCGATATACGGAAGCTCTTCTCGGCTGCAATCGTCTCTGCTGGAACCTTCCGCAACGCTTCGAGATCATCCGTGCCCAACACGCTCTTTGCGAGCTCCGCATCGTGTGCCTCGCGCTCTGCAAGTGTCGCAAAGGGCAGAGACCGGTTGAAGAAGCCCGCGCCGCTCTCGCCGATGGCCTTTGCAAGCATTCCTTTACTGAGTGGCGAAGCCATGAGCGCACTCACGGAGAACGACCCAGCTGACTCGCCAAATACGGTAATGTTGTCCGGGTCGCCGCCAAATGCAGCGATATTCTTCTTCACCCATGCAATTGCAGCAACTTGATCCATCAGTCCATAGTTGCCTGCGGCATGGTTTCCGCTCTCGGCCGCCAAACCCGCATGGGTAAAGAAACCGAGCATCCCTAAGCGGTAGTTCATGCTGACGACGATGACACCATGCCGCGCCAGATGCTGACCGTTCTGCCGAGGTTCAGAGCTGGCGCCACCCACAAATCCGCCGCCGTGCACCCACACCATCACAGGCAGCTTGGCTGCGTCGGCGGGAGCCCAGACATTCAGCGTGAGGCAGTCCTCGCTCTCGCCCGCATCGTCGAACACCATGTCCGGGTAGGCGACAAACTGCATGCACCGGTGCCCAAAGTGCGTGGCATCGCGTATGCCTTTCCATGCCTCTGCCGGTTGCGGGGCCTTCCAGCGCAGGTCGCCGACGGGAGGCGCGGCGTAAGGAATCCCCAGGTAAGCGTGGACGCCGCCGCTGACCGTGAGCCCTTCTACCTGGCCCTGTGCAGTGGTCACGATGGGGGCCTTCTCACCCTGCGACCACGCGCGGGGACTCGTGCTGCACGCCGCTCCGCACATAACCGTCATCACAAGCCCGACCACTCGACGCATCGTTTCTCTCCTTAAAAATCGCATCGCCCAATCTACCACGCAGCGCTGGACGGTTGATTCAATGGATAACCGCCAACACTCTTGTTACATCTTCATGCTAGAACGTTCGATATGAAGACTCATTGGTATATGCTCGCGGTGGCCCTCGCAGCCGCCTCTCTTATGGCCCAGACACCTGCCACGCCGAACACGTTCACCACGTTGATGCAGAAGGCCGCCACGGACGCAGCCGCACATCACGATGCATACAAGCCGGTGCTCTCGCCGGTCTATCAGACGGTCCTCAACGGAGATGTGGATGTGCCCGCGCTGCAGGCGCAGGGCATCCAGGTCATTCCCTGGACGGTCGATGACGAGGACTCCATGCGTGCGCTGCTCGCGAAGCATGTCGACGGCATCATCACTGACGACCCCTCGATGCTGATGAAAGTGCTCGCTGAGGTGCGCGCCACTGCTACCGCTGCACACGATGCTGCTGAGCTTGCCTACCTCGATCGCTTTGACCCGCAAGGGCACCGCGGCGGCCGCGCTCTGCGGCCTGAAAATACGCTGCCTTCGTTTGAGAATGGGATGGATCTCGGCATGAAGACGCTCGAGACCGACACGGGTGTTACCACTGACGGTCAGTCGCTGATCTGGCATGACCAGTTTCTCAATCCTCAAAGCTGTCGCCACGCCGATGGCACACCCTACACAATGGAGAACAAGGTCTATACCCGGGACATCTCCATGGCTGAGGCGCAGCGCACCTTTATTTGTGACAAACTCCACTTCGGGCCGCTGCAGACCAATGATCTTTCGCTCTCACCCGTTGCGGTGGCCTTCGCGAAGAAGGAGGGCATGCCCAGCCCTTATGCCCCAACCAATGCAGCGCAGTTGATGCGTTTCGCAAGATTCTATGCAAACTACTACCGCTCCGGTCCAGGTAAATCGTTGCCTTATGCAGCAGCACGTGCACATACCGGCGAAACCATCCAGTTCAACCTTGAGACTAAGATTCAGGGCGACAACTGGCCCGGAGGAAACCACACCCGGCCCGCACAGGACTTCGTTGATGCCCTCGTAGGTGCCATCAAGGCCGAACATATGGAAAAGCGTGCTGATGTTCAGAGCTTCTACTTTGGCACACTGTTGCTTATTCAGACCCAGCATCCAGAGATTCGCACTGTCTACCTAACCGCTGACCCAGAGCAGCTAAAGCTGATGGTGCCACCCGAGCTTAAATAGATCTCTCGCCCCGATGCTATTCTAGGCACGATCCCCCCGCCCACTCCGGGCCAACAGGACGTGCCATGAACCGCCTTGCTGTCGCACTCGCGCTCTCCATCGCCTTTGCAACCACGCACGCTATTGCACAGGACCCTGCAAAAACCGTCACCGATGAGCTGAACCCCAATTTCAAGCCGCCTGTGACCGCCCCAGCTCCTGATTATGATAAGCGCGTCGTCATGATCCCCATGCGCGACGGCGTCAAGCTCTACACGGTCATCGTCGTGCCAAAGGGCGCTAAGAACGCGCCCATCGTGCTCACACGTACCTGCTACAACGCTGCCGCTCGCGCGGAGCGCTCCGATTCGCCGAAGATGATCGAAGCTCTTCCACTCAGCGACGAGGACTTCGTCAAGAACGGTTATATCCGTGTCTATCAAGATGTCCGTGGCAAGTACGGCTCCGAAGGCGTCTATCTTATGACGCCGCCGCCCGTCGGCTCCGGCTTCAACAACTCGGGTGCTGACGATACCACTGATGCCTATGACACCATCGACTGGCTCGTGAAGAACGTCCCTGAATCCAACGGCCGCGTCGGCATGATCGGCTCGTCGTACGAGGGTTTCACCGTTGTTATGGCGCTGCTGCATCCGCATCCAGCGCTCAAAGTGGCCGCGCCTGAAAGCCCCATGGTCGACGGCTGGATGGGCGATGACTGGTTCCACTACGGCGCATTTCGCCAGCCCAACCTCGACTACTTCACCGGCCAGACCACCAAACGCGGCGGCGGTTATCATGTTTCGCGCGGTGGGCGTGACGAGTACTCCAACTTCCTCCGCCTTGGCAGCGCAGGCGATGCAGCCCGCTACATGGGCGAAGACCAACTCCCGTTTTGGAAGATCCTCGAAGCTC
This sequence comes from Granulicella sp. 5B5, assembly GCF_014083945.1. Classification (GTDB taxonomy): domain Bacteria; phylum Acidobacteriota; class Terriglobia; order Terriglobales; family Acidobacteriaceae; genus Granulicella. The sequence continues at coordinate 1,456,464 of NZ_CP046444.1, read as the reverse complement.
ACCCAGCTTACGACGCCTTCTGGCAAGCGCAGGCTCTCGACCACCTGCTAGCCGCGAAAGGACTCACAGTTCCCACCCTGTGGGAGCAGGGCGAGTGGGATCAGGAAGATATGTGGGGTGCGATCCACTCCTACCGTGCGATCGAGGCTGTACATAAGAACGATCCGCTCAACCACATTGTCATGGGTCCGTGGTTTCACTCGCAGATCAATCGCCAGGGACGCGGTCTTGGGCCCTTCCAGTGGACTACCGACACTGCCGAGCAGTGGCGCAGGGACTACCTTGTCCCGTTCTTCAACCAGTATCTGAAGCCAGGTTCTCCTAAGTTCGACCTGCCTAAGGCGCTCATCTATAACGCCGGGGGTGAAACGGTCGGCGGTGCAGGTAGCGACCACTGGGAGACCCCGAAGGTCTGGCCTACCGTATGCGAAAAGGGCTGTCCAGAGACTTCAAAACCTCTCTATCTCACCGCCAACGGTGTTCTGTCGTTCACGGCTCCCGCAGCAGATGCTCCCAGGTCAGACGAGTACGTCTCAGACCCCGCCAATCCTGTGCCGTTTTCTCCTCGCCCGTATGACGGTGGCAACTGGCGCACGTGGCTCGTCACAGACCAGCACTTCGTTGATGGTCGTCCCGATGTTCTCACCTACGTTAGCGAGCCTCTGAAAGAGCCCATGAAGCTTGCTGGTGAACCTGTCGTCCACCTTTGGGCTTCTACGTCCGGCACCGATTCCGACTGGGTCGTCAAGATCATTGACGTTTACCCCGACACCAAGCCAGCGACCGGTGACATCGGCGGCACCTTCGCCGGTGTTCTTGGCGCCCCCTACAATATGAGCGCCTATGAGCTGCCGATCGGGATTGACATCTTCCGGGGTCGCTACCGGACCAGCTTCGAGCATCCAGTGGCCCTTACTCCCAACGAGCCGGCGGAGTTTACCTTTGGCTTGCCTATGATCAACCGCACAATCCCTGCCGGTCACCGGCTCATGGTGCAGGTACAGTCGACGCTCTTTCCACTCTACGACCGCAACCCGCAGACCTTCGTGCCGAATATCTTCGACGCAAAGCCCACGGATTACGTCAAGGCCACGCAGAAGATATGGCACGAGCCTGGCAAGGCCAGCTATATCAGCCTGCCGGTTGCTGCTCAATAGGTGCAGTAATCACGCGGAAAACGGTGAGGGGCGTCGTTCATTACAATCAAAGGTGTATGCCTGAGATTGAAAAGAACGACGCCACCGCGCCGGAAGATCCGACGCGCTACAACCCTGCCGAAATCGAACCGCGCTGGCAGAAGTTATGGGACGAGACTCCCGGCCTTTATGCCGCCGAGCCGCACACCAGCGCGAAGCCTAAGTTCTACTGCATCGAGATGCTGCCATATCCCAGCGGCCGTCTCCACATGGGTCACGTCCGTAACTACTCCATTGGCGACGCGCTTGCGCGTTTCATGCGTATGAAGGGCTACAACGTTCTCCATCCTATGGGGTGGGATGCTTTCGGATTGCCCGCCGAGAACGCCGCGCTGAAGAACGATACGCCGCCGCGAGAGTGGACGCTCTCCAACATCGCGCAGATGAAGGTGCAGTTCCGACGGCTCGGCTTTAGCTATGACTGGGCCGGCACAGAGATCACAACCTGCCTGCCCGACTATTACCGCTGGAACCAGTGGTTCTTCCTTCGCATGTACGAAAAGGACCTTGCGTACAAGAAATCCAGCAAGGTCAACTGGTGTCCGCAGTGCGCAACCGTGCTTGCCAATGAGCAGGTCATCGGAGGCTATTGCTGGCGGCATGAAGATCAACTCGTCGAGCAGCGCGAGCTGGAGCAGTGGTTTTTGCGCATCACCAAGTATGCTGACGAGCTTCTTGAGGGGCTCGATCAGATGCCTGGCTGGCCTGAAAAGGTCCGCACCATGCAGCGCAACTGGATCGGCCGCAGCGAAGGCGCGCACGTCACCTTCACGGTCGCTGGCAACGATGCGGCGGAGATCACCGTCTTTACGACTCGCATCGATACCATCTTCGGCGCCACCAGCGTTCAACTAGCGCCCGAGCACCCGCTCGTCAAGCAGTTCGCTGCGCAGGATCACAAGTTGTCTTTTGCTGTCGATGAGATGATCACGCAGCAAAAGACTGCCCGCGAGTCCGGTGATATCGGCAGCATTGACAAGCATGGTGTCGCTACCGGCCACTTTGCCATCAACCCCTTCAACGGCGAGCATCTGCCCATCTGGGTTGCGAACTACATCCTCGCCGACTATGGCACAGGTGCCATCATGTCCGTTCCTGGTCACGATGAGCGTGATTTCGAGTTTGCCACCAAGTATCACCTTCCCATCAAGCGCGTCGTCACTGCTGCGGATGGCGAAGAGCCTCTGCCCTTCGTCGCTGGAGAGGGCGCCTTCATCATCAACTCCGGCGACTACTCTGATCTCACCTGCGCCGAAGCGCAGCATCGTCTTGCCACACATGCAGAGATGAACGGCTTTGGCAAGGCCACGACTACCTATCGTCTCAAGGACTGGGGCGTCAGCCGCCAGCGCTACTGGGGCACTCCGATTCCGCTTGTGTATTGTGCGGAGCACGGCATTGTTCCGGTCAAGGACACTGACCTTCCGGTGCTGCTCCCTGAGAGCATCGAGATCACGCAGGAGGGTGGCTCGCCGCTCGCCAAGGTTCCCGAGTTTCTCAATACCACATGTCCCATCTGTGGTGGCCCTGCACGGCGCGAGACCGACACGATGGACACCTTCGTCGACTCGTCGTGGTACTTCTACCGCTATACGGATGCTCATAATGCGCAGGCTCCCTTCGACTCGGCAAAGGCCAACTACTGGTTTCCTATCGACCAGTACATCGGCGGTGTTGAGCACGCCATCCTGCACCTCATCTACTCGCGCTTCTGGACACGCGTGATGCGCGACCTCGGCTTCATCGAGAATGCTGAGCCGGCGACACGGCTCTTCACGCAGGGCATGGTCATCAAGGATGGCGCGAAGATGTCCAAGTCGCGCGGCAACATCGTCTCGCCCGATGAGATGATCGGCAAGTTCGGTGCAGACGCCACGCGTATGTATGCACTCTTCGCCGCACCGCCCGACCGCGATCTCGACTGGCAGGAGGATGGCGTTGCGGGTATCAGCCGCTTCCTTGCGCGTGTCTATCGCCTCACTACGAAGTTTGCGCCGCTTGTGCGTTCGCTCGAGTCAGGCGTTCACGGAGACGAGGTTGCGCCGTCGTCCTTCGCGTCGGAGACACCTGTGGAGGCTGCGCTGCTGCGCACACTGCACCAGACGATTGCGAAGATCACGGAGGATTTCTCGGGGCGCTGGCACTTCAACACGTGCATCTCGGCCATCATGATTCTCGTCAATGAGCTGCTTGCGGCCGAGTCTGCAATGGACGCTGGCATTATTTCGCCATCAGCCATCGCCGAGCTTCTGCGCAAGCTCACCTTACTGCTTGTTCCGTTTGCGCCGTTTCTCTCGGCGGAACTGTGGCAGCAATTGGGAGGACAGGGAAGTGTCTTTGCTCAACCCTGGCCTATTGCCGATGCCGAGCTTGCCCGCGAGTCTGAGATCGAGATTCCTGTGCAGATCAACGGGAAGCTTGCGGACGTCATCACTGTGCCTGCCGACAGCGACGATGACACTATTACGGTTGCGTCGCTTGCGAGTGAGAAGGTCGCGACACGTCTCGCTAGTAAGACAATCGTGAAGCACCTCGTTATCAAGAGCAAACTCGTCAACATCGTCATCAAGTAACGCAGCACGCTGGAGAGATGGATGTCCGCAGCCCCGGTCCGTGGTACGCAGTCCTTTGTTGGCGTGATGGCCGCAGTTTGGCGCCGTCCTTCGCTTACGCTGCTTGAGGTGCTGTGGCGCTGGCTTCCTGCGATTCTGCTGTGTGGGGCAGCGTGGGGTGGGGGTGTCCTTCTCGGGCACTCAGGGATCGATGTACAGCCTTCGGTGCCTCCGATGACCGGCGTGGACCTTGCCGCGATCCAGAATATGTCTGCGTTCCAGCCTGTTGCTGCGGTGCATACCGTATCGACGGCGTGGCATGACATTATCTCCGGCATGGGGCCTCTGCTGTTGTGGTTGCTGCCGGCGGTCTTCGTGCTCTGGAACGTGGTGGCCGCGATCGGCAGGACCTGGGTTTTGCGGCGGCTCGACGGTACGCTGAGGCCCCGGCGCAGCGCACTCTTTCTTCTTGGTACACTGAGCTCCGCGCTGCTGCTGGTGGCTTGGTGGCTTTGGGGGCAGCTGGTCATCTTTAGTGCGCGCACCGCTATTCTGAACCCCGCTGAACGCGGCCGGGAGACGAGTGTCGTTCTGTTTGCGGCGATGCTTATCGTCGGTACGCTTACGCTGTATGTGCTGTGGGCGGCTTTCAGCTGGTTTCTGCAGCTCGCTCCGTTGCTTGCGATGCGGCGTAATGTGGGGGCTTTCAGGGCCATCTTTGCCGCCCTTGGCAGCTCGCGGGTGAGTGGCAAGCTCATCGAGATCAATCTGGTCATGAACATTGTCCGGATCGGTTTGCTTGTGCTGGCAATGGTCTTCTGTGCTACGCCACTGCCCTTCAGCTCAAATACGAGCGCGACGTTTCTGCACTATTGGTGGTCCGGCGTTGGCCTTGCTTATCTCGCCATGTCGGACTACTTCCATGTTGTCAGGGCCGCCAGCTACCTATCCCTCTATGGCGTGCTCGAAAATCCTGCCTGATGCAGAGCGCGCTGCTAGCCGCGCCATTCCACAGCCCGGAAAACGCCCGCAATTTACACTTAAGGCGTGGACACCCCCTCGACTTCAACTATCGTCATCCTCGACTTCGGCTCTCAGTACACACAGCTGATTGCGCGGCGCATCCGTGAGTTCAATGTCTTCTCCGTCGTTCTGCCGTGTACTACGCCGCTGGCGGAGGTTCTCGCTCTGCAGCCGAAGGGCATCATTCTCTCCGGCGGCCCGTCGAGTGTCTATGACGACTCGGCCCCGAAGGCTGATCCAGCTGTGCTCTCGACCGGACTGCCGATCCTCGGCATCTGCTATGGGTTGCAGTTCATCACGCATCATTTGGGCGGCAAGGTGGTTCCGGGTCATGCGCGGGAGTATGGGCACGCCGAAGTCACTGTGACCGAGGTCGACGACATCTTTCATGGTCTGCCTTCCACGCTCTCCGTCTGGATGTCTCATGGCGACCACGCCGAGGCGCTCGCGCCGGGCTTCCGCGTCACGGCCACGACGAACAATGCGATTGCCGCGATTGCCAACGATCCGAGCAAGATCTGGGCCGTGCAGTTCCATCCTGAGGTGGCGCACACCAAAGAAGGCATGAAGCTGCTGAAGAACTTCGTGGTGAAGCTCTGCGGCTGCGCGCAGGACTGGACGCCTGAGCACTTTATCGCTACTACGGTGGCGAAGATCCGTGAGCAGGTTGGCCCTACGGGTCACGCTATCTGCGGGCTTTCGGGCGGCGTCGATTCTTCGGTTGCGGCGGTGCTGGTGGCGCGGGCGATCGGCGATCGGCTGACGTGCATCTTCGTCAATAACGGCGTGCTGCGCAAGGGGGAGTTCGCGACGGTGCAGAAGGCAATGAGATCGGCGCTCGGTCTGAACGTGGTTGCGGCCGATGCAAGCGAGCGGTTCCTGAGCAAGCTGGCTGGTGTGACCGATCCGGAGCAGAAGCGCAAGGCGATCGGCAACGAGTTCATTGCCGTGTTCGACGATGAGGCCAAGAAGATCTTCGAGGCGGAGAAGTCCGCGGGCGAGGAGATTGCATGGCTAGTGCAGGGGACCCTGTACCCGGATGTGATCGAGTCGGCTTCGGTGCATGGGCCTTCGCATGTGATCAAGTCGCACCACAATGTGGGCGGCCTTCCGGCGGACATGAAGCTGAAGCTGATCGAGCCGCTGCGCGACCTGTTTAAGGATGAGGTGCGTCGCATTGGGCGCGACCTGCAGATGCCGGAGGAGATTCTGGAGCGGCAGCCGTTCCCTGGGCCGGGGCTGGCGGTGCGTATCCTCGGGGAGGTGACGCCGGATCGCGTAGCCATTCTGCAGGAGGCCGATGCGATCTGCGTGGAGGAGATCAAGCGCGCTGGGCTCTATCGGAAGGTGTGGCAGAGCTTCGCGGTGCTGCTGCCGGTGAAGACCGTCGGCGTGATGGGCGACCAGCGGACCTATGCCTATACCTGCGCGATCCGAGCGGTGGAGAGCGAGGATGGCATGACGGCCGATTGGGCGGCGCTGCCGTATGAGGTGCTGCGGACGATCTCCAGCCGGATCGTGAGCGAGGTTCGAGGGATCAATCGTGTGGTGTATGACATCACCTCGAAGCCGCCTGGAACGATTGAATGGGAGTAGAGGAGGGATACCCCCTCCCCCCTCCCCTATGTAGCGGAGGCCTTCAGCAGAATCAGCGACTTACGGGGTGATCCCGAGGGTAAGTAACTGATTCTGTATATAGTTACGGGTATGATATGGGAAATAAAGGAGTTAGAGCAGAGGGAATAGGGAGTAGAGGGGATGTGGCGGGCTTGCGATTTTCAGTTGTCAGCGAGCCGGTTCTTCCCTACTTCCAGTATAGGGGAATGGGCTGGTAAAGCTGTTTTTCTCTTTGGGGCGTTAGTGCTTTGGTTTGTTTGGCTTAGGTGGGGTTGAGGTTTCCAGAGGCTTGACAGGATTCGAGGCAAAGCAAAGACCCGCCGAAGCGGGTCTTTGTGAGTGGAGCTTGAAAGTACAACCGAGCAGATGCGGGTTAGAAGCGAATACCAAACTTTACCGGGAGATAGGTGGTGCGGTTGCTGTTGGCAGGGTAGACGTTGTTGCCGTTATAGGTTGAAGTGAAGTTGCCGTTGGCATCATAGGACGAGTTCTCAACGGTGTAGCCCTGGCGCTGCGAGTTGTCGATGAAGACGTAACGCGCTTCCGCGAAGAGCCGCTCGTTGGAGAAGCGGGAGAACTTGTAGGTGATGCCGAAGCCGCCACTGAAGCCGGGCGCGTTCGAGGTGTAGTGGTCGTAGGTGGCGTTCACGTAGCCGATTTCGCAGAAGTAGTAGCACTCCTCTTCTTCTGTAGGAACCGTGAAGTTCGCGACCTTGTGGTAGAAGCCTACGCCGCCGACGAGGTACACGCCAACACCACCGTTGCTGGGGTTGGTGAGGGTGTAGACCGGGTTGAGCGAGAAGGACCAGATGTGGGTGGAACCGTCGAAACCGGTGTCTGAGGGATTGCTATCGTCGAAGTAGAGATAGCTCTGGTTGCTGAGCGTCCGGCCGGTAAATCCGAAGTGGTCGTAGTCGAACTGGAGCAGAACGCCGAGGTGGCGGTCGAAGTTGCGGCCGCCGCCGACGGAGATGCCGTAGCTGGGCGTGAGATAGTGCCAGGTATTTCCGAGGGGCTGGGTGAAGCCGGCGCCGACCTCAAAGGTGTACTTGGGTGTGCCGTCTGCGGTGGTGTTGCTGCCGCGATAGGTAGGGCGGCCGTAGCGGCGGCGCTGTCCGCCACCGTACTGCATGTAGTTGGCGAAGTTAACTGAGGGGGTGACGGACGCCTCGTTTACGGTGTCGGGCGTTGTCTGTTCATCGCTGCTGGAGGAGAAGAGCTGTGCGCTTGAACTGGAGGTGTTGAGTGCGGGAGTCTGGATGAGGGGCGCAGACTGTGCGGCTGCCACGGTGCTATCGGATTTGCTGTCAGTTTGGGCGCTTGCGACGCCGGTAGCTGCGACGGCCATGACGGTGACCGCGCAGAGGGCCTTCAAAGAAAGAGTGTTGTGGAAGCGGGGAAAGGACATAGCTTTTTCAACTCCTGGCTGTGATGCGTTTCTATCCGTTGGCAAAAACCCGGGAGGAAGAGCTTTGTTGCGCTTTCCTCCCCGGCCCGTTTGCAAGAGGGTGACTGACTCAAGGGGTACACGATCCGCGAACTTGGGGCTGCCGCTTAACTAGGACGTGAATTTGTCCCGAGTGGATGCACCTTTCATCGTATAGGACGTGGCCGGTAGGGATATGGATGATCGAAACTGCTCGACCTCGTACACTGAGAGTGACTATGTCGATTGCCGCAAATCTGGAACGGGTCCGCAACGAGGTTGCCGATGCGTGTGCTCGCGCGGGTCGCAGGAGCGCCGAGGTAGCGCTGATGGCGGTGAGCAAGGTGCATCCGGCGGAGGCATTGCTGGAGGCCTATGAGGCCGGACAGCGGCTGTTTGGCGAGAACCGTGTGCAGGAGGCGCAGATGAAGGCTCCGATAGTGCGGGAGCTCGCTGGGCTGGAGCTGCACCTGATTGGGCCGCTGCAGAACAACAAGACGAGCAAGGCAGCAGAGATCTTTGACGCGGTGGATACTCTGGACAGCATCAAGACGGCGGGGCGGCTGAATGACGCGGCGAAGGCGCTGGGAAAGACGATGCGCGTGCTGGTTGAGATAAAACTGTCACACGAAGAGAGCAAGCATGGGCTTGCGCCTGAGGCGTTGCCGGAGCTGCTGGCGGCGCTGGCCGGGCTGGAGCATCTGCGTGTGAGCGGGCTGATGACGGTGCCGCCGTGGAGCGAGGATGCTGGGACGGCGCGACCGTACTTCCAGAGGCTGAGGCAGCTACGCGATGAGAATGTGGCGAAGTATCCGGGGTTGACGGAGCTTTCGATGGGGATGAGCGGGGATTTTGTGGTGGCGATCGAAGAGGGGTCGACGTGCGTGCGGGTGGGGACGGCGATCTTTGGGAAGCGTGTGTACACGGAGCCTGTTCCGTGATTGGCGAGCTGGGTGTGCGGGATGCTCCGGGTGGATGCGTGGTGCCGGTGCGGGTGCATCCGGGGGCGAAGCGGGATGCGGTGACGGGAACCCACGATGGGGCGGTGAAGATCGCGCTGACGAGTCCGCCGGTCGATGGGCGTGCGAATGAGGCGCTGGTGGCGTTTGTGGCGAAGCGGCTGGGTGTGGCGCGGGGGCAGGTGACTCTGCTGACCGGGGCGAGCAGTCGCATGAAGACGCTGCGCGTGGTGGGGCTGAGTGCGGAGGAGGTATCCGCAAAGCTGCTGACGGAGCTGGCCTGATTGGCGGCTAGTCCTTGGGTGGCTGGTTGTCGAGCATGAAGAGAGCGATGAGCACGATGACGGCTGCAGCGCCGCCTGCGAAGAGCCCCGCGGTGTAGCCGGCCAGGCGGGTCTGCGGTCCGTAGCCGGCTGTGCGGATATGGGCGTGCTCCAGCACGATGTGCTGGGCCATCCAGCCGATGACCACAAAGACGACAATTGTGGCGCAGATGCGTAGCGCGATCTTCATGCAGTAAGAATACTGCCTGCGCTACGCATCTGGCCGGACTTACTTGCGAGTAACCTTCGCGGTGGGCGAGATGGTGATAGCTTCGCCTGCTGCGGCGGTGACCTTGACGTTGTCGAGGATGACGTTGGCGTAGGCGATCTTCATGCCGGTTTTGGCCTGGATGTCGACGTTTTTAAGGACGATGTCCTTGACGGGGGACTCGGGGAGACCGACGATGACGCCAGCGACGTTGCTGCCGGTGGCTTTGACGTTGGTGATGCGGATGTTGTGGAAGAACGGGGTGAGGCGGCCGATGGGGGCTGCGGCGACGTCGCCTTCGGGGTAGACCTTGGGGTAGTACTCGGAGATGAGGATGGCGGTGCGGACGTTGACCATGTCGAGGCCCTTGAAGGTGATGTTGGAGACGTCGTGGCCACGGTCGCGGTTGGCCTTGATGCGGATGCCCTGGTCGGTGCCGTTGAAGTGGATGCGCTCGGCGTGGACGTTGTAGACGCCGCCGGCGATCTCGGAGCCGATGGAGAGGCCGTGGCCGCGCTCGAAGGTGCAGTCGCGGATGGTGATGTCGTGGCTGGGCGAGTCGGGACCGGGGGAGTTGATGGCGCCGGACTTGATGGCGATGTTGTCGTCGCCGATGGAGGAGAAGACGTGGTCGATGAGGATGTGCGAGCTGCTGAAGGGGTCGATGGCGTCCGTGTTTGGAGACTTGGGAGCCAGGATGCGCATGTTGAGGAACTTGAGGTTGGTGGAGTAGTAGGGGACGATCTGCCAGAAGCCGGAGTTTTGTACCGTGATGTCCTGAATGACGATGTGGTGGGAGTGCTGGAGGAGCATGCCCATGGGGCGGGGGTGATCGGTGCCGAGGACGCCGGAGTCCTTGACGCCTTTGACGTAGTCCCACCAGATGTGGCCGTTGCCGTCGATGGTGCCGCCGCCGGTGATGGTGATGTCGCTGGCATTGTCGGAGCGGACGAGCGGGAGGACGGTCTGCTTGCCGGCGAAGGTGAAGGGGCCGAAGTCGGCGCGGTCAGGGGAGCCGAGGAGCGTGGCGCCCTTCTGGATGTCGAGGGTGAGCTTCGATTTAAGCTCGATGGGGCCGGTGAGGTAGGTGCCGGGCGTGATGGTGACGGTGCCGCCGGTGTTGGCGCAGGCGTCGATGGCCTTCTGGAGGGCGGCGGTGTCCTTGGTGGTGCCGTCGCCGGTGGCGCCGAAGTGGCGGACATCGCAGGTTTTGGCCGCGAAGGCGGGGACGGCTGCGGTTGCGGCGAGGAGAGCGAGTGCTGCCAAACGCATGGGGAGATCCTTTCGGGCGTGCGGTGAGCGGAATCTGTCTGACTGGCTCGGAAGGTATCTTACATGCTGATGCGGGTGGCTGGCGCGGGGTGCGGGACCCTCCCCTGGTTTTGGGGGTAAGATCCGCAACGGATTGAGGTTAGGGGTGGAACCCCTTGAGGGGGAACGGGTTTTCAAGGAGCCGTGAGCAGGTGCCTCTGGGGCTGGGTGGCGCTCGACGGACGGGGATTCCTCCGGCCGGAACACGGGTGGGGCTGGTTCTATTGTAGCGGGGGTGTCAAGGGGTGGATGTCACTTCCAGATGACAGGTGCGGCGTATTGCGGGATGTCGGCGTCGGCGGTGAGGATGGTGAATCCTTCTTCAAGGGCTTGCGCGATGATTATGCGGTCGAAGGGGTCGCCGTGATGGTGTGGCAGGGTTTCGGTGCGGAGGATGTGAGCGCGGCTGATGGGGAGGACTGTTATGCCGAGACGGTCTACCTGCTCGTACAGAGAGAGGACGGTATTGCCGGGAACGGCGAGTCGGCTTTTTGCGATCTTAATGGAGAGCTCCCAGAGCGAGGCGGAGCTCACGTAGAGGTCGTTGTGAGCATCATCCAGCAGTGGCTCAACCCGCCTTGTAAGGCGGCTGCGGTCGGTGATGTACCAGTACAGCACGTTCGAGTCGAGCAGATATCTCAAGCGTGCTCCGGTGGGAAGATCGGGCCGTTCACCATCTCATCTTCAATTTCTTTGTCCAGAGCTTTCCACTCTTCGTCGGAGATGACTGGAACGAGTCCCTCCCACGCCCCGGCTAGGTGGGCGCGGCTGGTGGGCTTACCTTCAGATGTGGATTCGACGACTGAGCCGGATGCGTTGGGTTTGGGGGAGGCATAGATATGGGCGCAGGCGTCCGGTGTCTCGATCTCGACGATCTCGCCGCGTGAGGCTGCGGCGATCAGGTCGGAGAGATGGGTCTCGGCGTACTGGACGTTGACCTTCATGGGATTAGGGTACGGCGGGTGGTGAGTGGGGTCAATGCGTGAGGGTAAACTGCTGACAACTTACAAATGGAGGGAATGAGCTTGGCAACGCAGATGAGCTGGAGAGAGGCTGCTATTGAAGTTCTCAAGGATAAGCCTGAGGGAATGCTATATACGGAGATTACTCAGCAGATCATCGACCGAGGGCTTCGCACAAAGCTCGGAGCGACGCCAGATTCCAGCCTCAACACGACCCTATCCGAATCAATTCGCTGGGATGGTGCCAATACGCCCTTTGAGCGGATAGGGCCAGGCCGATATCGTTTGAGATCCACTTCAGCGGGAGCCCTACCTAGCGCTGTCCCTCCTGCTCTCGCTTCTTTAGAAGCGGAAGAAATTGAGGAGAAAAAGGAAACTACTGGACTGATTAATGCATTCGGCATGTTTTGGTCTCGAGAGAAAGTCCAATGGGCCACATCTACTATCAATCTTTTCGGGAAGCGTGATTTGAGAAGCGACACGGTGGATTTTTCTGACCAGCGAGGCGTCTATCTCTTATACGACCGCGGAGAAGTTATCTATGTGGGCCGAGCCATTGATCGTGGGATTGGTGTTCGCTTGCGAGAACATGTTTTTGATCGGTTGAGCGGACGGTGGGATCGCTTCTCTTGGTTCGGTGTGTACAAAGTTTCCGACAACGGGAGTTTGAACTCTTCCGAACAGAACTATGATCGCGGTCTCCTGATCGCCACGATGGAAGCGCTTCTGATAGAAGCGGTTGAGCCACGGCAGAATCGGCGGGGAGGGGATAGATTCAGCGCCGTCGAGTTCATTCAGGTAGAAGATCCGGAAATTGAAAAGGCAAAGAGGAAAGCCGTTCTAGCTGATCTACAAGCCAAGCTGTAGCTCTGCCTTTCATTCAGTGTTTTCGGTGCCGGGGTCTTGTTGCAAAGGATTTGCTTGATGCTTCAGTCGCTGGGGCCAAGAGATGTAATGTGAGAAAGATTTTGATGGCTTAGCCTGAACTTGACTCTTCGGGGTCCTTCGGCTGCGCGCGTTGCGCTTCGCTCAGGATGACAGCGTTTGTGGGGTCGTAGTCAAGACGCAGATTCCCTGCGGGAATGACAAGCAAGAACAAAGGCAATGGCAAAAACAACGGCCAATGCAGGGATCTCTCCGCTGCGCATGGCGATGAGGCCGCCATGCTTCGGTCGAGATGACAGAGTTTGGGTGGTTCGAAATGCAGGTCTCTCCGCTGCGCCAAACGATGAAACTGTTTGGCTCCGGTCGAGATGACACCTTTTGGGTGGGGCTGGGCATGGGATGATGCCGAGACGCTTTAGGGGAAGCTCTAGACAAGTGTGCGAGCATTCCCTCCGCGGCTGAAGCCGCACTGATTCTGGGAGCTTGATGGCGGGACTGAAGTCCCGCCCCTTCAAAGCCAGGCACCTCTTCGGAGGCCAAACGCAGGCACTGGTTCAAAGGTGTTTTAGATGCCTACGGGGTAGGGTTTTTCGTGCATCTCTTCGCCTTGAGCGCCGCGGCGTTCGAAGAGGCCCTGGAAGATGCTGAGGAAGCCGGTGATCCAGTAGCCCAGTACGAAGAGCAACAGGAAGGGGACCGTGAAGTAGTTTTCGGTGGAGATGGCGTACCAGACCGTGAGCGCGAAGTAGGTGCCGATGGCCAGCTCGATCCAGGGGATGATGCCGAGGCGCTTGCGGTACTTCTTGGCCTGTGACTTTTCACCCTTCTTCTGGACTCGGTACTTGGGGGTGCGGGCGAAGGCGGTCTTGTGGCCTACGAGGGCTTCGAGGACGGCCTTGGTGTTGGTGATGGTGAGGCCGACGCCGAGCGCCATCAAGAACGGGACGTAGAGGAAGGTCTTCCACCAGGTCTTGGGGAAGAGCTCCTTCTGGCTGACGAGGTAGAAGGTGGAGACCGACATGGTGGAGGCCATGAAGAGCGGCAGGTCGATGAGGAGCATCTGCAGGGGACCCTGCCAGCTGCGGATGATCATGGCAGGCATCAGCAGCACGCTGAGGACGATCATGAGCGGGTAGCTGATGTTGGCGGTGAGGTGGTACCAGGCTTCGAGCTTCTGGTGCGCGGAGATGTCGGAGCGGAGGATGCCGGGCAGGGACTTTTTGCCGACCTGGATGAGGCCCTTCGCCCAGCGCGCCTGCTGGGTTTTGAAGGCGGTCATCTCGATGGGGAGTTCGGCAGGGCACTCGACGTCCTGGAGGTATTTGAACTTCCAGCCTTTGAGCTGCGCTCGGTAGCTGAGGTCGGTGTCCTCGGTGAGGGTGTCGTGCTCCCAGCCACCGGCCTCGTCGATGGCGGCGCGACGCCACATGCCGGCGGTGCCGTTGAAGTTGAAGAAGACGCCAGCGCGGCTGCGGCCTCCGTGCTCCAGAACAAAATGCCCGTCGAGGAGGATGGCTTCCACCTGCGTGAGGAAGCTGTAGTTGCGGTTGAGATGAGTCCAGCGGGTCTGCACCATACCGACCTTTTCTTCGGCGAAGTGGTGGACTACTTTGCGGAGCCAGTCGGGGGGAGGGACGAAGTCGGCGTCGAAGATGGCGATGAGCTCGCCGCGGGAGGACTTGAGGCCTTCTTCGAGGGCTCCGGCTTTGTAGCCGTGGCGGTTGGTGCGGTGAAGGTAGAAGACGGGCTGCGGGTCGAGGCCCTGCGTGCCTGCGGCGAAGCGGGCGACCATGGCGCTGGCGACGTCGACGGTCTCGTCGGTAGAGTCGTCGAGGAGTTGGATCTCGAAGCGGTCGCGGGGGTAGTCGAGGCGGCAGCAGGCGTCGAGGAGGCGGTCGATGACGAACTGCTCGTTGTAGATGGGGAGTTGGATGGTGACGAAGGGGAGCTGCTCTTCAGTGAATGTGGCCGGAGGCTGGTTGGATTTGGCCTCGTTGCGCTTGTTGCGGTAGTAGAGCCAGACGAGCTGGTAGCGGTGGATGCCGTAGAAGGCCAGGATGACCATGACGACGAAGTACGGGACCAGCATGGAGACGTCAAAAGCGTTCCAGCGATAGACGCCGCGGAAGGTGTGGTCGGCGTAGTGGGTCTTCCAGTAGTGGCCGAGGCCGTGCTGCGAGATGAAGAAGAACGCGAGTGCGTGAAGTCGGCTGGGCAGTAGGCTGGGCATCGGCTGGTGGTACGCACTCCGGACAGGCGTTGGTCTGATTCGATTCTAACTGAGGTGCAAGGGGTTGCCGGGATTTGCGGAGGAGGTATGCTCGCGCCTTCGGCTCTCGCTACGACAAAAGCTTTAACGCAGAGGACGCAAAGGAAAAGCCGCAAAGGTCGCAGAGGAAAACAGGCAACGGCGACTGCAAATACAAATACAGGGGTTTCTCCGCTCCGGTCGAAATGACACTTCTGAAATGACACTTCTATAGTTGAGCGAAAAATATCGATACAAAAAGTGCTCTAATGTGGCTCATGCCAAAACTTACAGGATTCTGGTGTTCCGCCCTTTCGTTTGCCCTGATGCCGGGGCTGGTGTCGTCCATCGCAATGCAGAGTGCCGTGGCGCAGGGGCCGGCGAAGATGGTGGCGGAGAATGTGGCCGCGCAGAACGCGCTGTTTGAGGAGTACTACCAGAATGGGCTGAAGAACTCGCCGCTGCGGGCGACGGGGGTTGGGGACTATCGGTACAACGATCAACTGGGGGATTTTTCGCTGGCGCAGATTGCGCGTGAGCATGCCGAGGGCGATGCGTTTTTGGTGCGGCTGCGGGCGATTCCGACGACCGGGATGGGCGACAAGGATTTGCTGTCGCATGAGCTGCTGGAGCGGCAGATTGTTCGCAGCGATGTGAACTATGAGCTGAAGAACTATGAGATGCCGGTGAACCAGCAGAACGGCATCCACACGGAGCTGGCGGA
Source organism: Granulicella sp. 5B5 (assembly GCF_014083945.1). Classification (GTDB taxonomy): domain Bacteria; phylum Acidobacteriota; class Terriglobia; order Terriglobales; family Acidobacteriaceae; genus Granulicella. Next base: position 1,441,030 of record NZ_CP046444.1, on the reverse strand, counting down.
TTTGCCGTTGCAGGTGCCGCTGGATTCGGTGAAGCACTATGAGGACTACATCGCGCGGCTGCGGCAGATTCCTCGGGCGCTGCAGCAGACGATGGAGGTGATGCGTGCGGGTGAGCGTGACCACCTGATGCCTCCGAAGGTGATTGTGGACAAGCTGCCGGGGCAGTGCGATGGGATTATTGCGGCGAACCCGTTTCTGCTGCCGACGAAGAAGTATCCGATGAGCATACCGGGGGCGGAGCAGCAGCGGCTGACGGCGGAGATGACGAAGGTGGTGAACGATGAAGTGTTCCCGGCGTATCGCGCGTTTGCGAAGTTCTTGCGCGAGGAGTATGACCCGCAGGGGCGTGTGAGCCTGTCCATTGAGAGCCTGCCGGATGGGAAGCGGCGCTATGCGGAGGCCGTGAAGTCGATGACGACGATCGACATTACGCCGGCGGAGGTTCATGCGCTGGGGCTGAGCGAGGTGAAGCGCATTACGGCGGAGATGACCGCGCTGGCCAAGGCGCAGGGGTATCCGGACTTGGCGAGCTTTCGCGCGGCGATCAACAGCGATCCGAAGTGGAAGCCGACGAGCGAGGCGCAGATTGTGGCGGACTTCAAGCACTACATCGACCAGATGGAGCCGAAGCTGCCGGAGCTGTTCAACCTGCTACCGAAGGCTCCGGTGACGGTAGAGGCGATTCCGGACTTTGATGCAGCGGCGGCGACGCATTATGTGCGAGGGACTCCGGATGGAAGGCGGCCGGGGCGCGTGGTGGTGGCGGTGGCTGACCCGACGCACAGGACTCTGGTGCTGGATGAGGCGGTGGCGTATCACGAGGGCGTGCCGGGGCACCATCTGCAGATTTCGGTGGCGCAGCAGTTGACGGGGTTGCCGAAGTTTCGACTGCATAGCGGGTACTCGGCTTATACGGAGGGCTGGGCGTTGTATGCGGAGCAACTAGGTAAGGAGATCGGGTTCTATCAGAACCCGGTGTCGGACTATGGGCGGCTGAACTCGGAGCTGTTTCGCGCGGTAAGGCTGGTGGTGGATACGGGCATCCATGACCAGGGATGGACGCGGCAGCAGGTGATCGACTACATGCACGCCAACGATGTGAACGATGTGCTGGCGCAGAGCGAGACCGACCGCTACATTGCGTGGCCGGGGCAGGCGCTGGCGTACAAGATGGGGCAGCTGAAGATTCTGGAGCTGCGGGCGCGTGCGAAGAAAGAGCTGGGGCCGAAGTTCGACATCAAGGCGTTCCATGACGAGATTCTGGATGGAGGGGCGCTACCGCTGGATTTGTTGGAGACGCGGGTGGATGCCTGGATCAAGGTGCAGGCAGGGAAGAGCTAAGGCTCGGCGAAGTAGCCGTCGCGGACGTTGATCTGCGTGGCTTTGGCGGGTGTGTCGAGCTTGATGGTGTGGAAGCTGCTGTTGAGCTTGAGCGCGTGCGGTCGGTAGACGAGGGTGTAGCGGTCGCGGAGGTCCTGGTTGATTTGCAGGATGGAGTCGGCCATGGTGGTGTGACCGATCTGCTGGTAGAAGACCTTGCCGCCGGTGTGCTCGGCGAGTTGACGGAGGAGGCCCTGGCCTTTGTCGAAGTGTTCTTTGCCGAAGAGCATGAAGGGGTAGATGGGGGTCTCGCGCTGGGTGCAGATGTCGATGACGTCCTGGGGGCGGGCGTGGCTCCAGTTGTCGTCGCCGTCGGTGAAGAGGAGGATGGCGTTGGCGGAGACTTCGGCGCCCGGTGTCTGGGCGGGGATGTGATCGCGGCAGACGCGGTAGAGGGTGTCCCAGATGGCGGTGCCGCCGAGGCGGGTGCCGTTCTTGTCGGTGACGTGCGCGGCGGCGTGGATGAGGATGGCGGGGTCGCTGGTCCAGGGCTGCTGGATCTGGGTTTCGAAGTCGAAGCGGACGACCATGGCCTGATCTTTGTCGGACTGGATGGCGGTAGCGGCAAGCTGCTGCGCGACACGACGGGGAGAGAGGTAGCCTGCCATGGAAGCGCTTTCGTCGAAGACGATGGCTACGCGGAGGGGGAGATTTTGGCTGTGGGTGAAGAGGGTGATCTTGTCGGGGGGCTTGCCGTTGTCGCGGAGACGGAGGTCGGCGAGCGCGAGGTTGGGGATGGTACGGCCGGAGGCGTCCTCGGCGTGGAAGTTGAGGGCGACCTCCTGCGTGTTGAGCTTGAGGACGTAGGGCTGCTGGGCGACGAGTAGTGTCGCGGGGATGGAGAGCGCAACGAGACAACGGGCTAGATGAGATGGATTCATGGTTGACTGATGAATATACAAAGTATATACATTGACATGTGGACGTCTACTACCTGTACCGCGGAGAAACCTTCGTATGGGATGGACTCAAGGCTGCTAAGAACCGAGCGAAACATGGTGTGCGGTTTGAGACAGCCTGTGAGGTGTTCTTCGATCGTGCCTTTGTTTTGGAAGATGCGAGCGTTGATGGAGAGACGCGCGTTGCGGTTATCGGCAATACAACGGAAAGCAGACTGCTCTACGTCGTCCACGTGGAACGCGAAGACCTGTATCTAAGACTGATCTCAGCGAGAGAAGCAACAAAGAGAGAGGAGAAAATCTACTATGAAGACAGCCGCTGAACGGATGAGAGAGCAGTTGCGCACACCGCGCGTGATGACGTCGATCAGCTTGCGCGTTCCTGAGCGTGTGATCGAAGACCTGAAGGAGATCGCGCCAATGCTTGGCTTCTCCGGATATCAGTCGCTGATGAAGGCGTACATCTCACAGGGGCTGCGGAAGGACCTGGAGAAGCTCGAGGGGTCGAATGTGGCGGCGCTGACGGAGAGCTTAAGGAAGCAGGGTGTGCCAGATGAGAAGATCTCGGCGGCGATTGCAGAGGCGGGGTTGAAGACGGCGTAGGAGTTATTTGATCGGAGACGACAACATGAGGCTGCCAAAATCACTCAAGAAGAGTTTGCCGTTGCTCGGAGATATCAGAAGGCAGCAATCAGAGGCTCTGAAAGAAGATCGTTCTCTATCGCTTTCAGAAGTTCAATTCCTTACTCACGTACTCGCAAATGGTAGCGAGCATGCGCAATCCTTTCTCGGACAAGTTTCATTTGTAAAGGTTGTGAGTCATTGCCGGTGCGGCTGTCCAACCATCAACTTTGAAGTAAGCCGTGAAGCTGAGCGTGGGCACTCGGATGGACGCGTAGTTGTCGATCTGCTTGGCCGAACTCCGGACGGTGGGCAAGTAGGTATTCTCGTTTTCGCTGATGATGGATTTCTCAGCGAGCTAGAGATTTATGAGCTTGACGAACTTCCGCATCCGTTTCCCTTGCCAACTCTAGAGAGCTTGCATCTATTTGAGGCGGCGATAACGAAAGGCTGAAGTAAGACTCGTTCATTAATTCAAGAACATGGTGCGGTAGAGGGTGTCGCGCTGGACGGGTTTGAAGCCGGCGTCGCGGATGATGCGGCGGAGCTCTTCTTCGGTGGTGCAGTTGGCGGTGCCCGCGGCCTTCACTACGTTTTCTTCGAGCATGACACTGCCGACGTCGTTGCCGCCGAAGCGGAGGCCCATCTGGAGGACCTTGAGGCCTTGCGTGACCCAGGAGCTTTGGACGTTCTCGATGTTGTCGAGGTAGAGGCGGGAGATGGCGAGGGTTTTTAGGTACTCGACGCTGGTGGCCTCGTCCCAGCCGCGGCCGCCGAGAGCGGTGTTGTTGGGCTGGAAGCTCCAGGGGATGAAGGCCGTGAAGCCGCCGGTTTCTTCTTGTAACTGGCGGACGACTTCGAAGTGGTTAACGCGCTGGGCCATTGTCTCGCCGACGCCGAACATCATGGTGGCGGTGGTGCGCATGCCGAGGGCGTGGGCGGTGCGGTGGACGCTGACCCAGTCTTCGGTGCGGCACTTGAGGCGGGCGATGCGGGCGCGGACCTCGTCGTCGAGAATCTCGGCGCCGCCGCCGGGGATGCTGTCGAGGCCGGCGTCGCGGAGACGGGCGATGGTGGTGCGGAGGTCGAGCTCGGAGTACTCGGCGATGGCGAGGATTTCGGATGCGGAGAGGCAGTGCAGCCAGATGCTCGGGAAGCGCTGCTTGATGCCGGTGAAGAGGGACTCGAACCAGTCGATCTTGAGGTCGGGGTGGATGCCGCCCTGCATGAGGACGCCGGTGCCGCCCATCTCGACGGTCTCGCGGATCTTGTCGTAGATGGTGTCGAAGTCGAGGATGTAGCCTTCGGCGGCGAGCTTGCCCTTGAGCGGCCGGTAGAAGGCGCAGAAGGTGCAGTACTCTGTGCAGAAGTTTGTGTAGTTGATGTTGCGATCGATGATGTAGCTGACCACGCCTTCGGGATGCAGGCGGCGTCGTACCGCGTCGGCCTCCATCCCGATGCCGATCAGGTCATCAGAAGCAAAACAATCAAGAGCTTGCTGGCGAGTAATGCCCATGCGTTGATTTTACGCCAGCTCCTTCCATCAGGCGTCTTTCTCCGCGCGGAAGCGCAGGCCATCGATGAGCAACTCGACCATCCGTCGCGGATGCTCCGGATCGCGTCCATAGCCTGCGCTGCACAGGTTCGCCACCGCGATCAGCAGGTCGTCTGCGTCGATGCCCGGACGCACTGCCTTCGCCGCGACCGCAGTATCGAGCAGGCCTATGAGCGCCGGGCGGAGGCGCTTGTTGAAGTATTCCGGTAGGGTGCTGTAGGCGGGGTCGCAGTACAGCGCCTTCGCAAGCCCGCGCTTGGTGCCGATGAACTCCATATAGCGCTGCAGCCACTGGGACAGGGCCTCTGTCGGCGGATACTGGCTGGCGAGCGCTGGTGCGGCGTCCGCGCAGGTGTCCACGTTGTTTCGAAAGACGGCAGCGATCAGGTCCGATCGCTGCGGAAAGTGCCGATAGACGGTGCCCAGCCCGACGCCCGCCCGTTCGGCGATCTCGCGCACCGGAGCATCCACGCCCGAGGTAGCGAAGACCTCCATCGCTGCCTTCAGCAGGGCGGCCATCTTGCGCTGAGCGTCGGCCCGCTTTGGGCGCGGCTCCTTCTCGGTAGCGGCAGCGGGTTGGATTGTTTTTTCTTTTTTCATGCAGGGACGCTTGTAAGCGGAACATCGTTCCGCTTATTATCTGGAACAAGGTTCCGGTACCTCCAGCATATCGCAGGCGTATCGCTACCGAGAAGGAGTTCTACACATGTCGGAAGATCGCGTAGCCCTGATTACAGGAGCGAACAAAGGAATTGGACAGCAGATTGCGAAGGACCTCGCTGGGCATGGGTTGACGGTGCTGGTCGGGTCGCGCAAGCTTGAAGCGGGCGAGACGGCGGCCAAGGGGATCGGAGAAAGAGCCCACGCCATCCAGCTGGACGTCACGGATGCGGCCTCGATTGCTGCCGCCGCTGAACGTATTCGCAGGGAGTTTGGCCGGCTCGATGTGCTGGTGAACAATGCAGGCATCGTCGGAGAGTTTGTGCCAGGAACGTCCTTTGCGGACCGCCTGAAGTTCAACATTCCGAGTACTGCGCCGCTCGACTCCATCCGCACTGTTTTTGAGACGAACGTCTTTGGCGTTATCGCGGTCACGCAGGCGATGTTGCCGTTGCTCCGCGAGGCCCCGGCTGGCCGGATCGTCAATATCGGCAGCTCGGTTGGGTCTCTCACCCAGGCGTCTGACCCAAACCATCCCTACCGGAGTATCTTCGGGGCCGCGTACAGCCCTTCGAAGACAGCCTTGAACGCAGTAACGGTGGCGTTCTCCATCGAACTCGAGAAGACGAACATCAAGGTCAACGTTGTCTGCCCGGGCTATGTGGCGACTGATCTCAACGATCATCAGGGGCACCGCACGGTCGAGCAGGGCGCGCGTCAGGCGGTGAAGATGGCGCTGATCGGCCCGGATGGCCCGACCGGCACCTACACCGATGAAGACGGAACGGTGCCCTGGTAGTTTCGGGCTACATCTGAAGTGGATGGATGCACCAATCTGGCCCGGAGACGGGCCAGATTGGCCTTGAGTGATGCGCGTTGTCGGCCATCGCGGTTAGACGGCATCGATGGCCCTTGCGGCCGTGTCGATGGCCTCGGCGATCTTGGCGATCTGCTCAGGAGTGAGGTTGCCGCGGAACATGCGGGTGCGGACGGCCTCGCCGAGGTTGCGGAAGGCGCCCATGACCTGCACGGAACGAAGGCGCTCGAAGCGCTCGCCGCTGCGGTCGATGCGTTCGCCGATCTCGCGGAGGCGGGCGGCGTTGGCCTCGAGCTCCTGCTTGCCTGCGTCTGTGACGCCGTAGACCTTGCGGTTGCCTTCGGAGCTGACGACCTCGGTGAAACCGCGCTCTTCGAGCAGGGTGAGTGTGGGGTACACGACGCCGGGGCTGGGTGCGTAGCCACCGGCCATGCGCTCTTCGATGGCCTTGATGAGCTCGTAGCCGTAGCTGGGCTGCTTGGCGAGCAGGTCGAGGATGATGAGCTGCAGGTCGCCGGAGTCGAAGATGCGCTCGCGCCCGCCGCCGAAGCCGCGGTCGAAGTGCTCGCGGTGTTCGCCGCGCTCTCCGCGACCGCCGAAGCGGCCGTGGTGGCGTCCGTGATGGTCGCAGCCGGAGTGGCGCTCACGGTCGTCGTCGTGGGATTGGAACCAGAATTGTTTGTACATAGGAAAATCTCTTTTCTTCTTACGATAGTTCGTAAGATATATCTTAGATATATCGAAAGTGCTATCGGATGCAAGGGATTTTTGTGTGAAATGTGGTTTTGAGAAGGTTTTCTTGGCTAAGGTCTGATTCCTCAGCTTCTTAGCCGGTTGAGGCAAAATGTGGGGATCTCTCCACTCCGCTGCGCAGGACGATGAAGCTGTCCTGCTTCGGTCGAGATGACACTTCATGGGTGAAGGTAGTCGGCAGCAAAGCTGGCAAGTCTAGGAGAGCAAGGTGCGGACGGTGGCCCGGGCGTCACGGATGAGGTCGGGGATTCCGACGCCGTGGTAGCCGTTGCCGAGGAGGGTGAGGCCGCCGAGCTTTGCGATGTGGATGTCGAGCTGCGCCATGCGTTCGAGGTGGCCGACGGCGTATTGAGGGAGGCTGTTGGGCCAGCGGCGGATGGTGGTCATGGTGGGGATGGGCGCGGGCAGAGGGCCGAGGATGTGGGTGAGTTGTTCGTGGGCGGCGGCGATGATGGGTTCGTCGGGCTGGGTCATCATGGCTTCGGCGGTGATGCCGCCGAAGAAGGCGCGCAGGATGCGGGTGCCGGTGGGGGCGCGGTCGGGGTACTTCTGGTCGACGAAGGTGGCGGCGAGGAGAGTTGTTCTTGCCGGGGCTAAAGCCCCTTTCTCTCCGTCGCTATTCAGGGGCCTAAAGGCCCCTGCTCCCTCCATTGCTTGCGGGACTAAGGCCCCTGCCTCATTCGAGGTTTGCGGGACGAGAAAGCCGAAGCCTTCGGGGAGGTGGATCTGTCGCGCGGCGGGGGCGGGCCAGGCGAAGGCGGCGAGGACGGCGGAGCTGGTTTCGGTGGGGATGAGTGCGGCGGCTGCGGCGTCGAGTGGGGTGAGGAGGTGGCGGGTGACGCAGACGGGAGTGGCGAGCAGGATGTGCTGGAAGTGGCGCTTGCTCTTGGCGGTGGTGTTGGGCGTGGTGGTGCGGAGGCACCAGAGTTTGCCTTCGCGCTTGAGGGAGTACGCCTCGCGCTGGAGGTGGATGCGCTCGGGCGGCAGCTTTGCGATGAGGGCTTCAGCGAGTGTGCCCATGCCGTTGCGGAGGCTGGTGAAGGCGGGTTGAGGTGGGCGGGAGCCACGCTCTTTCGATTTTGCCTGGAGGGCGGCGATGAGGGAGCCGTGCTCCTGCTCCATCCTGACGAAGGCGGGCATGACGGCGCGGACGCTGAGGGTGTGGACGTCGCCGCCGAAGACGCCGGAGAGGAGTGGGGAGCCGATCTTGGTGAGGACCTCCTGGCCGAAGTGGCGGAGGACGAAGTCGGCGACGGACTCGTCGTGCGTGGGTGCGGAGGCTTTGAGAGTGGTGGCGTTGGCGAGCTCGGCTGCGTAGGCGGCGCGGGCGGAGTCGGTAAAGAGGGTTGAGCCTTCGAGGGCGGCGAGGTCTTCGGGGACCATCATGCGCATGCGTGAGGGCATGGGCTGGAGTTTGCCGTCGATGAGGATGAGGGTGCGGCGGTGCTCTTCGTGGCAGGGGATGATCTGGTCGGCGAGGCCGAGTTCGAGGGCTAGGTCGCGGGCCCAGGGTTTTTCGGTGACCCAGCCGTCGGGGCCGTCTTCGAGGATGAAGCGGCCTTCGAGGGTGTCGATGCGGGTGGTGGAGAGGAGGCCGCCGAGGCGGGGGCTGGCCTCGTAGAGCTGCCAGTCGATGTCGGCTCCGCGTAGACGGGCTTTTTCGAGTTCGTAGGCCGCGGCTAGGCCAGCGGTTCCTCCACCGATGATGGCGATGCGTTTCACTTGGCGGCGACGGCCTCGGGTTGGGCGTCAGCGGCTGCGGGCTTTGCGGCGGGGGCTTCGCCGGGAGTTTCGGGTGTGGGGGTGCGCTTGAGGGCCTGCTCGATTGCGCGGGTGAGGGTTGGGGAGCCGTTGAGGCTTTCGGCGCGGTAGAGCGTCATGCCGAGCTCGGCGGCCTGTTTTTTGAAGTCGACGTCGATGTCGTAGAGGATCTCGACGTGGTCGCAGAGGAAGCCGACAGGCTGGAGGACGATGGCTTTGTGGCCCATCTGCGCGAGGTTCTTGAGGGTGTCGGGGACAGTGGGGCCGAGCCACGGGGCACCTGCGATGCCCTGGCTTTGAAATGCGAAGAACCAGTCGCGATCGGTCATGCCGAGGGGGCGCATGTGGTCGGCGATGTGTGCGGCGGTTTGCTTGCACTCGACGGGATAGGGGTCGGGCAGGGTGGCGGGGCCGTAGTTCTGGATGCCGTCGGCGGGGACGGGGGCGCCGGGTTGCGCGGCGGAGTCAGTAGGTTGCGCCGGTGCGCTGATGATGGTGCGGCAGGGGACGGCGTGTGCGGTGAAGAGTACGGGGACGCGAACGGGCTTTCCTGATTCGGCGCTTGTGGCTGCGCAGGCCTCTGCCCAGACGGGCCAGAGTTTTTCGGCGAAGGCCTGGGCGAGCAGAGGCTCGTCGGCCCAGCCGGCGATGAACTCGACTTCAAACGCGCCGTTGACGGCCTGCATGAGGGCGCGGCGGTAGAGGCCGACGCTGGTGCGGGAGTTCTGTGGCGCGAGGCAGAGGACGCGGGCTTTCTTCACGCCGTCGGACTTCATCTGCTCGACAACGTCGGCGATGAAGGGGTGCCAGTTGCGCATGCCGATGTAGACGGGCTGGCCGAGGGCTTCGCTCAAGAGGCGGCCTTGCAGAAGTGTCCACTTCGTTAGAGGTGGGCCGTCGGGCAGGGGCTCTTCGCGCAGACCGATCTCGGCGTAGCGGTGCTGGAGCTCGGCGATGACCTCGGGGGACATGGGGCGGCCGCCGGTGACCTTGTCGAGATAGGCGGCCATCTCGCTGAGGCGGTCGGGCGTGCCGTGGGCCAGCAGCAGAATTGCCGGCGTGTCGTGCGTGGTGGTGTCACTCATGCGTCCTCCTCTATTGTGCGCGCGGAGTTGGGTGCGCGCTCGTGATGGACATCACTTTGCGACGGCGGCTTCGCGGAGGCTGTACTTCTTTACGACGTCGACGACGTGGATCACGTTCTCGACGGGTGTGCCGGGTACGATGCCGTGGCCGAGGTTGAAGATGTGGCCGTTGCGGTTGGCTGCTAGATCGAGGATCTCTTTGACGCGAGCTTCGAGGACGTCCTGCGGCGCGAAGAGCGTGATGGGGTCGAGGTTGCCCTGTACGGCGGTGCCGTAGCCAATGGCGCGCCAGCCCTCATCGAGCGGAATGCGCCAGTCGAGGCCGAGGACATCGGCACCGGTTTCGCGCATGGTGGGGAGCAGGCTCGCGGTGTCGACGCCGAAGTAGATGACAGGGACGCCGAGAGCTTTGACGCGTTGGACGAGCTCGGTGGTGGCGTGGAGGCAGTAGTCGCGGTAGTCGGTGACGGAGAGCGCGCCAGCCCAGGAGTCGAAGATCTGGATGACGTCGGCGCCGGCTTCGACCTGCTGGGCGGCGTAGTCGGTGAGGACGGTGAGGAGTTTTTCGAGGAGGAGCGGCCAGGCCTTGGCGTCCCGCGAACCCACCTTAGCCAACGATGGAGCTGTCGGCGAAGATGGGGCACCCAGATTGTTGCCTGAGCCTGAGGCGTACATGAGCTTTTTTGTCTCGACGTAGTTGCGGGAGCTGCCGCCTTCGATCATGTAGCTGGCTAGGGTGAAGGGCGCTCCGATGAAGCCGATGATGCCTAGTTGATCGCCGTCGGGTCGCGGTTGATTGAAGTGCTGGCCGACTTTTTCGATGGCCTGGGCGACGTAGCGGAGGTCGTCGGTGCGGTCGGTGCGGAGGGCTTCGATGTGTTCGAGGGAACGAATGGGCTGATGGACGACAGGGCCTTCGCCGTTGACGAACTCGAAGTCGAGACCCATAGGCGTGAAGGGCAGAAGGAGGTCGGCGAAGATGATGGCTGCGTCGACGCCGAGGCGCTCGGCGGCGGTGATGGTGACTTCGGCGGCGATCTCCGGCGTGCGGCAGATATCCAGTAGTGAATGGTGCTTGCGGACGGCCATGTACTCCGGCATGTAGCGGCCAGCCTGGCGGAGAAGCCATATGGGGGTGCGGTCGACGGGCTGGCGCAGGCAGGCGCGGATGAATCGGCTGCTGCCGTGAGGATGCAGTGCGGCCTCGGTTGTTTCGTTCGGATTCAAAGCGTTCAAGACTCCCGTTCTCCAGCCTAGCACTGTGCGCGCCGGGCTGAAGAACGGGGGCGATAGCCGTTCAGAGGGGGTTCATGCGGCATGAGCGGGTGTCGGGCGTTACTGCAGGTCACGCTGTTTGCGGAGCCCCGCGAAGGGGAAGTGGTAGGTGATGCCAAAGATCAGCGTGCGCGGCGTGAGGGTGTAGTTGCTGTCGTCGGGTTTGAACGGCAGGTTCTTGCCGAGGTTCCAGTTTGTTGTTGGAAGTCGAACTTTACGGAGAGGTTGTGCAATAGATCGTGCCGCTGTTTCGTCTAGCGGTAGTCGCTGGCATGGTTCAAGAAGCGGAAGGGCAGCGTGTAGGTAACGCCGATCTGCAAGGTGCGCGGTGTGAGGGTGAAGTTGCCAGAGGAGGCAGAATCGGAGTTCGGTCCAAGGTTCCAGCTCTGTTGCTGGAAGTCGAACTTTGCTGAGAGGTGATAAGCGACGTCGATGTTGATGCCGCCGCCGTAGGAGTAGACCTTGCTGCGATCGCCGGAGTAGCCGGGCGCGGGGTCGGGGTGGAAGAGGATCTCGCCTGCGCCGATGAGGAAGTCGCCGTAAGGATGAAACCTGCCGCGCCAGTCCAACTGCACTCGCGGCCCGAATAGTACGGTCTTCTCGGTGGCTGCCCTCGCCGAGAGGACGTTGCCGCGGACCTCCAGCGCAGGCTTGAGGATGAAGCGGGGGAAGACGGTGAAGTCTCCGCCTGCTGATATGCCCTTCCATGTGTGAGGGCCGTAATCGGGTGTGCCGCCCATGTAGGCGCCGAAGACTGAAATTTCAGCTGCTTTGCTGGCGGTGGAGAGCGACTGCGCCACCGCCGATCCAGAGAAAACAAAACCGGTTATCCAACAAATACAAAAGAGTACTGCAATGCGTATAAATGACATTCAAGGCTCCAGAACCGAGAAAAGTAGGCCGAGCTGTTCCCCTCAGCTGTACCGTGTTCGATGCGTGTTTCGACTGGGAGGCAACATGGGACGGAATGCGCTCATGACGGCATACCAAAGTCCTGTGAGCGCCGCAGAATGGCGTTTATGCCGCTGTCTCCCCGGCAGCCTGTAGACTATGGACTGGAGTTCTGCGGCGATCTCGGCGGCAATGGCTGTGCCGAGGCGCGACCGCAATGGCCCTCCCGGTTTGCTTGCGGTGTCGATCTATGGCAATTCACCCAGGCGCGACCGCTGACGAGCCAATCTACCGATCAGGAGAAGAGAGTCCCCCTCGCACCTATGCCGAATTACCTTGAACTGCCTGTTGGCCCTGGCGCACCGCACCTGGTCAACGCCGTCATCGAGATTCCTCTGGAAGGAATCAGCAAATATGAGTACGACAAGGAACTGCACGTCTTCCGCTTGGACCGCAACCTGTACTCGCCGGTACATTACCCTGGCGACTATGGATTTATCCCGTCGACGCTGGGCGATGACGGCGATCCGCTGGATGTGCTGGTGCTGGTGGATACGCCGAGCTTTCCGGGTTGTGTGCTGACCGTTCGTCCCATCGGCATGCTGCAGATGGTGGACCAGGGACAGGGCGATGAGAAGATCCTGTGCGTTGGCGACGGCAATCCCCGCTATGCCGATGTGAAGAACTACACGGATGTGTATCCGCATATTCTGAAAGAGATCGATCACTTCTTCTCCATCTACAAGGACCTGGAGGGCAAGACTGTCGATACCGATGGCTGGCGCGGTGTGGATGAAGCGATCAAGGTGATCGAGAAAGCCCGGAAGGCGTTTACGGACAAGAAGGCTGCTGGCAAGTAGCCCGATACGTGAGCACATTTTCAAGGCCTGCGAGGCTGACTCGCAGGCCTTTGTGTTCGCGCAGGACTACGCGTGCGGATTGCCGCGGCTGACCCTGGGGAGCAGCCAGGAGATGACCGCGCCGCTGAGGCCGACGATCGCGGCGAAGAGCAGAGCGTTCATGCCGAGGACCTGTTCGCCGCGGGCTGCGTAGATGGCGTAGGCGATGAGCAGCGCTGGGCCGACTCCTGCGGCAACCGTTCCGGCTGTGCCTCCGGGTACGCGGTAGGGGCGGATGAGACCGGGCTCGCGCCGGCGCAGCACGACCAGAGCTACGAACTCCAGCATGAGGGCCGCGCCGTAGAGCACGAGGTCGATGGAGATGAGGCGCTCGAAGGTGAAGCGCAGTGCGAAGGCCCAGATCACCGCGCAAAAGAGCACGCTGACCCAGGGGACGCCTCGCTGATTGCGCCGCAGAAAGAGCCGTGAGAGCGCGCCGGGCAACATGCCGTCTTCGGCCATTGCGAAGGGAACGCGGGTGTAGCTGAGCATGAGGGCATTGAACATGCCGGTGCCGTTGATCATGCCGCCGATGACGATGGTGAGAGCGAGGAACGGGCCTGCAAGGGTGCGTGCGGCGTCGGTCCAGGCGCCGGTGGAGAACTGGTCTGCTGCGAGGCCGGCGAGACCGACTGCGAGTAACGGAAGGATGTATGTGAGAGCTACGAGGACCGCGGCAGAGACCATCGCACGCGGGTAGTTGCGCTGCGGGTCTTCGACCTCCTGCGCGACGGTGGAGGCGTTGTCCCAGCCCATGTAGTTCCAGAGTGTGACGGAGATGGCCCCGGCCATGTCCGGTGCGGCGACGGGATGCAGTATGGCGCCGGAGCCGATGCCGTGCCAGCGGAGCATCGCGTAGCCGATGAGCACGACAAAGGGCGCGAGCAGGATGCAGAAGAGAATGACGGAGCCGACGCCGACGACCTTTGCGCCACGGAGATTCCAGAGCGTGCAGATTAGAACGACGGCGAGTGCCCATAGGACTCCGCGATAACCGGCGGTGAGGCTGGGCGCGAGGCGCGAGAGGTAGTCGACGAAGATGACCGGGTAGATGGCCATGTCGAAGACGCTGGCTGCGAGCGAGAGCCATGCTTCCTGAAAGCCCCAGAAGCGGCCAAGCGCGCGGCGGACCCAGACGTAGTAGCCGCCTTCGTCGGGGATGGCGCTGGCGAGTTCGCCGACCATGAGGGAGGTGGGCAGGCTCCAGATAAGAGGGATGATGGCGAGCAGCAGGAGCGCTCGCAGGTAGCCGGCCTTGCCGAGAATGTCTTCCAAACCGTAAGGCCCGCCGGCCACCATAAAGTAGGTTGCGCCGATGAGCGGGAGGAGGCGTAGCTTGTTGCTGGCGGCTGGGCTGCGTATGGCCGGGTGTCTCCTTGGCCCGGACTGTGCGGGCACTGCGGTGTGGGCAGTTTCTACGCACTATAACGCGGATGGCGCGCAGGCGCGAACGGTAGATGGATGAGAATGTACGACTGGCGTGCGGGCGGCCGCGCGGTTAGGCTATACTTCTGACAGGAATCCGAGCGGTCTGTACTTCGAGACCACCCGCAGGAGAGTTGGCCGAGAGGCTGAAGGCGGCGGTTTGCTAAACCGTTATAGGATCAAAAGTTCTATCGGGGGTTCGAATCCCCCACTCTCCGCCATACATTCGCGTTCATCGTTTCAGAACGCCAGAAGCCGACAAAGCCCCCGCAATTTTGGGGGCTTTTGCTTTTTAAGTTTTGCTCCTCATCCTTCTGGATCGATGGATATGGCGGATGAGCGTCGCACTCTTGCATGCCTACGAGCAGGCAAGCAGTATCTTCGGTTCGAAGCGGAACATGTCAGGAAAGATGCAATACTCGGGCTCGCCGAGCTCCAGTACGGGAGCGGCGGCTGTGATATGTTGCAGGTGCGCACGCAGGATTTTCCGGTAGGCCATCTGCTCCTGCGCTGTAAAGCGCGCGGTCTGGTATGACATTGTGATGTGAAATGTGTACTGGTCGTGGTCCTTCGTGCGGAACCCGTAGACCTCGGCCAGTTGATCACGCAGCGCGCGTAGTTTGGTGTTCTCCTCGCGATCGGCGGGCACCATGCGCAGCGTGCATGCGGCGAAGTAGTTCAGCGTTGCCGGCTCGTCCACGCGCACGCGGAGGGGCAGCTTGCAACGCAGGCGTGCTGCCTGCATGCGTTCTTCCACGGTCTGATTGCACTGCTCGATCGTTGCGTTGAGCGGCACGTATGATGGCCATCCGTATGCTGTGCGGTCCTGATCGTTTGCACCGGGGAAGACTGTCATGTGATAGCTGTCGGTCGAGGTCAATCCCAGCTTGTGCCGGAACGGTGAGGCGGCCAATTCCTGATGCAGCGACACCATCGCGTCGCGCATGGTGCACTGCACGGGCAGATGGCAGATCACCGTGTTGCCCGCGAAGGGCTTCCGGGTGCCGTTGGTGTTGAACTTCAGCAGCGTGTCACGGTTCGGTATCTTCGCGGCCTGCTGCTCGATCGCCTCGATGTCGATTGGAGCATCCAGTGCCGGATTAGACTGAGCTACAAGTGCGCCCGGCAGCGCAGCCGCTGCAGTTAAAGCAGAGGCCTGCAAGAGAAATGCACGACGACTCGAACGGGTATTCACGATAGACATCGAAACGATCCTTTCTGTTTTGAGAGAACACGAAACCCGCGTCTCCAAAGATTGGAGAGCGTGGGCAGCAGCCGTGAAAGGCCGCTGCCCTTAGTCTTGGGATTTGTTGCTTAGAAGGCGAGTCGCAGTGCCAGCTGTACCTGGCGGGATGGATATACGCTGCTGCTGCCGCTGAACTGTCCGAAGCTTCCGCTCTGCGTAAACGCGCCTGAGTTGCTGTTTACGCTGCCGATTGATGAGCCCGGGCTGATGTAGTTTGTCGCGTTCAGCACGTTGAATGCTTCGATGCGAAACTCCGCGCTATACCGCTCGTTGGGCAGCGTGAACTTTTTGTGCGCCGCCAGGTCGAACTGGCCATATGCCGGCCCGCTCAGATCGTTGCGTCCCGCGGTGCCGAAGAGCTGCGATCCCAGTGGCACCGAGACACCCGACTGGACGAAGTACCCGTTCAGCGAGCTGTTCGTCTTCGTCAACGTCTTGCCGTACACCGCACCGGGCGTGCCCGTGAGGTTCGGGCGCAGGGAGTAGGCGGAGCTTGTCGTCGAGACCACCTGGTTGGTGCTTGCGGTATACGTCAGGTTGATGGGCACGCCACTGGTTACGACATTGATGCCCGTGAGCTGCCAGCCACCAAGCACCTGTTGCTCCCAGCCTGGGATGCTTGAGCCAAATCGCTCACCGTGCCCGAACGGAATGTCGGCGATTACGGAGGTCGTATCGTTGAGCGGCTGGTTGTAGCCTGATGGGCCGCGATCACTCTTTACGTTTGCGATATTCACCACTGCGCCGTCGCCGTTATTTGCCTCAAGGTCGGCCGATGAGTTGTTGACCCCGTGCGACCAGGTGAACGAGTTGATCAGGAAGATGCCTTGCGAGAACCGCCTCTCAAGTTTGGTCTGCAATGAGTTGTAGTCCAGGAAGCCGGCGTTCGATTCGGTGAGGATGTCCGTAAAGGTGGAGATTGGACGCCGTCCCTGCAGCGACGTTGCGCACTGACCGGGGTTCGCCGCTGGGATTTCGCTGGGCAAACAGGTCCGCGCCTGGTTGGTGTCCTCCAGCGCTGGAACGTGTACGGCGTGGTCGCCAACGTATGAGACCTCCAGCGTGAACTTATATGGCAGCTCCTGCTGGGCGGAGAGGTGATAGGCCTGCACGTAAGGCGTTTTGAAGTCCTTCAACTGATAGCGTGTTTGCGCCTTGAGCGTGGAGAAGTTCGCGGGGCCGTCGAAGTCGTTCTCGTAGCCATCCTGTGTGCGGCGGAAGCATGTGCTCGGGTCTAGTGTCAGCGAACCCGCTGTCGACCCAGCCTGCGTAACGCAGAGCCCTTGGTCTGGCGTCTGGTTGATCGTCGCGTCGTAGTTGTTCGGGCCGTTGTAGCCAAGCATGCCTTCGCCACCGAAGCGGAACAGATACGCATAGCTGATGGCGTAACCGCCGCGGATCACCGTTTTGGGGAGCACCTGGTAGGAGAACCCAAGCCGTGGCCCAAAGTCCTTATAGTCCGGGTTCACCAGCCCGCGATTGGCGAGTGAGCCTCCGCCCACATAGTGGAGCGTATAGATGTGTCCCGGCGCTGTGCTGGTCACGTCTGTGCCAGTTCCCGCGTGCAACAGACGCTGGTTCACAGGATCGTAGTTCAGCAGGTTGTTGTTCTGCTCGTAGTTCGGCGAGACAAACTCGTACCGCAGACCGGCGTTGATCGTCAGCTTCGGCAGGGCTTTCCAGTCATCCTGGATGTAGGCCATGTGCCAGTAGCGTTCGTAGTTGATCTCGTTGTACGCGTTGAGGGAGTAGTTGTTGCGCGCGCCGAAGAGGAAGTCCGTCAGGTTTGCTGCCTGCGACGTAGAGCCTGTCGTCGAGCTGAAAGCGCCGCCGTACACGTCACTGCCATACTTCGGATGGAAGTCCGAGATCGCCTGGTTCAAGAGGCCGAACTCATAGCCTACCTTCAGGCTGTGGCGTCCTTTGCCCCATGTGTAGTTCACCCTCGGGTTGGTCTGCGTGGGATAGTTGAACTGCGGGTTCGTCGTCTGCTCGCCGAAGGCGGAGAAGCCTGTGACAGCCTGAGCATTGAGGCCACCCGTATAGGCTGGATCGGTGGGGATGTTTACGCCTGTGATGCCCGCGGCTGTGTAGAAGTTCGTCGCACCCAGAAAGATGGGGCTCTTGCCGCTCTGTGTCCATGTTTGCCCAAAGCGCAACTCCAGGATCGAACTCGAAGTCAGCGTCCAGTTCCAGCCCGCGGCCACCTGACGTGTCCGGGCATAGAGCGTGCCGTTCGTGTTTCCACCAGCGATGCCGGGAAATGCAGGCGGCTGGAAGTAGCTTACAGCGCGCTGGCTGTAGCGGACGAAGCCGTTCTGCTGTGAGTTCAGTGTGTAATCCGCGCGCGCATCGCCCTTGTCGTCAGTGGTTGTGCTGGCCGGCAGGTACTGGTAGTTCGCCGCAGTCAGCGACGCGCCGGGAATATTAGGCGTTGGCAGATACTTGAATGCCTCCAGAGCTACCGGGTCGATGTTCGGATCAGTCAGCGGCACCTGGCCGTTGGCATAGACCGCACCGGTGTACGGGTTCTTTACCGGGACAGGAGTGCCTGTCGGTGTGCCGTCTGAGGTGAACAGGCCTGTGAGCTCCGTCGGTGTTGGCAACGTCGCCGTCATGAGCGTGTGAGCGACAGAGCGCAGCCCTTCGTAGTCCACGAAGAAGAACAGCTTGTCCTTCAGCACCGGGCCGCCAAAGGTACCACCGAACTGGTTCTGCACCAGGGTCGGCTTTACACCTGTGCCATAAAACGGCCCGAAGGCGTTCAGCACTGTATTGCGCAGGTAGTCATACGCGCCGCCATGAAACATGTTTGTGCCGCTGCGTGTGGTGGCGTTCACGATCGCGCCGCCGGCTCGGCCATACTCCGCTGAGTAGTTGTCCGTCTGTACCTTGAACTCCTGCAGCGCGTCGGGGGACGGGATCACCGCTTCGTTCGAGTAGCCCTGATTGGCCTCCTGGTAGGCGTTGTTGTCGATGCCATCCAGCGTGAAGTTGTTGTCCATTGAGGTCAGGCCGTTCACGTCATAAGAGGCGTCGCGCGGTGGTACGGACGCTACCGTTGCGATCAAAGAACGTCGCACACCCGGTACGAGCTGCGCCAGGTCCGCGTATGAACGCCCATTCAACGGCAGCGCCACAGCTTCGTTGCCGGGGACCGTCTCGCCACGGTCGCTGGTGTCGGTCTCAAGCAGCGACGCCGCGCCGGAGACCGTTACCGTGTCGCTCGCTTCACCCAGCTTCAAGGCCAGATCCACGCGTTGCCGAGCGCCTACGTTCACCTTGAACGCATCCGTCTTCGACACCTCGAACCCCTGCGCCGAAACCACCAGGATGTACTCGCCCGGCTGTACGCTATCGAACTCATAGGCACCGCCCGAGTCCGTCTTCCTCAGCACCTTTGTGCCCTGTGCCACGCTGTCCAGCTCTACCGTCGCCGAGGGGATGATCGCGCCCGAGGGGTCCTTGATGTTGCCTAGCACTGCGCCCGAGTCAAACTGTGCGCGGGCCGAGGCCCACGGGGTTAACGCCAGAAACAGGACCATCGCCAGTCGATGCAGGACAGGTCTGTTCATTCCACGATGCGGCTGCCGATTCATGATGTATTCGCTCCTTGCCAATCCGTAAGAGGGTTCTGCTGTGCCGGTGCTGCAGGACTATCGCATCTCCAGACCCGGCTACCTGGAGGCCGCACCCTTCGCTCTCAAGCCCTATGGCTCAAGGTTGCTTTCTCTGTGAGAACACGCTTACCTCTAGCAGCCTCCGTGCGTTGCGCCTAACGAATTCACGGTGACGTCACCGATACACGCCACAACCCGCTGTGAGTCAGCCAGTTATCGCATCTTCATGCATCCTGATACAGTCAACACACGGTTACAAAGTCATTCACTGGCTGTTCACAAATGGCTGTTTTAATCGCTGTTTAAGGACATTGACCGTTGTGATGAAGAGTGAACTCGAACGAGCACAGAGCGCTTCCGCCGAGACCACATCCGCGGCAGACTGGCCTGACCTCGCTCGCCGGGAGCTGCTCAACCGTATCCTGATCTCTCCTACCTTCGCGCGCAGCGAACGCCTCTGCACTCTGCTCACCTATGTGTGCGACATGGCCTTCAAAGGGCGCGAGGCAGAGATCAATGAGCAGCGCATCGGCCACGCGGTATTTGGCCGCTTGCAAGATTACGACTCCTCGATTGACGGTATCGTCCGTACCCAGGCCAGCCGTCTACGCCAACGCCTTGAGCTCTACTTTCAGCACGAAGGCGCGGGTGAGCCTGTATGTCTCGTTATTCCGCGTGGAGGATACGTTCCGGTCTTTGAGCCGCGGGTTGCTGCTGCCGTTCCCCGTACAACTGAGCAGTTACCTCATTTACCCGCAATGACGCCTCCATTACCCGGCGTCACCCCTGCGGAGCGTCAGCAAAGCACGCAGCGGCTACCGTGGTTCCTCTGCGGACTGCTGTTTGTGGTTGTCGTGGTGCTCGGTATCCGCGAACATCGGCTTTCACTCGCTGCCTCTGCACCTGTACCGCAACATCCTTTGTGGAGCCACTTGCTGCTGAAAGGGCAACCTACGCTCGTAGTACCGGCCGACTCGGGTCTCGTACTCTTTCACAACATCTCCGGTCGCTCCATCGGTCTCAATGACTATCTGCAGGGGGAGTATCGCGCCCAGCCACCTGAGACTATGGGGTACCGTCCGGATGCCACACTCCCCGAGTGGCTCTCCAATCTCGCCGATCGCCGCTATACCTCTATCGTCGACCTCAATGCCGTTGACCAGCTCGAACGCCTCTCTGAGCGCTACCAGAGTGAACTACAAGTCCGCTACGCTCGCGACGTCCGGCCCAACGATCTCAAGTCTGGCAATACCGTTCTTATCGGCGCCTCGGAGGCGAACCCCTGGGTTGAGCTCTACGAGCGCAATATGAACTTTGTCTTTCACAACGATTACAAGGCGAACGTCTTCTCGGTCATCAATCGCTCACCCAAGCCGGGAGAGCCCAAACAGTGGGACTCGGCCTGGAACGATCCCCAACGCCGCGTGTTCTGCCTCGTTGCCTATGTTCCTAACCTGGCGAACAACGGAAATGCGCTTATTGTTGAAGGCACCTCGATGTCAGGAACCGAGGGCGCGTGGGACTTCGTCTCCGATGATGCTCAGCTACTTCCTTTTCTGAGGCGCATCCAGCGGCCCGATGGAAGCATCCCTCACTTTGAGCTGCTGCTTGGAAACCAGAACATGAATGCGAGCGCGGTGCAGAGCCGCCTGCTCGCATGGCGAGTCATCGACTAGAGCGGGCTGCTTTGCCAGTCGCCGAGTTTCAGCGCCAGGGCCACTTCGACTGCGGGTCCTCACTCCCTGCCCCTTGGTTCTGAGGCCGCTGTTATCCAATCAGAACATCACCTGATGGTTCTTCACTGCGCTCTAGTGTGCGGCCATCTGGTTTGGCTTGAGGCCAATTGGAGAACCGGGGAGAGGTGACGGAGACCATTGCGCCGCCCACTGCGAAGGTGAGCTGCCCATCTGAAGGTGGAGCATTGACCCGCTCATGATGTCTTCGTAGGTGATGACCGGCTTGTTGAGAGGTTTGCCGTTCAAGGTTGCAGATTGGATGTAACGGTTGGCATCGCTGTTGTTGTCGGCGATGATGGTGAACTGCCTTCCGTTTGCAAGACGCATGCTCATGCGCGAGAAGATGGGGCTGCCGATCATGTAGTTGCCGGATGCGGGTGTGACTGGGTAAAAGCCGAGGGCGGTGAAGAGATACCAGGCTGACATCTGGCCGCAGTCATCATCACCATCGAGACCGGCGGGTAGGTTCGCGTACTCTGCGTTTGCGATCTCGCGTACTTTGGCTTGTGTTTTCCATGGTTCTCCGCTGTAGTCGTAGAGATAGCCGTAGTGGTGGCTGGGCTCATTCTTGTGGATGTTGTGGCCGCCTGTGAAGTGCTGGTCGAGTCTGGCGTTGTAGATATCTTTGCCGCCCATCAACTTCATGAGGCCGGGGATGTCCTGCATGACGGCCCAGGTGTAGACCCAGGTGTTGCCCTCCGTCCAACCGGCATCGGGAGCAGCCCAGGAACCATCCGAGTTTCTTGCCTGCATGAATCCGGTCGAGTTATTGAAGATGTTTTCGTAGTCGTGCGCGCGGTTCTGGAAGTAGTCGGCGTCCCTGGTCTTGCCCAACATGCGCGCGATTTGCGAGACGCACCAGTCGTCGTAGGAGTCCTCAAGAGTGCGCGAGGCGGACTCAGCGGTCTTGTCCGCGGGGACATAGCCGAGTCGCTTGAGGTAGGTGAGACCGCCGCGCGCTTCGTAGGGTGTGTCGGGTTCGCGATCGGACCAGCGGCGCGTGGTGTCGCCGTCGGGCGGTGTCATCGCGTCTTTGTAGACGGCGTCCCACGCGACGTTGTAGTCGAAGCCCTTGAAACCTTTGCGCATTGCTTCAGCCACAAGCGAGTCGGCGTGAGTACCGATCATGATGTTGGTGTAGGACGGGTTCGGCCACTTCGGCATCCAGCCGCCTTCTTTGTAATTCTGAAGGAGGGCGGTGATCATTCCGTTGATGCGCTCGGGGGCGAGGAGCGTCAGCAGGCTGAACTCCGCGCGGAAGGTGTCCCAGATGGAGTAGGCGGTGTAGGACTCGCCGGTGTGGACCTGATCGTCGAACGCGCTGTAGTAGTGGCCGTACTCGGAGAAGATGCGTGGATAGAGCAGAGCATGGTAGAGCGCGGTGTAGACAATATGTCGCTGGTCTTGGGAGGCGCCGTCGAGGGTGACGCGGTCGAGCTTGTTCAGCCACTCGCGATGGAGTTGCGCGCGGACCTCATCGAAGTCCCAAATGGGGATCTCTTTGGCGAGATTTTCTCGTGCCTGCTCGACGCTGATAAAGGATGTGCCGACGCGGACTTCAATGACCTCACGATCACGCGTGACGAATTGTGCGTAGGCTCCTATTGATTGCGCCGAGATTGGCCCGTTCGGGCCAAAGGTGCCGGACGCGGCAAATGCTTTGCGAAACTGAACGACGAAGTATCCCTTGAAGTGCGGCAATTTCAAGGGCCCAAGGTTTGCGTCGGTGCGCGCTGGGTTGTAGCCGACGATCTCGTGCTTTGCGGGATCGACCTTTGCGAAGCCGGCGAATCCGGGGCGCGAGGCCTCAACCATGAGGATGGCTTTGTTGCTCGCAGGGAAGGTTAACCGCATGTAAGCGCAGCGCGCGGTTGCGGTCATCTCTGTACGCAAGGGGCGCGCCGGTGCAGCCTGTTCGGTGACAGCGTAGTAGTCCGGATGCACGACCTCATCGCTGTGTGAGAATGGCAGCGCACGCTCCTGCGATGTGATCTTGAGCGAGTCGACCTCAGGCACCAGCGTGACGTAGCCGTAGTCGCCCATCCAGATTGCGGGTTGATGAGTTCCGATGAAGCCGGAGATGGTTTTGTCGGCGTAGTTGTAGGAGACGATGCTCAGTCTGTTCTGACGCGTTTGCGGCGTCCAGTCTGTCATGCCGAACGGCGGCGTGACAAAGGGCATGGTGCCTCCATAGCCGATAGGGCCAGAGCCAGTGCCTATGTAGGGATTGACCCAGTCGACCGCATCGTTCTTTTGCGCGAAGGCGTGCTGTTGCGCCTGTGCTGAAAGGCAGCTGATGAGAACGTATCCAAGAATGAATCCGTTTGTGAGGAGATGGAGTTTTAGTGTGGGCTTGATTCGATAGAGATCATGCGCGGCCATACGACAACTCCTGAAAACAAGAACAGGTGGTGCTGGTAGAAAACTTATGCTCGCCGCTTGCAACCGCATGATTCACGTGTGATCAGGGAGACGGGCAAGATGACGCGAACTTTCTCTGTGGGCCCATGGTGATGCACCCTGTCGAGCAACAATCGTGTGGCAGTGCGCCCTAACTCGGCTACCGGCTGGTTGATCGCGGTGATTGCGGGGCGAATGAGCGGGTAGAAAGAAACGTCGTCAAAACCGACCAGCGCCACATCTTTGCCGATTTGAATGCCGAGCGTTTGGAGAACTTCGATCACGGCAATTGTGCAGGCGTTGTTTGTGGCGAACAACGCCTGCGGTGGGTAACGAGAGTCAAAGAGTGATTTCAGCCAAGGCAGGGCGGCTCCCGTATCGGAAAGGATGAGCTTGCGGGGAGTGAGCCGTTCACGGTGCATGTACTCTTCGTACGCCTCGACCCGCAGCCGGATGGAACGAAGATGAAAATCTGTTGCGACACAATAAATTCTTTTGTAGCCATGATGCCTCAGATGCTCGATGGCCAGGTGCGCTCCGGTCCGGTTCTCAACTTCGACGGAATCGGTCGAGGCGATCTCGATGGAGCGGTCGATGGTGACAACGGGGGTGGGACCTTCGGCCAGGGCCTTCAGATGCTTACTGCGACTATTCACAGGCGCGAGAACGATGCCATCGACAGGATGGTTGGTCATCTGCTCAATCTCGGCGGCTTCCGTGACAGGGTCGCAGTCCGATACGGCAAGCCAGACTGTATACCCCGCTGAACTAGCTGCCCGCTGTACAGCGCGACTGACTACGGAGAAAAAGGGGTCAGCAACATTCGGCACGATCAATCCAATGGACTTCGAGAGCTGACCGGTGAGCATTCGGGCAGCCTGATTGGGACGGTAGCCCAGCTTCTGGATCGCCGCTTGTACACGCTTTGCAGTGGCTTCAGAGACATAGGGGTGACCGTTGATGGTACGGGAGACCGTCATTGGCCCGACCCCGGCAGCCCGGGCGACGTCAACGAGTGTTGCTTTTCTTACTGGTGAAGGCTTGCGCATTAGCCTCGCTTGTGTGTCTTTTATGAGAACGCTAACAGAATATTGACATTTCCAGCATCCATTATTGACGACCGTAACATAAATTTCGGTGGAACTGGGATTGACAAGAGATTTTCGGCTCGCGTATAAGCTGTGCCGTTGTGATAGCGCAATCATATTTTGTTCCAAAACTGACACGAAAACCAAATCTGATTTTTGTTTAGGAGAGCCAATGAAAAGTACAGCGTGGATGAACGCCTGTGGCTTGTGGGGTGTTCTCGCAATTCTTCTTCTCGTGTCCTCTGTTGGATACGCACAATCGGATGTAGGCAGTATCAGCGGATTTGTGAGGGACAGCTCCGGAGCTGTCGTTCCGGGTGCCAAGGTGACTGTGAGCAACGAGGGCACCAACGAAGCGCACATGGTGGTGACGGATGCCGATGGCCACTACTTTGCCCCCAATCTGCCGCCTGCCACGTACAGCGTGACGGTCGAAGCCAATGGCTTCAGCAAGTTTGTGAGCGTCCATAACCCTCTCGGCGCAAGCACGGCACTGGCGATCGATGGCACGCTTAAGACGGGCTCGGTCTCCGAGACAATCGAGGTCACGGCAACCGCGATCGTGCTGCAGACAGAATCGGGCGCGCTGCAGAGTGAGATCAGCGGCCAGACGATCAACGATCAGCAGCTCAATGGACGTGACCCGCTGTACATTGGAGCGCTCATTCCCGGTATGCGTGGCAGCGCTACGCTGGGGGACTTCAATTTCGCGATCGGCGGTTCAGTGCCGTTCAACGTGAACGGAGCACGCGTGCAGGACACTCTAGTGACCTTCGACGGCGCGCCCGGTGTGCGTACCCGTGGCTCGAGTCAGGTCATTGGTGTCCCCAACCCGGATGCTATTGAAGAGATGCAGATCCTGACCTCGGATTATCAGGCGGAGTATGGAAGCTCAGCCGGCGGCCAGATGCGCATCGTCTCCAAGAGCGGCACCAAGGACTTTCACGCCTCGGGTTATGAGTATCTGCGTAACTCCGCAATGAACGCGAACACATGGGTGCGTAACCAGAGCCCGACTACACGCTTCGCTTCACCTTTCCGCTATAACAACTTCGGATTTACCTTTGGCGGCCCAGTGTATATCCCAGGCGCGCATTGGACGGACAAGTACCGCAGCAAGATGTTCTTCTTCGTTGCCGAAGATTGGATTCGTTATCGCTATACGGATACGCAGACGCAGTGGGTGCCAAGCAACCTGATGCGCATGGGCAATTTCAGCGAGCTGCTGCAGGCAAACCCTTGGTATCCGACGGGCACCAAGGTTTACGACCCTTCTACCTGCGTTACGCCCGGGGCAACCTGCACGCAGTATGCGAACAACACCATTCCAACCGCAAACCAGAGCCCGAACGGAATGGCGATCATCGACGCGTACCCTGCACCCACTCCGGGATACGTCAGCTCGAACTCCAATTGGATCTCTTCTGCTGCGCACCCGATCAACCAGCGTAAGCAGGTCATCAGCTTCGATCTAGTCTTGACCGATCATCACAAGCTCTCGTTCCGTCGTCAGAACGTAACGTACAACGAGTACCTTCCGTTCGATCAGGGATCGGGACTGACGGGCCGCTACTTCAACCGTCCGAACCAGACGAATGGGCTGACGTGGACATGGCTCGTCAACCAGAGCACGATCAACGAGGCGAGGGCTACGTACAGCCTTGACCAGGTGTACATCCCCGTAAACCCGGCGTTGCCGGGCTTCAACCGGCAGACTCTCGGCATCAACTTTCCGTACATCATTCCAGGACAGAAGGCTGCAGAGAATAAGATACCGACTGTCAGCGGTCTTGGCGCCTTTTATGGCCTAGCCGGTGGCCCTTACCCATCGCACTCGGGCGGCCCGATCTACACAGCCTCAGATAGCTTTACGAAGGTGTGGGGCAACCACACCGTGAAGCTAGGCTTCGAGTTTCAAAATTCTGGCGAGAACGATAACGACCAAATTAATGTATCCACCGTGCCAGGCGGCGCGAACAACCAGAACGGCAACTTTACATTCAGTGATTCCAGATCGACTTATGGTGGGACGACAGGTGTAGCTCTTGCAAACCTGGCATCAGGCCTCTCGGACAGCTATACCGAGATCGGTCCCAAATCCTACACAGTATGGCGTGGTCAGGTGTATGAATGGTTCGCACAGGACTCGTGGAAGGTCAATGCGAAGCTGCATTTTGATTACGGTCTGCGCTATACAGCGCTTACGCCCTACAAGGCTGCATGGGGCAACGCTGCCTTCTTCGATCCGGCTTCTTACACTGCTGCGTCCGCACCGCCGGTAAGCCCAACAAATGGCAACGTGACGCTGGGTGTGGGCAATCCATACGACGGTATGGTGATTCCCGGCCGGTCGAGCTTTCCGGCTTCTGCCGCGCAGCACGGCGTAGTCGGTGCGACATCCTCCACTGCTAATACCGCCTGCGACAATGGGCCGTGTACAAGCCTGTTTGCGCCTCATTTGCATGATGGATATGTGAACACCTCACAGATCTGGCAACCCCGCGTAGGTTTTGCGTACGAGATCGCCAACAAGACGGTAGTGCGCGGCGCGGCTGGAGAGTTCGCTACGCGCATGGGTCTGCTCGACAATATATTCCCTGGCGGCAATCCTCCGTTCCAGCCGTTCATCACCGTGAGCGCGGTTTCCGGCGATGTGACCGACAAGCAGGTTGATAACCCCGGCTACTCCCTGACCAGCACAACCGCGCCAGCGCTGACTGTCACGACGCTGAACAAAAACCTGAAGGCACCTATTCGTTACAACTGGAACATTGCGATTCAACGCGAACTGCCACTACAGTCAATGTTTACGGTGGCGTATGTTGGTGGTCGCGGTCTTTACGACTGGCGTGTCTATGACATTAACCAGGTGCCTGCCGGAACTACGCAGACAAATCCGGGCGTGAACATCAGCGCTCTCCGGCCCTATGCTGGATATGCTGCGATTCAGCAGGAGAGGAGTGACGGACGTTCCCGTTACAACTCTCTCCAGTTACAGTGGCAGCGCACGAATGCCAGGAACGTCAGCTTCGGTGTTTCGTACACTCTCTCTAAAAGCTCGGACGATAGCTCGAACTACCGCGATATCGTTCCCGACACTTACAACACAAGCAACCTATATGGGCCGTCGGAGTTTGACGCACGGCACATACTGGTGGTGAATTACGTTTGGGTGCTCCCCTTCTACCGCGAGCAGACCACGCTGGCGAGCAAGTTGCTCGGCGGTTGGCGCATAGCAGGTGTGGCCCAGTTCCAGACAGGTGCGCCCTGCGGCGTTGGTACGAACAACAATGACTTCGCTGGAGTAGGAGAAGAAGGAAGTTTTGGTTGTGGCTCGGAAGGCCAGTTCTGGGTGATGAGCGAGAAGCCAAAGATCCTACATAACTTTGCTGGATATACTGGCCAAACAGGCAAGTACTTCTCGACGACGAACGCAACCGGACAGCCTATCTTCACTCAACCTGCTGCTGGAACGTTCAACCTTCAGCAGGGTGTAAGGGACTCGATCTACCAGCCGGGCTTCCAGGACTGGAATCTGTCACTCAAGAAGAAGTTTGCGATCACGGAGAAGCTTTCAAGCGAGTTCACCGCGGATGCCTATAACTTCATCAACCATTCCAACTGGGCCGGACCTAATCTGAACCCTTCCTCTGGTCAGTTCGGTGAAGTTACCAGCAAGTCGACCAGCAATCCGCGTACGCTGCAGGTCGGTCTCCACATCGTTTACTAAGCAGGCAAACAGTTGCCCTCGCATGGAGCAACTCCATGCGAGGGCGGCATACTTTCAACGCAGCTATCTGAGTGATCGGCCTAGCGGTACTATCTCTCAAGAATGGAGCCAGGGATGAACAAGGGGCAGCGGGCGGGTAGGGTCGATCAATGTATGAGTCAAGGGTGCACTCTTCGCTGGCTTGTGTTTGCACCTGTTGCACTGCTCTTTGGATCGGGTATGTTTGGGCAGACGATGAAGGCCCCCGACATCACCAAAGACCCGACGCTATATGTTGTTCCTTATGCGCACCTCGATACGCAGTGGCGTTGGGAGATGCCGCAAACCATCAGCGAATATCTGTTAAAGACAATGCGGGTGAATTTTGAGTACATCGATAAGTATCCGCATTATGTCTTCAATTGGACCGGGTCGAATCGCTATCGGTTGATGAAGGAGTATTTTCCGGACGACTATGCGCGGATGAAGCGATATGTGGCTGCCGGTCGCTGGTTTCCCGCTGGGTCTTCGGTTGAAGAAGGAGATGTGAACCTTCCCAGCGCGGAAGGGATATTTCGCCAGGTGCTGTATGGCAATGAGTATTTCCGCAAGGACTTCGGTAAAGCGAGCAACGAGTACATGCTCCCGGACTGCTTCGGTTTTCCGGCGTCCTTGCCGAGCATACTTGCGCATGCCGGGGTGAGGGGTTTCTCGACGCAAAAGCTCAGCGCGGTCTGGCAGCCGGCTCCGATTGTGGGTGGATCAGATTCTCCTGAACAGACGCCGGAGGGAATTCCTTTCAACGTGGGACTGTGGGTAGGACCTGACGGCAAGACAGTGTTGGCTGCACTGAATCCAGGCAGTTATAACGGTAATATCTATAGCGATCTCAGCAAGGAGCCCCCGCCGGAGCACACGGAGCTACTGACTGCTGAAGAGCGCGCCAAGCTCACACCGCTTCAACTTCGTCAGTATGAGCGTCGTCATATTGAGCCGGACTGGGTGAAGCGCATCGATCTCGATGGCAAGGTTACTGGGATCTTTGCGGACTACCACTACGTCGGCACAGGCGATATTGGTGGAGCTACCCAGGAGTCGACGATCCAGATGCTCGAAGCGATGATCGACAAGAACAAGATTGTGCTGCCGACGCCTCCACAGCTCAGCTTCCTGAAAGAGAATGCGTCCTACAATCCGAATCCTGTTCGTGTTGGTGAAGGCCCGGTCCATATCGTCGAGTCCGCAGCCGATCAGATGTTCAACGACATGAGCGTGCTGGATACGAGCCGCATGCCTAAGTACAAAGGCGACCTCGAACTCATCAACCACTCGGCCGGTTCGCTTACGTCGGAGGCCTATCACAAGCGCTGGATCATGCGAAACGAAGCATTGGCTGATGCTGCCGAGAAGGCTTCTGTAGCAGCCGCATGGATGGGAGGACGCCCGTACCCGCAGCAGCGATTGACGGATGCGTGGATGCTGGAGCTCGGTGGACACTTTCACGATACGGGCGCAGGCACTGCCACACCCCGCACGTATCAATTTGCATGGAACGACGATGCGATCGTCGCGAACCAGTTCTCCGATGTAATCACGAGCGCTACTGAGGCGATTGCTTCGGGCCTCGACACGGAAGGCGCAGGCGTGCCGGTAGTGTTGTATAACCCCCTGAATATTAAGCGCGAGGACCTTGTGAAGGCAGCCGTGCGGTTTCCGCAGGGTATGCCTAAGGCTGCTCGCGTGACCAGTCCGGACGGCACCGAATCACCTGCACAGATAGAGGATGGTAAGGTGCTCTTCGTCGCCAACGCGCCTTCGGTTGGGTACGCGGTGTATCACGTCTCACCGGCTGATACTGCGTCCGCAAATCCTACGCTGAAGGTGACTGCGTCATCTTTGGAGAACAAGCGTTATCTTGTGCAGATCAACGAAGGCGGTGATGTCTCCAGCATCTTTGATAAGGAGCTCAACAAGGAACTGCTCTCGTCCCCGATACGGCTTGCGATCACTACGGACAAGCCGAAGCAGTATCCAGCATGGAACATGGACTACGAGCAGGTGGAGGCGAAGCCGCGGGCCTATGTCTCTGGGCCGGCCAAGATCAGCATCAAGGAAAGAGGGCCCGTGCGTGTCTCGATCGAAGTATCGCGACAGACAGAAGGCTCTACGTTTGTGCAGACCATCAGCCTTGCTGCAGGCGATGCGGGCAATCGAGTTGAGATTCATAATGCGATTGATTGGCGGGGTCTGGACTCTAACCTGAAGCTCGCGATTCCGTTTACCGCCACGAATGAGGATGCGACGTATAACCAGGACCTGGGAACAGTCGAGCGGCCCACCGCAACACAGCGCCAATTTGAAGTAGGCTCGCACCGCTGGATCGACCTCACGGACAAGAGTGGAACGTTTGGTGCAACGGTGTTGACGGATTACAAGAACGGATCGGATAAGCCGGATGATCACACGATACGGCTGACGTTGCTTCGTTCTCCGGGGATACAGCCTACCGCCAACAGAGCTCCCGGTGCTTATAGCGATCAGGCGAACCAGGACTGGGGCCATCATGAGATTACGGTGGGCATTGCTGGGCACGCGGGCGATTGGCGACAAGCGCAGACGGATTGGCAGGCCTATCGCCTGAACGATCCGATGATGACCTTTGCGACTACGCGTCATGAGGGCAAGCTGGGAGAATCGTTTTCATTGATGCACATCGATAACTCGCGGATCCGCGTGTTTGCGCTGAAGAAGGCTGAGGATAGCGATGAAGTAGTTTTGCGTATGTCGGAACTGGACGGGAAGCCTGAGCCGAACGTGCATGTCACCTTCCCATCGCCCGTGATATCCGCGCGCGAGGTCAACGCACAGGAGCAACCGCTTGGCGATGCTCAAATCAGCGATGGGGTGCTGGTTACTTCGTTCGGTCCGTATCAGCCTCGCACTTTCACGCTACGCCTTGGCCCCTCGCAGGTACAGGTTGCTCCCATTCGATCGAAGCCATTGCACCTTGCCTATACGCTGGCAGTGGCTACCAACGATGACACGCAGACGAACGGTGCTGGCTTCGACGGCCATGGCGATGCGCTTCCCGCGGAGATGCTACCGACACACATTGACTATAACGGTGCACGCTTCGAATTGGCTCCTGCAGCAACGGGGACGCTCAACGCTATCGCAGCAGATGGACAGACCATTGAGCTTCCGGCAGGGCATTTCAACCGCATCTATATCCTTGCGGCGTCGGCTGGTGGAGATCAGAACGCGGTCTTCCATGTGGGACAAGAGGCGAAGGGCTTCGATGTCGAGGACTGGGGAGGCTTCATCGGTCAGTGGGATACGCGGCTATGGAAGAACGAGCCGAAGATCGATTGGGCCATCTCTGCTCATCATGCAGTCTGGCCGCCGAAAGACATGGAGCTACGTGAGGCACGGCAACCTTCGCCGAGTTACCCCGAGGATTATGTTGGGTTGAAGGATGGCTACATCAAGCCAGCCAGTTTGGCTTGGTTTGCGTCACACCATCACACGGCAAGCGGTCTGAATGAGCCGTATCAGTACTCTTATCTGTTCGCCTATTCGATGGATGTTCTCGCCAATGCACATTCGTTGACGCTGCCGCGCAACGAGAAGATCCGGATTCTCGCAATCTCTGCAGTCGAGGAAAATCCAGAGGTCACACCAGCTTCACCTCTCTTTGATACGCTCACAGCGAGTAAGGCTGAAGCAGCGCACCGGTAACTAATAATCCATGAGTGGATGCGGAGTCCATTCATGCAGGAGAACTCAGGCCCCATGTTTCCCTCTGTTGCGCCCATCACTCGGCGTCTGCTGGTGTCCCTTGTCCTGATTGCAGTGAGTTCGTTGTTGCAGGCCCAAACCTCGGCGCGCACGCCCAGTTATGTTGATAGTGTCTATCCGTTTCTCGGCGTGGACTGGGGCGGTAATACATTCATCGGCGCGGCTATGCCATTCGGAATGGCGAAGGTCGGCCCGGATATGGAGTCGTTTGATGGGCGCCAGTCGGGTTTTGGATACTGGACCGATGGGCGCATTCTGGGCTTCAGCCACACGCATCTGAGTGGCGCGCAGGGCAAGTACGGCAACATTCTCGTGATGCCGGTCACAGGCCCGCTGGCGATCGGCGATATCAACTCGCCGCGTACAGCGGAGGTCAATCATCCCGGATACTATGCGACTCGTCTCACCCGATATCACACGTTCGTTGAACTCACTTCGACGCGGCGTGTGGGGCTGCATCGCTATACCTTCGCCAACGGTGGTGAGTCACATATCACGATCAACATCTCTCATTGCCTTGGTAAAGGACCAGGTTCGGAGTCGCAGCGCTTTCTTGGCGGAGAGCTGCACTTCGTGTCGAACCGAGAGGTTGAGGGAATGGGACGATACTCCGGTGGATGGAACAAGGGCGGAGAGTATGACGTGTATTTTTCGATGCAACTCGATACGCCTGCTGCTGCGACACGTACATGGAGAGGGGATGCGATCACTGCGGCGCAGCAGGCGAGCGTAGAGAGCGATATGCCGTTGGGCGCTACCTTCGATCTACCTACGCATGCGGGTCAGGTAGTGCAGGCCAAGGTAGCGATCTCGTTTGTGAGCATTGCGCAGGCGCACGCGACGCTTCAGCAGGAGGCTCCGGGGTGGCAGTTCGATGCTGTTCGTAAAGCGTCATCGAGCGCCTGGAACCAGGCGTTGTCTAAGATCCAGATTCATGGGGAGAACGACTCGAAGCGAGTCCAGTTTTATACGGCGATGTATCACACGATGCTGATGCCTACGGACCGGACGGGCGAAAACCCAAAGTGGACATCGAGCGAGCCTTATTACGACGACTACTACGCGACATGGGACACGTATCGAAGTTCCGGGCCATTGTTGACGTTGATTGCGCCGGACCGGCAGCGAGACCTAATTCGCTCGCTGATCGATATCTACCGACATACTGGGTACATGCCGGACGCTCGCAGTGGCAATGACAACGGTCGCACGCAAGGCGGGAGCAATGCGAATGTCGTTGTTGCCGATGCGTGGGTGAAGCATTTGACGGGGATTGATTACGACACTGCCTTTGCGGCGATGCTGAAGGACGCGAGCGTGCCGCCTGCCAATGCTCAGAAGGAAGGCCGTGGCGGGATTCTCGATTACAACAGCAAGGGTTACATTACGCTCGCCGATGAGAGGTCGGGGTCTCGTACGGTGGAGTATGCGTATGACGACTTTGCGATTGCCGAGGTCGCGTGCGGACTGAATCATCCCAAGGAGGCCGCGACCTTTGCGCGCCGTGCCAACAACTGGCAGAACCTGTGGGACAAGAACCTCAGCGATGAAGGGTTCAAGGGGTTTCTGCGTCCGCGCAACACGGATGGTACCTGGGCTGCGCCGGACCTGCAGGTGCGTGGAACCTGGCCGGACTTCTTCTATGAAGGTGATCTTTGGACTTACTCGTTCTATGCGCCGCAAGATGTACGGCGATTGATTCAGATGGCGGGTGGCGGCAAGACCTTCGTTCAGCGACTGGACAACATCTTCTATCGCCAACATTTTGATGTTACGAACGAGCCGGGATTTTTGATGCCTGTGCTTTATAACTGGGCTGGGCGGCCTGACCATACTGCGGATGTTGTGAGCCAACTGCTGGAGAAGGCTTTTACGGACCAGCGCAGTGGCATCCCAGGCAATGACGATTCGGGTGCGATGTCCAGCTGGTTCATCTTCAACTCGCTGGGCTTTTATCCCAATGCTGGGCAGGACATCTATCTCATCGGTACGCCTTCGTTTCCTGAGGCGGATGTTCTGCTGTCTCCTGGCAAGACGCTGCATATTGTGGCGAAGAACCTCGATGCTGAACATCTGAATCACTACATTCAGTCAGCATCGATCAATGGTGAACCGCTTAATCAATCGTGGTTTCGTCATAGCCAGATTGCCAACGGTGGCACGCTGGTGTTGACGATGGGGCCCGCGCCTTCTGCGTGGGGGACGACGAACCTGCCGCCTTCGCTCTCGGATGATGTTTCTCCGTTATGTGCTGCTGCAGAGCATGGGCAGCCGTTCCAGTCCAATGCTCCGGAGAGCACGTCCATTGTCGCTATGCTGCCCCATGGTACGGTGCAGATGAACCAGATCCAGGTGATCGGGACACATAACAGTTATCACGCGGGCATTGCTCCGAGCGAAAGCAAGATCTGGAAGGAGAAGCATCCGAAGGAGTATGAGGGGCTCGACTATAGCCATCCGTCGCTGACGAAGCAGCTGGACAGCGGTGTGCGTCAGGTTGAGCTCGATATCTTTGCCGACACAAAGGGTGGGCGTTATGCGCAGCCAGCAGGGCCAGAGATGGTGGCTGCTGCTGGGCTGCCCGTGGATGCTCCGTTCGATCCGGATGGTGTGATGCTGAAACCGGGATTCAAGGTGATGCATGTACAGGATGTTGACTATCGGAGCAACTGTCAGCCGTTCATTGCGTGTCTCTCGGAGATTCGTGTGTGGTCCCGCGCGCATCCGCGGCATGTTCCTATCTTCATCCTGGTAGAGACGAAGCAGGGCATTCCGAAAGGCGTGAAGCTAACGGAGCCGGAACCCTTTACTGCAGCGACGTTCGACGCTCTCGATGCTGAGATACGGTCTGTGTTTCCGGCGGATGAGATGGTTACGCCGGATGATGTTCGAGGTTCGTGCAGCTCTCTTGAAGATGCGGTGCTTGCTGGTCGTTGGCCGTCGCTCGACAGTGCGCGAGGGAAGGTTGTGTTCCTTATGGACCAGCATGATGTTGGGCCGATCTATCTCGAAGGGCATCCTTCGTTGCGAGGGCGCGTGCTGTTTACTAACTCTGATCCGGGCCATGAAGACGCGGCTTTTATTGAGCGCAACGATGGGCCGCCGGGGGAGATTGCGGAGTTGGTTCGCGAGGGTTATCTCGTTCGTACGCGGACGGACGCCGATACCAAGGAGGCGCGTGCGTATGACACGTCGCGGCGTGATGCCATGATCGCGAGTGGAGCGCAGATCCTCAGCACGGATTATCCTGCGTCGGAGCCGGCGCGATGGGAGGGGCACTACTCCGTTGCGCTGCCGGGTGGTGTGACGGTGGCGCGGTGCGATCCGGACAATGCGCCTGCGGCTTGCAGTGAACGTGCGGTCAATTCGGAGTCGACGCAGAAGTAGCGTGTCTACCTAGCGGTGAAAGCCTACGGCGCGGCCG
This sequence comes from Granulicella sp. 5B5, assembly GCF_014083945.1. Classification (GTDB taxonomy): domain Bacteria; phylum Acidobacteriota; class Terriglobia; order Terriglobales; family Acidobacteriaceae; genus Granulicella. Next base: position 1,405,987 of record NZ_CP046444.1, on the reverse strand, counting down.
AGGGCCTTGCTGTCGTACATGCGACCGTCGGTGACAACGCTGATGACGTTGCGCAGGTTGCTGATGTTGGTGAGCGGGTCGCCCTGCACGAGGACGAGGTCGGCGCGTTTGCCGGGTTCGATGGTGCCGGAGTCGGCGTCGTGGTGCATGACGCGGGCGGGGACGATGGTGGCGGACTGGATGGCCTGGAGCGGTGTCAGGCCGGCCTGCACGTAGAGCTCGAGCTCGCGGTCGAGGCCGTAGCCGATCAGGTTGGTGTCGCTGCCGGCGACGATGGGGACGCCGGCTTTGTAGAGGGCGTCGATGACCTTGAGGTTGGCTGACATGCGGGCGTGGAACTTTGCTTCGTCAGCGGTTGCGTCTTTGGTGGGGGCGCCGATGTTGTCATAGCGCCAGGCGAGTGGGAACGGCGCGGCGTTGACGCCGGGCTCGAAGGTGGCGGTGGGGATGCTGCGCGGATGGCCGGCCATCTCGCCCCAACCGCTGGTGGGGTCGACGACGATGTGCTTTGCGGCGAGCAGAGCGATGAGGCTCTTTGCGCGGTCGGAGTCGAGGTCGGCGAGGGTGAAGCGGTTCTGAGACGTTGGTTGGCCGCTGACAGCATTGTCTTCAGGCACCATGGAGCGCGTGACGAACTGCAGGTGATTGATCTGGTCCATGCCATCAGCGACGCCTTCGAAGGTGTTGACGGCGGCGGGGACGTGGCCGGTGACGGTGAGGCCGCGCTTGTGGGCTTCTTCGGTGATGGCGCGGAGGACGTCGGGCTGAATTTGTGTGTAGACCTTGATCTGGTCGAAGTGGGCGTCGGCGTAGAGGTCGACGGCACCCATGCCTTCGCCCGGTGTAGCGGCGGTGAAGAGGCCGAAGGCGTCGGGACTGGTGCCGTCGATGAGGCCGGCGAGGAGGAGGCGCGGGCCGAGCTGGTGCTCCTGGTCGATTGCGTGGCGGACGGCGATGAGGAAGTGGAACTCGCCGCCGCAGTCGCGCGCGGTGGTGACCCCGGAGGAGAGGAGCGCGGGGCCGAACTCAACGCCGGAGTAGTGGGAGTGCATCTCCCACAGACCGGGGAGGATGGACTGACCTGAGGCGCGGATGATGCGCATGCCGGGTGGGACGCGTACGGAGGTTGCGGGGCCGGCGGCGGCGATGCGGTTGTTGCGGATGATAACGACGGAGTTGTCGACCGGTGGCTTGCCGGTGGCGTCGATGAGGCGTGCACCGACGATGGCGAAGGTACCGGAGGCGAGCGGGCGCACGGAGCGGGTGAGCGCGGCGAGATCGAGCATCTCCTGGCTGACGCCGCTCTGGAAGAGAGGATCGAAGGCGGACTTGTACTCGTCGAGGACCTCTTCCTGAGGCAGGCCGCCGGCGAAGGTCATGATGGCGGCGATGCGCTCGGAGTCGTTCATCCAAAGGACCTCGCGGCCAAAGATGAGGTTGGAGACGGTGTAGCGGGTGAGGCGGACGATCTGGCCTTTGACGGTGAAGACATCGTGGCCGACGGGCCGGATCTCGACGGGGAGCGCTTTGGCGGAGGCACGCAGCAGGGGCAGTTGCAGTGGGTGGCGATGGTGCAGCCAGTAGCGCATCATCAGCATCTGCGCGGCTGCAGGCATGTTGGCAAAGCCGGTGAAGGCGATGGCCGGCTTGAGGAAGGTGCGTGAGGTTTCGGCCTCGCGGACAGTGACCTTGTTGCCGGTGATCTCGGTGAGTGAGGAGTTGTCGATGGCTGCTGCTGTTGCGGCTGCCGGAGTGCCGACGTGCTGCTCGAGGCGCGTGGGTGTGAGGCTGGGCAGGTAGTCGAGTGTAGTGGTGACCGTGTGCTTCATGCCGCGGTCGGAGGTCTTTGTCGTGATTCTGAGCTCGCGGTGCGTGCCGAAGTCGGTGATGTTGTACTCTTCGGTGCCGATGGTGCGCTGGATGAGGTGCACACCGTATACCCCGTGCTCGACGATGAGAGGCGCCTGCTGTGCGTGGAGCGTGAGGCTGAGACAGAGGGCTCCGAGGAGAGCGGGGAGGGACCGGTGCATGGGCGCGGGAGCCTTTCAGGGGGAAGCGGTGTGAGAGTACAACCCGATGCTACCTGAGCACGATGTTTTGCTCTGCTGGCGATACCCCCCTCCCCTCCCTATGTAGCGGAGGTATCCAGTAGAATCAGCGACTTACGGGGTGATACCGGGGGTAAGTGGCTGATTCTGTATATCGTTACGGGTATGATCTGGGAAATAAAGGGGATAGTGGAGAGGGGGTAATGGATAGAGCGAGCTGGAACCTGTTTCGCGGCTTTCAGTTGCCAGTGAGCCAGTTGCCTAGTGAGCCAGTTTTCCTCTACTTCCAGTATAGAAGGTGGGGATTGGGAAAGTGTTTTTGGTTCTGGGGTGTAAGTGGATTGGATTGTGCGGATTGCGAGTGAGTTAGAGGTTGCGGGGCTTGACAGGGTTTATGTTGTCGAGCCCCGCGGATGGGGTACTACTGAGGGGGAAGGCCACCCAGGTAGTAGACACTGAGGCTGGGAGCCTTGTGGATGAGCTGTTCGAGGGACGGGTTGGGGAAGCGGCGGACGTAGGGTGGCGCCCAGCCGATCTGGTCTCCGGTGACGACCCGTGGGACCTCCTGCTTGATGCCGGTGGCTTTGACGAAGAGCTTCGGGTCCTTGAGGCCGGTGATGGAGACGTCGACGAGGCGGTGGATGGCGCCGTTGGCGTGGGCGTAAAGGTCGAGACCGTTGGCTTCGCCGAACTCTGCGATGAGGACGAGTGGGGCGAGGGCGTAGAGGTGATAGTGGAGCGCGCGCTGGCCACGCTCCATCTCGAGGGGCAGTGTGCCGTCGGGACGGATCTGGTTGACGCCGTTGTCGTAGGCGGCCATGGCCCAGTCGAAGTCTTTGCGGTTGTTGGCGGCAACGCCGATGGCGGCGATCTCTACGCCTGCCCAGTAGAGGTGGTTGTTCTGCGCGTCACCCTTGCCGGGCTTCTTGCGGTCGTCGTAGTAGCGAATGGTCTGCGCGCCGACGCTGACGAGCCAGTCGCCGACGAGTTGGTTTTGCTCTGGTGTGATGTGCGCGTCGTCGTGGACCTTGAGGTAAGCGATGGCGACGGCGCCTGCGACCCATCCCTGCACGTAGTAGGCCTGGCTGGAGGACATCTTTCCAGCGAGGGAGTTGTCGTGCGCGAGGGTGAGGATGCGCGCCACGGTGCAGTGGAGTGCCTGCTGCGAGCCGGTGGTGCGGTAGTCGTCGGCTGAAGAGACGATGGCCTGACCGACGGCTTTTACGGGGTCGGCGGAGGCGCGGTAGGCAGCTTCGCGGACGGGGTCGATGATGGAGTGCGTGGGATCGTCGAGGCGATAGAAGCCGTCGGTGGTGAGGTCAGGCGTGACATGCGTGAGCGGGGCGCAGGTGTAGGGCGCGCTGGTGGCTGTGACGGGGTGGCCGCTCCAGGGCGAGCGTAGTGGATTGGGCATTGCAGCGGAGGCGGCGGGTACGAGGTTAAACAGAGCGACGCTGAGGGAGAGTGCGAGAGAGGCGTAGAGACGGGCCATAGGATGCGGGTTCCTTGTGTGGGCTTTCAGCTAGAGACGAAATGGCCGCCTTCGCAGGCGGCCATCCGGTTGAATGGGGTTGTATTCGTCTTCGGTTAGAAGAAGAAACGGCTGGAAATCTGCATCGTGCGGTTGGGTTGCGTACCGGTGATCTTGCCGAAGGAAGAGTTTCCTGCGAAAGAAGCCACGGTCGGCGTAAGAGTGGTTTCTGTGATGGAGCTCAGAGAAACGTTTGGCGCTGAGAAGTTGGTGTGGTTGATGACGTTGAAGGCATCGACGCGGAGTTGGAACGTCAGTCGCTTGTAGATCTTGAAATCCTTTGCGACCGAAGCATCGAAGTCTGCTTCGCCGGGAGCACGGTTTGAATCACGAGAGACGTTGCCGAAGCCCGTTGCTACAATTTGCGTTCGAACTCCGTTGATGGTGTTATAGACCGGTCCCGAAGCCGTAAGTGGAAAGTTGGGGTCAGTTTGCGGAGAATCGAAGTACTGATACGAGGGCTGACCAGGGATCTGGAAAGGGTGTGCCAGTTTGATGAGCTGCGGATTGCCGTTGGGACGCTGAGATGATCCGGGGATTTCATTGGCCTGCGTGATATTCACGGGAAGTCCCGAGTGGGCGACGAAGACTGGCGAGATGTGCCAGCCACGCAGCCACCATGGTCCACCTGTCGTGTAGATAACGGCGAGGTTGAGTACCTTATTCACATCGATATTGCTGGGCGCGAGGTCCCTGATGAAGAAGGGGCTGTCTACAGCGTATTGCGAGTTCGCCGTGCCATTGGGCGCGGAGAAGTTGTAGATGGTGCTGCCGTCATCCATGCTTTTGGAGTAGGTGAAGTTGGAGAGGATGGCAAGGCGGCGGTCAAACTGGCGCTTTACCGTGACCTGCAGGCTATTGTAGTTGGAGCCGCCGCTATTGTTGTTTACCTGGAATCCCTTGAGATTGGGGAAGGGCAGGGAGTTTTGCGTAGCGAGGCTGCTGTTGGCCAATGTGACTGCTGGCACCTGCGTGAACGGCACCTGGTTCTCGTTGAGCGCGTAGGACAGGTGCAGCGCGTGGTTGCCGACGTAGTTCACCTCCAGGGTGAGCGCGAGAGGCAACTGGCGCTGAATGCCGAGGTTGTATTGCTCGACTATCGGCATATGGCTCTGGTTGTTGAATGAGATGGCGATGGAAGCAGGATTCGTAGGCGTATTGGTGGCCAGAATCGCGGCTGGGTTGCTCAGATTCGGAGCAGCACCGAGCGGGAGACCTTGAGAGAGTGTGAAAGGCTGAGCAATCGCGGTGCCCAGGTTATTGTAGCTGACGGTGTTGTCGTATCCCGGATAGGCGAGCTGACCACCAAGGTTCTGGAAGATGGTGCCGTAGAAGGTACCGTATGCGCCTCGGATGACGGTCTTGTTGTCCACGCTGTAGGCGAAGCCGACGCGCGGTGAGATGTCGGCCTTGGGTGTGGAGATGTTCAACGAGTTGGACACGCCGTTGATGCCAGCGGCGAGCAACTGGCCGGTGAGTGGGTTGATGCGGCTGTAGATGTTTGTTGCGATGGTGAGCGGGGACTCGTACTCGTAGCGGACGCCGGCGTTCAGAGTGAACTTCGACGTGACGCGCCAGTCGTCCTGAAAGAAGACGCCCCAGTTGTAGTTGCGACGACCCGTTTCGGGCTGCGGCTGTTCATAGGAAGCTGTCTTGATGGTGCCGAGCAGGAAGTCGGCGAGGCCAGTGTTGGCGTTGCCTGCGGCGCCGTGGTTGGTGATCTCACCGTTGAACTGGATGAGGCCTTCCGGGCTGGTTGCAGGGTTATAGGAGTTGAACTCGTTCTTACGGATGGAGCCGCCGAACTTGAAGGTGTGCGGCCCGTAGACCTTGGTGATGGTGCCGAACGGCGTGTAGGTGTTGGTGATGTTGACCTGGTCGGTGTTGGTGTCCGCACCGAGGTTGCTCATGCCCGGATTGGTGATTTCGGGAAATTGATTGAGCGGCAGCGAGGCAATGCCGGTGGTCTGTGAGACGTTGCCGACCTGGCCTGGAGGGTTGCGGAAGACAGCGTTGCGGAAGAAGCCCATGTTCAGGTCCATGACCAGTGTTGGGGTCCAGGTGCGGGTGTAATCGACCGAACCGAGCCAGGCGTTGTTGCAGGTGCAGTCCCAAGTGGTATCGAGGAGGGGACTGTTGTAGTAAATCGGGTTCGGGGTGGAGGTGGTGAAGCGGAAGACGTTGAAGCTGAGGCGGTCCTTCGTTGTGACGTCTTCGTCGACACGTGCGACAAACTTAACGACATGGCCCGTGAGGTTCTGAAGCGAGGACCAGTTGCTGGTATAGCGGTTATTGACCGAGTCGTAGTTGCCGATAGTGTTAGGGAGCGGCACCAGGGCAAGGATCTTGACCGCTGCGGGATCAAGGGGAGCCGAGATGATGCCTGTACCGTTGGTGTTGGTCGCAGTCGCGCCAAACGCAGTTGTAGATTCCCCCCCCGGCATGTAGATGGGTTGAACGGCACGTGGCTTGCCGTTCGCATCTGTTGTAGCCAAGGCGTTAGAGAGATCACCCGTGCGCTGCGCTGCGGTCGGGACGGTCTCGGTTGCGAGCGTGGAGCTCGGTGTGATGGTGCGGTCATAGTTGACGAAGAAGAATGTCTTGTCGTGGCCGTTGTAGAGATGTGGAATTCTTACCGGGCCGCCGAAGGAACCGCCTTCCTGGAAGAAACGGTCACGATTGCGTGGCGTAACTGCACCGGTGGTCGTGTTGATCGTGTCCTTATGGAAGTACTGGTTGGCGTCGAACGCTTCGTTGCGCAACAGGAAGTACAGGTTGCCGTGGTAGGTGTTGGTGCCGGAGATGGTGTTGACCGAGATGACGGCGCCAGAGGTGCGGCCGTACTCGGCGGGGGCATTGGTGGTGAGGACGCGGAAGGAGTCGACGCCATCTGGCGACGGCAGTGTGCCCGGGGTGCCCGTGGAGGCCACGATGGTGGAGACGCCGTTGAGAAGGACTTCCGTGTTTAGCGTGCGGCTGCCGTTGATGGAGAGCTGCGAGGTCGAGGGCTGATCGCCCGCGCCACCGTGGGTTACGCCGGGGATGAAGGTCAGCAGGTTCTCGGTGGCACGCTGCTGGAGCGGGAGGTTCTGAACGTCGCTGGGGGCGATGAGGGTGGAGACGTCGGAGGTGGTGCTGTCGAGCTGTTCGCCGCGGGACTCGACGGTGACGACCTCGGTGGTGTCGCCGAGCTGCATGTTGACGTTGATGGAGGCGACCTGCGCGACCGTCGCGACGAGGTTGTCGACGACCGACTGCTTGAGGCCGGTGGCGGAGACGGTGACCTTGTAGGTGCCGGGGATGACCTGTGGCGCGACGAAGGTGCCGGCGGAGTCGGTCTTGCCATTGAAGACGGTTACGCCCGTCTCCTTGTTGACGATGAGGACCGTTGCGTCGGGGACGAGGGCTCCGGTGGGGTCGAGCACCTGGCCGCGGATGGTGGCGTTTGTGTTCTGCGCGTGCAGGGCTGAGGGCGCCAGAACGAGGCAGGGCACGGTGACGCATGCCGCCAGCGCAAGCGCCGAAGCTGTCGCGCATAGCCGGGTGGCCCTGAGAGTTCGGGACTGGATTTCTGATGCGATTCGAATGAAGTTCACGGGTGAAGCCTCCAAAAATTGGCTGCGGAGTGGCACAAAACACGTGCGCGCGCAGGTTTTACCGGGCAGCATGAACCTGCACACGGTGTGCAGCCATGACCGTCCCGTCCTCTATGGCAAAGACAACGATTATTTAAGCGATTGTCTTGTCGCGAAACTCATAAGAGTACAACGAGACAAACGTTGTCAACTTAAATCCGCACTCCGGACAAATACCGATTTCGTTGGGGTGAAAGAGAAAACCCCAGATCACATAGGCAAGCGATTGCCATTTGGCGGGGTGCCCATGGCTGGTTGTGTCCTCGGTTCGTTTGATATCTATAAAGCCATTGGTATATGTAGTTTACATGATTTACGAATGAGCTGAGACTGGCGGCCGCCCGCGCTTTTGCCGCTCCAATACACAGGCGGAATGCTTTGTAAGCGCCTACATTTTGGCAAATCATTGCATGGAATGCGAACTATATATACTTTCGAGGGGGCGCTAAACACCACTTTTGAGGGGTGTGCTGAGGAGTGTCGAAAGGTGTTCAGCGGGGAGGTGGGCTACAGTCTGCAGATCAGCAGCTCGCGCTCGTAGATCATCTCTGCGGGAAGGTGGTCGTGGAGGAGCAGGAAGAGCTCCTCGTGGCCGATAACCTCGCGGCGCCAGGCGTCGCGGTCGACGGCCTGGAGCTCGTCGAACTTCGATGGCGGGAGGTTGAGCCCGTTCCAGTTCATGTCCTCGTAGTAAGGCGTCCATCCGATGGGAGTTTCTTTGCCCTGGGCGCGGCCACGGATGCGGTCGACGATCCACTTGAGGACGCGCATGTTCTCGCTGAAGCCGGGCCAGAGGAAGTTGCCATCGGCGTCGCGACGGAACCAGTTGACGTGGAAGACGCGCGGCGTGGCGCTGAGGCGACGCTGCATGCGGAGCCAGTGCCGGAAGTAGTCGCCCATGTGATAGCCGCAGAAGGGCAGCATGGCCATGGGGTCGCGGCGGACTTTGCCAGTCTCACCGGTGGCGGCGGCTGTGGTTTCGGAGCCCATTGTCGCGCCGACGTAGACACCGCTGGACCAGTTGAACGCCTGAAAGACCAGCGGCATGGTGGTAGCGCGGCGGCCACCAAAGAGGAACGCCGAGATGGGAACGCCGATGGGTGCGTTCCATGCTTCGTGGTCGAAGACGGGGCACTGCTGTGCGGGCGCGGTGAAGCGGCCGTTGGGGTGCGCGGCGGTGCGGCCGGTTTGTTTGGCGATCTCCGGGGTCCAGTGCTGACCGCGCCAGTCGAGACAATCGGCGGGCGGTTTGTCGGTCATGCCCTCCCACCAGACGCCGCCTTCGGGCGTGAGCGCGACGTTGGTGAAGATGGTGTTGCGCGCGAGCGTGGCCATCGCGTTGGGGTTGGTCTTGACGCTGGTGCCGGGCGCGACGCCGAAGAAGCCGGCCTCGGGGTTGATGGCTCGGAGCTGGCCGTTTTCGTCGGGGCGAATCCAGGCGATGTCGTCGCCGACGCAGCGGACCTTCCAGCCTTCGAAGCCCGCGGGTGGGACCATCATGGCGAAGTTGGTTTTGCCGCAGGCGGAGGGGAAGGCTGCGGCGACGTAGGTCTTTTCGGTCTGACCCTCCTTGTTGGGCGGAGATTCGAGGCCGAGGATGAGCATGTGCTCGGCCATCCAGCCTTCGTCGCGTGCGATGTTGGAGGCGATGCGCAGGGCGAAACATTTCTTGCCGAGTAGAGCGTTGCCGCCGTAGCCGGAGCCGTAGCTCCAGATCTCGCGCGTCTCGGGAAAGTGGACGATGTACTTGGTGTCGTTCTGCGGCCAGGGGACATCCTGCTCGCCGGGGGCGAGGGGCGCGCCGACGGAGTGCAGGCAGGGGACGACGCGCTGCGTGTTCTTGTCGATCTGCTCGAAGACAGGTTTGCCGACACGCGCCATGATGCGCATGTTGACGACGGCGTAAGCGGAGTCGGTGAGCTGCACGCCGATCTGCGACATGGGCGAGCCGATGGGGCCCATGGAGTACGGCAGAACATACATGGTGCGGCCACGCATGGAGCCTCGGAAGAGCTCCTTCAGCTTGCGGCGCATGACGTAGGGGTCTTCCCAGTTGTTGGTGGGGCCGGCGTTGTCTTTGCTGAGCGAGCAGATGAAGGTGCGGTCTTCAACGCGAGCGACATCGTTGGGAGAGCTGCGTGCGTAGTAGCAGCCGGGCCAGAGCTTCTGATTAAGTTTGGTGAAGGTGCCGGCTTCGACGAGCTGCTGGCAGAGCCACTCGTTTTCAGCGTCGGAGCCGTCGATCCAGTGCACGCGGTCGGGCTGGCAGAGATCGGCCATCTTCTCCACCCAGCGGATGAGGTGGACGTTGCTGGTGAGCACGCCCTCAGTCAGTCTTGTTGCCATGAAGCCTCGCAGATGTGGGAGAGTGTTTGGGGTGCGAGCTGGGTCAAGCGGCGCCTCCGAGGTGGAGTCCCAGGCGCGGCGACGGAGGCCGCAGAGTGGCCTTCTCAGATATACACCTTTGGCTGCGTGATGCCGAAGCGAAGACACGCGCGGGGCGATTTTCGAGCAGCCGCCGCGCGTTGGACCTTGCTTAGTTGCGGGGCGGGATGATGCGGAACTCGCCGCTGCAGTGCATGAGGCTCATGAGGTAGAGCATGCCGTCGTAGTAGCGCTGCTCGCCGGAGGGGATGGGGGTGTTCCAGAGCTCGTCGACGAAGGCCTGCGAGGTTGCGCTGTTGTTTGCAGCGAGGCTGCCGACAGCAGCGGTTGACACCATGCCGGTGGAGTGGCGCGTGGAGAGTGGCTTGCCGGCCAGCGTGTAGCGATCGACGAAGGTGTGGATGCCCTGCGACTTGAGGAAGCTCTGGTAGCGGTCGCTGAGGGTGGGTTCGTCAGCGCTCTTGTGCCACCAGGAGTAGTCGACGGACCAGTTGCTGATGCTGCGCCAGGAGTCGTAGCTGAAGGGTACGGGCTGGCCGTCGCGCTGGAGTGAAGGCGAGAGATCGAAGTGGACGCGGTCGGGTGTGAGCGCTGTCTGCGGGCCGGTGACGGCAACGAAGAGATGGCGGCTGACCTCGGCTGCGTGAGCCCAGAAGGCGCGGTCTTCGACCGGGCCCCAGCGCGCCCAGAGCTCGTAGAAGGCAGGCAGATGGTAGGAAGGGTCGGTGTCCGGGTTGTTGGTGTTGGGGACGAAGCGGATCATGGTGTGCGCTTCATCGACCATGGGGCCGATGGTTTCGGCGTGCGGAGCGCTGCTGAAGTGGAACTGCTGTGGCTTCTGGCCGTGGGCTGCGGCTTGCTGCTCAAGGCGTGTGTTGTTGGGGCTGGGCCAGGGGTGATCGGGTGGGGTGAAGGGCGGGTCGCTGGGATGGATGCGGAAGGGTGAGGTGCCGGTGAGCACCGGATGATGGCGGATGCCGCGCAGGATGCGGTCGGCCTCGGCCTGGTAGTTGTAGATGCCGGTGCCGTTGCCCCAACGGTGCGCGGCGAAGTAGAGCGCCATGGTGAAGTATTCTTCACCGTCGGGAGCGGGGCCGGTGGAACGCGGTGTGCCGTCGGTGTTCATGGACCAGGCGAAGTAGCCGACGGCGGGGTTCTTCGGGTCGGTGACGAGCATGTAGGTGTGCGCCCAGTTCCAGAGGGCGTCGAACTCATGTTTTTTGTTGAGCTCGACGGCGATCATCATGCCGTAGCTCATACCCTCGGTGCGGGCGTCGTTGTTGGCCCAGTCGGTGATGTAGGCGAGTGGGCCATTGGCGTTGTGGCCGGACTCGAAGTAGACGGACTGGGTCTGCGGATCGCCGTGGAAGAGCTGCTGGAAGGTGGCTTCGATCTTTGCGTGGCTGGCAGTGGCGGAGTGGCCGCGCCCGGCGAAGAGGTCGCGGTAGTGGCCGGTCTTGTAGGCTCCGTCACCGTCGGCGGGCTTCTGTGCCAGTAGAGCGAGGGGAGCAAGCAGCGCCAGCGCGCCTGTGAGTAGATTCTTCAGCGGTTTCTGCACGGGTCCCTCATTTGCGGATTAGTTGTGTAGGGAAAGAATATGACCAGAATGTTATAGCTATCCTTTTCCCGCTCTGTCAAAGCGAGGAAGCAGAAGCGGAGGCACAGAGCGGCCTGCGCCGGTTATGGCGCTATCTTTTGTACGGGAAAAGAAATGGTCCAGCGACGGGCCGGAGACTGCGGCGGTCTAGTAGCGCAGCTCGAAGCTATCGAGACGCCGCCACTTGTAGATCGAGATAGAGAGCGCCCACGCCAGCGCGAAGAGGCCGACGATGATGTAGCCGAGCAGACCGAAGTGGTCGCTGAGTTTGTTGGCGGCGCTCCAGAGGGAGCCCTTGAGATGGAACTGAGAGGCGAGCAGACCGAGGCCTTCGATGCCACCAACGACGAAGGCGACGGCAACGGAGATCGAGGTGATGGTGATGTTGTAGTAGAGCTTGCGGATGGGCTTGGCGAAGGCCCAGCCGTAGGCGCCGAGCATCAGAATGTTGTCGGTGGTGTCGATGAGCAACATGCCCGCGGCGAAGAGGGCAGGGAAGACGAGGACGGACCAGAGCGAGAGCCCCTTGGAGGCTTCGGACGCGGAGATGCCGAGCAGGCCGATCTCGGTGGCGGTGTCAAAGCCGAGGCCGAAGAGCACGCCGAGCGGATACATGTGCCAACTGCTGCGCACCATGTTGAACATGGGGCGAAAGAGCCGCGAGAGAAAACCGCGCTGGTTGAGTAGCAGGTTGAGGTCCTCTTCAACATAAGGCTCGCCGCGGCGCACACGCTGGAAGGTGCGGATGACCGAACGCAGCACCGTGAGGTTGACCAGGGCGATGCCGAAGAGGAAGAGCATGGAGACGAGCGTGCCGATGACGCCGCCGATGGTGCGCACTGATTCGATGCGATGCTGCAGAGCGAGTGCCGTTGCCGCGATGGCGATGGAGCCGATGACGACGATGGTCGAGTGGCCGAGTGAGAACATGAAGCCAACGCCGATGGGTTGCTTGTCCTCCTGCATCAGCTTGCGGGTGACGTTGTCGATGGCGGCGATGTGGTCGGCGTCGACGGCGTGGCGCAGACCGAAGCTGTAGGCAAGCAGCGCGGTGCCAAGCAGCACGGGATAGTGACGGAAGGCGATCAACGCCCACATCCATGCGCCGACATTGAACGCGAAGAGGATGGCGTAGATGGCGATCACCCTGGCCCGTGTGTTGTCTGATTTGTCGTTGAAGAGAGTGCGGAGCAGCGTGACCATCGGCTCTACTTTACACGCATTGAAGCGGTTCCGCGGTGGTGCCGGTCACATGATGCGACTCCATCGCGCTTTCGGAGGTCACCGAGCAGATCCCAGAGATTAAGGTTGCTTAGGTGTCGACGGAGTGCTCCAGGTTATTTGGCCTTCGCCGGAAGGGCCGAGGGCCGCAACGCCGAAACGATAGGTCTTCGCAGGATCGAGTCCGCCTAGCGATACGAATGTTACATGCCTGCCTTCGAGCGTAATTATGCGGCGCCCTGTGAAGATCTGCTTTCGTCCGCCGGGATCAATCGTGATGGCATATGCGAGCACATGCTCGCCGTTTTCTTTGGGGCCACCGAAGTGGATGCTGGCACGTGTGCCTTGCACATGCACTGATACCGACTGAGGCGCGCCTGGAAGAGCAGGCTTTGTGCTCTCCGGCACGACTGGCAACGATGGCAGCGAGGCTGGGCTTTCGCCGTGCGCGTTGACGGCGCTCACAGTAAACGTGCGGAGCTTCGATGAGGTAATCGGCAGGCGTGCATAGGACAGACGATCGAACTCGGCGGCTGACAACTTCGTCACAAGGCCATCATCCGAGCGCACGACGTACTCTGTGACGGGAGACCCGCCTTCGAAGACCGGAGGACGCCATGTGACGTAAGCGAAGTCGGGCGTCTGGAAGGCGCCGACAGCGGTTGGAGCAAAGGGCGCGACGCCGTGGGGTGTTGGTGTGGCGAGATTGCGGAAGCCCGCCTGAAGTCCGGCGCTCTCCAGCAGTTCTTGGGGGGCTTGATCGAGCGCCGTGATCAGATGGTTGCCTGACTCGGTCACCTGTTTTGCGGAGGAGTCCGGGTCGCCCTGTTGCCACCAGTTGTTTTCAATGGCTAACGGATTGTTCTCGTCGCCCGTGCCGCCGTCGTAGTAGTCCTTGTGGCGTGAGCCCCAGTTGTCGTGGTTGGTATTGAACGTCACGTTGTTGCTGACGGTGATCATCGCGGAGCCGTTGTCGGTGTACAGGGCGTGGCCGCTGCTGAACTGATCGATGACGACGTTGCCGTCCACGCGTTCGCCATCGGCGAGCGTGACGCCGGTGCGGCCCTGCGTATAGATGCCCCCGCCATCGGAGAGGTCCAGCATGAAGTGCGAGATATGGTTCTTCTCGATCACGTTGCCGGTGGAACGGTTCGCGACGCCGGGCAGCGCGATCTTATCGGGCCAACCGCCCCAGCCGATCGAGATGCCGGCGTAGGGCACGTGGTCGATTTGATTGTGCGCGATGTGCGTGAAGCGCGCGTAGCCGACGACGATGGGGATACCGCCGCTGAACTCCGCGCCTACGTTGCGAAAGAGATTGTTCTCGATGCGATTGCCGATGGCGAAGGATTCATCAGAGGCCATGGGAGTGTCCACGCCTGCGAGTTCAAGGCCGTTGCCGGAGATGTCGGTGAAGATGCAACCTTCGATCAGATTGTGATGAGCGCCACCTGTCAGTGCGAGGCCAGTTGCCCCGAGGTGTGTGAAGGTATCTCGCTTGAAGGTCACTGTGTCGGCATACTTTGCAGAGACGTTGCCGGGCTCCTGCGTCCATGCGGCAAACGGGCAGGTGCCGCCCGGGACGAGTGTGCAGAGCGCCTGCTTTGTTGCGCCGTCCGCACCTGTGACGCGGTAGTTTGCCTGGATCTCTGAGAACCCTTCCGCGGTGCTTGGCTCATGCCATGCCGCATAGGCGAAGGTCACGCCGGAGATTGTGATGTCGTGCACAGGTGCGTCTTTCGTGCCGTCCAGCACCAGCAGGGATTCGAGCACGGGAGCTTCCACATCGGCACTGCGCAGGTCTTCGCCCTTGCGGGGTGTGTAGAAGATCGTCTTCGCAGCAGTGTCGACATAGAACTCGCCTGGCCTGCCGAGCAGTTCGTAGGCGTTCTCAATGTATGACGGCTGTTTGCCGATGCTGCTAGGGCCGACAAGGTTGGCGGAGCGCTTGCCGTTCGGCAGCATCACGCGTTCGGTTGAGTTCTTCCAACAGGGCTCGGCCATCAGGATTGTGGTGCCGTGGATCGCAGCGACTGGGCAGCGCGGCTCTGTCCATGAGCCAAGGCCGACGGAAGGCACTCCCCAGATGCCGTTGCCGCCGGTGTAGACGAACTCCAGTTCGTCAGGATGCCGCCAGTGCGCGAGAAGATCGCTGTCGGCGGTGTAGCCCTCGGCGTTCATGGTGAGAGAGACAGGAGCGAGTCCTCGCGTACGGGTTGCTCGGACCCCGTTCACGTAAATCTGTCTTGGCGATGAGACGCCATTGGGAAGTGGGGCCGACCACAGTGATCGCTTCGCGTCCTGCAGCTTCCAGCCTGAAATTTTAAAGCCGCCACTGAACGTCGCCGGTTGTGTCGTCTCGGCCTGAAGAGTCAGGCCTGAGTCGGCGGCGGTGAGCACGAGCGGCGAGGCCAGTCGATAGAGCCCGCCCTGCAACTTGACCGTGTGCTCGTGCCGGCTGCGTGCCACTTGAACCGCGTGCTGAACGGAGCGGAACGGCGCAGAGGCCGTCCCCACGCCGGTGTCCTTGCCGCGTGGGGAGACATATACCGTTTGGGCGCAGAGCGTCGCAACAGGCAGCAAGAACCAGATAGCCAGCCGGTAAAAACGCAGACGTTGATGGGATGAACGGCGGACAGCGAGGTCGATTGGCATCTTCATAGGTGTGAGCTCCGGAAGGGCAGAGGCCACCACTTTACGGCATTGGCTATACGATCATCAATAAAAAATAGATTCTTTATGTGAAATATCATTGATCGAGAGCACGGCCAGTCAAACGTGTTCCAACTCGCGGATTTCGCGCGTTGCTATGGCATCGGGGAATCTGACCCGAACCGGCCGCCGGACATGACATATCGGAGCTGCCTATCTCAGCATGTGCTCCGGGACATATGTGCTAACCGCGAAATGGCGTTCTTCTTTTGTTGGACGGCTTTGAGGTGTGCTGAATTGCGCTCAAGGCTGCTTGGCAATATTTTTCAGGTGAAAGACATTCACGATTAGTAAAAAAAATGTTGACAGTTGTAAATCGAGCTTTGTAGGATGCGCCACGTTGGTATTTCCATACATTTCTCGTCGTACGGGGTTTTCGCAATGCCGATCCTTAGCACCATTCGCCTACAGAAGCTAGCGCTCATCTGTGGCCTGTTCCTGGCCTGTTGGGCACTTCTTCCAGTGAGTGGTCACGCTCAGAACTCCACCGCAGCCGTTACGGGCGCTGTTGCAGACTCAACGGGCGCGAAGGTTCCGGGCGCGAAGGTGACGTTGACGAATGTAGAGACGAACGTCGCGCGCGCTACCGTGTCAAACAATACTGGCGACTACAACTTTGTGGGGGTCCCGCCGGCGAAGTACACATTGAGTGTGACGGCGCCGTCCTTTCAGACACAGAAGATTGCCGCCTTCGATGTGGCGGTCGATCAGACGGTGAACATCAATGCGGTCCTGAAGACCGGCGATGTCAACGTCAGCGTTACGGTTGAGGCCGTGGGTGCGCAGATTGAATCGACGACATCGCAGCTCGGCACGGTGATTGGGACCAAGGAGGTGAATGACCTTCCTTTGAATGGGCGCAACTTCACACAGCTGCTGGAACTGACGCCTGGCGCCACGCCGATCAGCGTAGGGCAGAACAGCAGTGGCAGCAACACTGCGAACAACAACGGCGATGCTTACATTGCTCCTTCACTCAACGGCCAGACCAGCCGCTCGACGTTCTATACGCTGGATGGCCTGAACGACACGAACAACTGGTACAACACTTATGCCATTCCGCCGATCATCGACACGATCCTTGAGTTCAAGGTGAGCGCGCACGATTCCGCTGAGTATGGCGGTGTCACGGGAGGTGTTGTCAATCTAGCGACCAAGGCCGGTACCAACTCTTTGCACGGCAGCTTGTGGGAGTTCATCCGCAACAACGCATTCGATGCGATCCCCTGGGTGCCTCCGACCACGCCGAGCATCTACCGCCAGAATCAGTTCGGTGTTCAGGTTGGCGGTCCTGTTGTCGTGCCCCATCTCTACAATGGTCACGACAAGACCTTCTTCGAGATCGCGTACGAGGGCTACCGCAAGACGCAAAACGCAGCGTCGGTTCTGCTCATTCCCACTGCTGCTCAGATGGCTGAGTCCTCCTGGGGTAGCGGAATCAATCTTCCTTACGCCGACTTCAGTTCCGCAACGACTGGCATCGCCGGCTGTTCCAGCGGCGCGACGACCGTCGTAACCGCGTCCTGCCAGCTGTACGATCCCACCGGCAATAACAACGCAAACTCGAACCGTCCGGGTTATGTGGGTAATCAGATTCCCGCCTCAGAACTCGACCCACGCGCGGTTGCCTATATCAACGCTCTCTTCCCGGCGCCGACTACCATCCCGGGCTATGCTTTCACGGCGGAGAACGAAGAGGTCACGACCCCTACGATCTACAACACGTATAACTGGATGATCCGTCTCGACCAGCACATCGGCACAAAGGACTTCATCTTTGCGCGCTATAACAACTGGCAGGAAAAGACGACAGGCTCAAGCTTCCCGCACCTGTTTTCCTACAGTCAGCTCCCGGCGCAGCAGTATGGAGTCAGCTGGTTGCATGTGTTCAATCCAAGCCTCACCATGCAGGTGCAATATGGCAGGACGCACGTCTCCTATAACTCGTATGCGTTGTTCGATAACCCCGCTGCCTACAATGCCTATATGCCGGACCCGTCTCTGGCTCAGAACTTTATCGGTGGCATCACCCTGATGCCGGACCTCTCTGTCAGCGGCGGTCAGAATGGATTTGGGGCAGGTGAGAACAGTAGCCCCGCAGCCAACGAGGCCAACACTCATGAGTGGCTCGGCTCCATCAGCAAGACGATTGGGCGGCATGTGATCCAGGCCGGCGGGGGCTGGGAGGAGATCAACTACGGGGAAACTATTCGTAACGACACGTCCAGCTTCAATGGGTCTGCGACATCGGACTTTACGGTGACGGCCGGGAACACAGCAGTCCCGCAGCCAGGTGCAGGCCCAGGCGCCACGACAGCCACAGTTGCGAAGCAGACAGGAGTTGGCCTCGCCAGCTTTCTGCTTGACGAGCCGACATCGGCGACGAAGAGAAACGTCCTTCTGACGGAGCGCCCTGGCGGTATCGGCAATATCTACGTGCAGGACACATGGCACGCGTTGCCCAAGCTGACGCTCAACATGGGCATCCGCTACGATCGCACGGTGATCCCGCAGTATGGCACCGACGCTTCGATCGGCAACCAGGGCAGCATCGAGACGGGTGACTTTGACTTCAACACAGGGAAGTACATTCTGCAGGTGGCGCCGCCGACCTGCGCTGTGCGTGGTCGCGCGCCGTGTCTGCCTTCTGCAACCCTGCCTGCAAATGTGGAGGTCGCACTCAACCAGAAGATTCTGCATGGCTCGAAGCTGAACATCGGGCCACGGTTTGGCCTGGCGTACAGCGTCAATAACACGCTCGCCATTCGTGGCAGCTTCGGCATATTCTTCGACAACTGGGCAGCTTCGATCCAGTTGCCGCAGAACTTCCAGGGATCGTGGCCAGACGTTGGCACGTTGGGTGTCAGCAGCCTCAATACGCCAGGGTCTGCACTCTATGTCACCGGGCAGAACCCCTTCGCTGTGGGGACGTCGCTGGCCGGTCTTCAGCCTGCTGCCTCGCCGTTTACAAGCAACGTCAATTACTTCGTGGACCCGCTCGTCAAAAACCCCTATTCGGAGCAGTGGAACCTCGGCATTGAGCAGCAGATGGACCGAAACACCGTATTTAGTTTGAACTATGTCGGTGCCGAGACACACCGGCTGGATATCGGCGGCTATTACAACACAGGTGCTCTCTCCACTACATCTTTTGCTACAAGGCTGGCGAAAGATATTAATCAGACAACCGGCGTGTGGTCCGGGGCGAATGCAACGGGACAACCGTTCCCCTATATGCAGCCCGACAAGTGGGACCGGCCCGGTGGCAACGCCACCTATAACGCGCTGCAGGCATCTCTCGCCCGCACCAGCTCAAAGGGTTTGACGTATCACGCGGCCTATACCTTCAGCCGATCGATCGATGAAGGCGATGACGGGTTCTTCGGTGTCGAAGGAGGCGTGACGGAAGATCCTTACAACGTGCGCGGCAGCCGGGGTCCATCGGGATACAACATCCCTCACCTTCTCACGCTGGCGGCGACGTATGCGGTTCCTGTCGGCAAAGGGAAGAGCTTCAGCACCGGCAACAAGATTGGCGACTATATCCTCGGCAACTGGGAGGTGAGCTCGATCTTCATCCTGCGCTCGGGACAGGCCTTCACCATTACCTCCTCCGGAGATATTGGAAACACAGGCAATGGTGGTACCTATGAGCGGGCGAACTACAACGGCGCGTCCACGGTTCCTCTCGGTGGCCGCAACCGCTTCCACTGGTTCAATACCTCTGCCTTTTCTACGCCACTGTCCGGCACGCTCGGCAACTCGGGACGCAACATGCTTATGGACCCCACGTACTATCAGGAGGACGTCTCGGTGTTCAGAGACTTTCCGATATGGGAGTCGCTACGGGTGTCCCTGCGCGCGGATGCGTTCAACGTGTTGAACCATCCAGTGCTGGGAACTCCAGGCGCCGCAACCACCACCCCCACCAATACGGCGATGACCAGCGGACTTGGCGTCATCACAGGAACAGCGAACAGCCAGCGGATCATGCAGTTCTCCGGCAAGATTCAGTTCTAACTACGTTGCACATCACGGTTACAGTCTGTGGCATCGAGGGTCTCTGTAGACCATTGCGGACCGCAGGCTGTGCTGCTCACTCTCGGTGCGCCTCGAGGCACGAGCGCTTGCGCGCCTGCACGGTGACCACACTCTCGTCTGCAGGCCCTGCGATGAGAACTCTTCGGACTCCGCAAGCTTCCTACCGACTCATCAATGGTGCGCTCACCCTCTCGTCGGCATCTGGCGCGACGGCGCTGAGCATGAGTCCGACCACAGCCATGGCAGGCCAAACTGCGACGATGACGGCTACCGCGACATCTCTCCGCCTCTTTCTGTCCCCGGTTTTTAAGAGAATATGGCCGCTGATAACGTCAACAGACAGAGGCATTTCAGGGCGGCGATATCGCCTCATGAATAACCTTGAAGGTCTGTTGTCGTTCTGTGTATAGCCGTGTCTCTAAAAGTCCTCCATAAAAATAATTTGTTTCAAGTCGATATCAAGTCTATGCAAGAACGCCAGAACGCGAGTAGGATGCGTGTGCTTTGAAACCACCGATTTTGCAGCACGCAGAGAAATCGGACTTCAGCGACTCATCCTCGGAGGTTCCATGCACTTGCGTCAACATGGCTTAATCGCTGCAATCTTCCTCCTCAGCGTTACTCCTGGCATACTCTGTGGGCAGGCTGTAAACGGTACCATTCTTGGAACTGTAACCGACCCTACCGGTGCCAGCGTCGAGAACGCCCAGGTGACGATCACCCTGACAGGGCAGGGAACCGTGCATACATCGGTGACTAATGCCAGCGGCAACTACACCGAACCCGACCTGCCCGCGGGCACCTATGCCGTGACGGTCTCGGCGCAGGGTTTCAAGAAGGAGACCCGCCAGAACATCGAACTGTTGACCAACACCACATCGCGCGTGGATGTGACCCTGACGACGGGCAGTGTGACGGAAGAGGTGACGGTAACAACCGCTCCGCCGCAACTGCAGACCGACCGCGCAGACATTTCAACGAACATCGAGCAAAAGCAGATTGAGAGCCTGCCGCTGTCGAGCGGCAACAACTTTCAATCGCTACTGACGACCGTGCCGGGCATGGCGCCTGTGGTGTTCAACAACTCGCAGTTCTTCAACTCACAGAACGATCTTTCGACGAATGCGAACGGACAGTCGTCGTATGTGAACCTGTATCAGATTGAGGGCATAGACGACGATGAGCGCACGGGTATCCATGTGATGATGGTGCCGCCGGCGTCGGCGATCGGCAATGTAGACATCACGACGAACAACTTCGAAGCCGAGTTCGGCCGCGCGGTGGGCACGGTCATCAACGTCACGCTGAAGTCGGGCACAAACCAGTTCCACGGCTCCGTGTTTCAGAACATGGAGAACAACGGCGTCAACGCGCGAAACTACTTCGCGAAAGGCCCGAACGGGCGACTGGTGTATAACTACACGGGCGGCTCGGTTGGCGGCCCGATCATCAAGGACAAGCTGTTCTTCTTCGGCGACTTCGTTCGCTCGTCCGATCACGAGTCGGCGACGACGAACACGACCATTCCGTACTACAACGTGGTGAACAACAGCTTGAGCCTTGCCGGATACAAGGGCCAGGTCTACGATCCGAACACCGGAGACACAGCAGATTGCATTGGTTCGGCGGCAAACAATGCCTGCGGTACCGGCCGCGTGCCGTTTGCAGGAGATGTGATTCCACTGACGAACCCGGGCATCAGCCAGACTTCGCTGACGGTGCTGCAGGACCTGGATGCACTTGCCCGCAACCCGAAGACCAACCTTGCATCTGCGACGTACATCTCCGGTTCCACCAGCGCCAACAATTTCTCGCAGAACCTTCCTTTCAGCAAAGACTTTTATACATACGACATCAAGTCCGACTACACGATTACCTCCAAGGACCACCTGAGCGGGCGGTTCAGTCACCAGTTGACGAACACATATCAGGCGCCACTGTTCGGTGCGTTCCTGGGCGGCCCCGCCGGCGGCGGATTCGAAGCGACCGGTATCGCTAACGCGTATAACACGGGCGCAAACTACGATCACATCTTTTCGCCCAAACTGTTTACGGAGGTGCGGTTTGGTGTGTCTCACTACCGGAACTCCGCCACGCAGACCGATTATGGGAGCAGCGATGCGAAGACGCTCGGTATTCCTGGAAATGGACCAAACGGTACAAACAACTCTCCGACGACCAGCGGACAGGTGGCATTCCAGGTGTTCAACCTGGCCGGCAACGGCGAGGGCGTGGGCAATCCGCTGATTGGGTATTCGGTAGCACTGCCGTGGCTTCGCGCCGAGTCGAACATCGACGTTGCGAACAACTGGACGCGTATTCTCGGCAATCACGCGCTGAAGGCCGGTTTCGACATCCGTCGCATCCGTGACGACCTGTTCCAGGGCAACATCAATACACCCGCAGGTTCTTTCTATTTCCAGGAGAACCAGACTTCGGCACCGGGTGCGAGCGCTTATAACGGTGCTGTTACCGGTACTGCGAACGATATCGCGAGCGTGTTGTTCAATGTGCCGTATTCGGTAGGTCAGGACACTAACAGTATCTTCCCGGCCTTCCGTCAGACATGGCTGTTCTTCTTCGTCGCGGACAAGTGGCAGGCCACGCCAAAGTTGACGGTCGACCTCGGCGTCCGCTACGAGCTATACCCACCTGCGACCCCGCGCAAGCCGGGTGGTTTTGTGAATTACAACCCGGCGAACAATCAGCTTGTCCTCGCAGGCCTCGACGGCAATCCTTCTAACCTTGGCATGCAGACGGACTACAAGAACATCGCCCCGCGTCTGGGAGTGGCCTATCGCGTGACTGACAAGACAGTTATCCGCGCAGGTTTCGGTATCAGCTATGTGCCGTTCGTGGACAACAGTTACGCCTACAACTATCCGATCAAGACGAGCACGAACTACACCAACACGCCAACGTATGGTGCTGCGCTGAATCCGGTAGGCGGTGTGGTCAACCTGGCCACCGGCATTCCGGTTACGCCAACGTCAACGTTCAGCTCAACAGGGACGTTGACAGAGAGTGCCGCGAACGGCACTATTGGCCTTGGAAATCTGTACATCCCGCTGAATTTCAAGAACGCTTATGTAGACTCATGGAATGTTGCACTGCAGCAGGAAATCGGCTTCGATACTGCTTTGCAGATCGCCTATGTAGCCAACCATGGCACGCGCATCGATGTGGCACAAAACATCAATCAGCCTACGGTGTATGGCCAGAGCGGAGCTTCTGACCCGTTGAGGCTGGCCTTTGGCAAGACGGCTTCGGTGACGGAGTATTTCCTCGGTTATTCCAGTAACTTTCAGTCGCTGCAGGTGCAGCTGAGCCACCGGCTCTCTCATGGTGTGGCTTTCACATCGGCTTACACATGGAGCAAGGCGCAGGGATATCAGACCGGTGCGCAGGACGGCAATGTGATGTTCTGGAGCGGCCCGCCACGGCGCAACTATAGCGCGCTGGACTTCGACCGCACCAATAACTTCGAGCAGACCGTTACCTATGAACTGCCTGCTGGCAAGGGGCATCAGTACTTCAATTCGGGCGTTGGTGCTTATACGCTGGGCGGATGGCGCATTTCGGCGATCGTTTCGGCTGTGTCCGGATTGCCGTTCACGGTCAGCGCATCGACGGTCACTCCGGGTACCACGACGACGGCGAATCTAAGCGGCGCCTATCAAGTTACGCATAAAGTAACAGGCGGAAACACGTCGACTTATCCGCAGTGGTTCAACGCATCGTCGTTCAGCGCGCCCACAATTGGCATCCAGGGCAATACGGGACGCAACCAGTTCCGTGGGCCAGCCTACTTCAACGACAACCTGTCTCTGTTCAAGGTCTTCCCGCTGCACGGAGACCGCATCAATATGGAAGCGCGCTTCGATGCCTTTAATGCAACCAACACGCCGGCCTTCGGTCAGCCAGGTACGACGGTCGGCTCCGGAACATTCGGAGAGATCACCGGTACACTGGGCAGCGGCGTCGGCAACGTCAATGGTGTCGGTGGCCCGCGCGTTCTGCAGGCTGCCGTCAAGTTCACCTTCTAAAACCGCAGGGTGACTCGCAAAGCAGAAAGGCCCGGAGTGATGCCGAGAAAGAAGCGGTGCAGGAGAAGCTGGCCGCTATCAAGGAACGCCGGGTGCTACACCCGATAAGGAATTCGGTAGGGCATGATGCGTCGGCGTAACGACATGCAGAAAACGCCACCCATATTCTGAGCGGCGTTTCACACCAAAATTTGTTGGGAACTGACTACCCGCTTGCAACTCCCGACGTGGGGACGTTCTTTTAACTTATTGATTCTAGAGATGGTCGGGGCGAGAGGATTCGAACCTCCGACCCCCTGCTCCCGAAGCAGGTGCGCTACCAGACTGCGCTACGCCCCGAACCTTTGTGCCATCGGATGATGGTACAGGTTGTGGTGCCGGCCTTTTGTAAGGGAAACTTCTGGCTCCGGGAAGTTGCTTGAGCCGTACGATCCACTGACCAACGAGACTTAGTTTACCAGAAGTTGCCGAGTGCGTCCGTGTGGAACGTGGGTTTCGTGCAAACGAGTTACGGGCGGTCTGCGAGTGAGATGGTGCTTCCTCGCAGACCGCTCGTAGCGGCAGGTGAATCAGGTTAGTGGGCTACGGGCACCGCAGTCTTTGCAGGTGCCTTGGCCACAGGCTTCTTGTCGCAGCGTCTGTCGGTTGCGGCGGGGTGACGGGGTACTCGTTTCTCTATTAACCGGTAACAGCGGTAACCTTGTGGTGTGAGGGATGCCGTGGTACGGCCCGTCTGGAGGTGCCATGCAGGAGCGACGCAAGTTATTGGAACGGTGGCGGCAGGGCGGTGCGCGAGCTCTGGTGACTCTGGTGCAGGTGGAAGGGTCGAGCTACCGGCAAGCAGGTGCACGGATGCTGGTATGCGCTGACAGCGAGTATGTCGGCGGTATCTCTGGCGGGTGCCTGGAGGCCGAGGTGCTGCGGCGGGCGGCGTGGAAGGTGCGGTCGGGTGCGGTGGTGGAGCGGTTCTCCACGCTGTTCGACGATACTGAGGAGATGCCTTACGGTTTGGGCTGCGGCGGGACGCTGTACCTGCTGCTGGAGCCGACCGATACGCCGGAGTTTGACGCGTTGATGGAGGCGATGGAGGCGAGCCTGCGCGGGGAGGCTTGTGAGGTGGTGACCGTGCTGCCGCAGGCTGGGCTGCCGTTGCGGCGCGTGGTGCGCGATGCGGAGGGGTGTCTCGTATTCGGAGAAGCTGACGATGCAGATGCGCCGACGGAGGCAGTGTTCCATGAGGTGCTGGAGCCGCCGCAGCGGTTGTTGCTGTGCGGGGCTGGGAATGATGCTCAGCCGATGGTGAGTTTTTCTGCGCAGCTGGGCTGGAGCGTTACGGTGCTGGATGGCCGCGCACAGTGGGCACGGGCAGAGCGGTTTCCTGAGGCGGAGCGCGTTGTGGCTGCCACTAGTCTCGAAGGGGTCGAAGTTGGCGAGCGAGATGCCGTGGTGTTGATGACACATAGCTACGAGCAGGACCGCGACTGGCTGACGGCGGTCCTGCCACGGCGCCCTCGGTATCTTGGGTTGCTGGGAGCACGGCACCGAAGCGCGCTGCTGCTGAGTGAGGCCGCTGCGTTGCTGGGGCTGGATATATCGCACGTGTGCGAGCACGTGTTTGCGCCGGTGGGGCTGGACCTGGGCGGCGATGGTGCGGAGGCGATCGCGCTGGCGACCATCGCGGAGATCCAGGCGTGTTGCCAGGGCAAGCTGGGCCACTCGCAGAGGATGACGCCGGAGATGATTGCGGAGCAGATCGCCAAGGGTGGCGCTTCCCGGTACCTTGAGGCGCAGTGCGCGCTGTGAGCGGAGTGGCTGCCGTGGTGCTGGCTGCCGGATTTTCGCGGCGGCTGGGCCGGCCGAAACAGACCGTTGTGCTGAACGGCGAGATGCTGGTGGAGCGGGCGGTGCGGGTGGCGATGGAGGCCGGGTTGTCTCCGGTGGTTGTGGTGGTAGGGCCGGAGGCTGAGTTTCTTGAGGCGTTGCAGGAGCGCGGGTGCCTGATTGTTGTGAATGAAGAGGCATCTGAGGGGATGGCGGCTTCGATTCGACGCGGAGTTGCGGCGGCCCGGATGGTGCAGGTCTCCGGGGTGGTGGTAATGGCCTGCGACCAGCCGGGGGTGCGGGTGGAGCATCTGCGGGTGCTGGTGGCGGTGCCGGAGCGGGTGACGGGGTCGCGATATGCAGGGCGGACGGGCGTGCCGACGTACTTTCCGGCGTCGGCGTTTGAGGCGTTGCTGGGGCTGACCGGCGATGCGGGGGCTCGGGAGATGCTGCGCGAGGCGGCGTTTGTGGAGGACGAGGCGCTGGCGCTGGATGTGGACACCGAGGCGGATGTCGAAGAGGCGCGGCGGCTGGCGGAGGGTTAGCATCCTCCCCCCGGTTTGGGGCTATGATCCGCAGCGGATTGGGGTTAGCGTTGTATCCCCTTTGGTGTTGGGCAAGTAACCTGCAGGTTGTCGAGGAGCGTGTGGAGCGGCCTTGGCCGGGCGTGAAGGAGCCAGCGGGTGGCCGCGCGCTTCCTTTACTGCTGGTTCTATTGTATCGGGCGTGTCAAGAGGGGGAGGCGAGCCCACCCATGACGGTCACGCTGTCATGAGTGGGTGATCGGTTAATGCTTGAAGTCCATGAGCTCAGCGATGGGGGCTGCGTCGGGGAAGACGGTGGAGTGGGTGACCTGTTGCCACTGCTGGGCCTCGGCGGCGCGGGAGGCTTCGGTTTGCTGGACGCGCTGCTCGGCGTCGATGCCGAGAATGAGCCGGAGAGGTGCATCGTCGCGGTTGGCCAAGTCGAGGATGACGGCTGCGATCTTCTTTGGGTCGCCTTCGAAGCGTCCGTCGAGCTTCTGGATGAGTTCGAAGACGGCGCCGACGGAGGGCTGGTAGTCGGGCAGGAGGTCGATGGGCTTTTCTACGGCGCGGTTGGCCCAGTTGGTGCGGATGCCGCCAGGTTCGACCGTGGTGACCTTGACGCCGAAGGCGGCGACCTCGGTGGCGAGGGAGTCGCTGAAGCCGCCGACGGCCCACTTGGCTGCGTGGTACGGCGCGTTGCCGGGCATGGCGATGCGGCCGCCGATGGATGAGATCTGGATGATGTGGCCGCTGCGCTGCTTGCGCATGACGGGAACAGCAGCGCGGGTGGTGAAGACGACGCCGTAGAAACAGGTGTCGACGATGGCCTTGAAGTCCTCGGGGGACATCTGCTCGAAGGGGGCGAACTGGCCGTAGCCGGCGTTGTTGACGAGGACGTCGATGCGGCCGTAGGTGTCGACGGCGGACTGCACGGCTGCGGTCGCTGCGGCTGCGTCGCGGACGTCGAGGGTGACGGGGTGAATGCGCTCGCCGTACTGCTGGACGAGCGGGGCTAGCTGTTCGGTGCGGCGGGCTGCGGCTACGACGTTGTCGCCGGCGGCCAGGGCCGCTTCGGCGATGTCGCGGCCGAGGCCGTTGCCGGCGCCGGTGATGAGCCAGGTTTTGGGCATGGGGTTTCTCCTTCTGAGGGATGAGATGGTTTAGTGAGTGAGTAGTTGCTCATTTATTTTTTGTAGGGAGTAGGAAGTGGTACGCTCGCGCCTGTGGCGCTTGCTGCGGTAAAGGCTTTCAAGCAGAGGGCGCGATGAGGAGCGCGCAGAGGTCGCAATGGAAGAATAGGCAACGGCAGGGGCAAACGCAGGTCTCTCCGCTGCGTCCACAAAAAGCGTGGACTCCGGTCGAGATGACACGTCCGTGGTGGTTCTAACTGCAGGTCTCTCCGCTGCGTCCGCAAAAGCGCGGACTTCGGTCGAGATGACAAGTCTGGGGGTGGTTCTAACTGCAGGTCTTTCTGTTGCACATCGCGGTGAGACTGTGATGGTGCAGTCTTGAGGACGGCTTGCTCTGTTCGTCAGGAGATGGCGCGCCAGAAGGTGGTGAATCCGGACTCGATGAGTTGTTTCTTCTTCGCGGTGGAGGGGGCTTTGGAGACGAACTCGAGGATGGCTTCCTGCATGGAGAGCATGAGGACGGCGGCGAAGCCTTTGGGGAGGTTGCGAAGAGTGGTGCGGTGGTTGAGCTCGGAGAGCATGCGTTCTACTTCGTCCCGACCGGCGGCTGCCTGGGCGCGAGTGGAGGCGGTGATGAGGTCGGAGACGTTGAGCTGGGCCATGGCTCTGCGCTTGGCCGGGGAGCCCAGCACCCAGGCGATGTAGCTGGACCAGACGTGGCGGGTGCGCTGTTCGAGGCTGTCTTTGACGGGGAAGCCTTGTTGGACGTGCTCGTAGGTTTCGCGCTTGAGCTCGAGATAGAGGGCGTTGAGGAGCTCGTCCTTGGTGGCGAAGTAGGTGAAGAGTGTGCCTTCGGCGATGTTGGCGCGGCGGGCGATGCGCGCGGTGGCGACGCTGAGACCGGACTCGGCGATCTCTTGGGCGGCGGCGGCGAGGATGGCTTCGCGCTTCTCCGGGCTTTTGGGTCGGGCCATGATGAGAAGGGTACAGGATTTGGAACAGCGTGGCTTCCAAGCGGTTGCTGTGCGGGTGCGAGCAAAATACAGGGGTCTCTCCGCTACGCCAAACGATGAAACTGTTTGGCTTCGGTCGAGATGACGGTGTTTTTTGCAGGAGACGAGAGGCGATTTAACGAACGAGGGAGCGGAGGAACTCTTCGAGGAGGTTGCCGGCTACGGTGGCGCGGTAGCGGGCGGTGGAGCGGATGTCGTCGATGGTGTGGGTTTCGGAGGCGAGCGCGGCGCGGGCTGACTTGATGGTGGCTTCGTTGATGGGTTGGTTGAGGAGGGCGCGCTCGGTGGCGGTGCAGCGGGTGGGGCGGTCGGTGAGGCTGGCGGCGCCGAGGCGGATGTCCGTGATGGTGTTGTTGTTGAGTTTTGCGACGGCGGCGAGGGCGATCTTGGAGATGGCTTGCGCGTTGCGGGTGCCGACTTTGCGGATGTAGTGACGGTAGCCGGCGAAGGCGCGGGGGATGGTGATGGTGTGGAGGAGCTCGTTGGGTTGGAGGGCAGTACGTTTGTAGCCGAGGTGGAAGTCGGTGTAGGGGATGGTGCGGGTGCCTGTTGAGGAGATGAGGGTGACGGTGGCGTTGTAGGCGAGGAGCGCGGGTGGGGTGTCGGCTGCGGGGGAGGCGTTGCAGATGTTGCCGCCGAGGGTGGCGCGGTTCTGGTTGGCGATGGAGCCTGTCCAGGAGGCGGACTGGATGAGGAGCGGGAGGTCGCGGGCGATGTCGGGGTTGCGGCGGATGTCGGTGAAGGTGGTGCCGGAGCCGATGTGGATGGCGTTGTCGTCGGCACGGATGAAGCGGAGCTCGCGGAGGTGCTGGATGGAGATGAGGGATTTTGGGGTGAGGCGGCCTGCGCCGAGTGCGACCATGAGCTCGGTGCCGCCGGCGATGGGGGCGTGGCCACCTTCGGCCAGGAGGCGCAGTGCCGCGTCGAGTGTGTGGGGGGCGGTGAGGTCGAATTGAGATACGTCTGAATGCATAAGGAAATAGAGATTAGAGTGTAGAGCTTAGAGAAGGCATACCCCAGGGGCTAAAGCCCAATTCTTCTCCGCGACTATGAAACCCAAGGCTGAAGCCTTGGGGTACCTAGAAGCAACAGCAAGAGCAACGGCAACAGCAACGACAAGAGCAGAAGCAGATTCCCTTCGGGAATGACAAACAAGAAAGGCAACGGCAAGTACAAATACAGGTTCTTCGACTGCGGCTCGCACGTGCACGAGCCTTCGCTCAGGATGACAACATTATGGGTTGGTTGTGTGTTGAGTGAGTTGGGCGGCTTGCTGGACGGACTCGAAGATGCGCATGTAGCCGGTGCAGCGGCAGAGGTTTCCGGCGAGGCCTTCTTTGATCTCGTCGAGGGTGGGGTTGGGGTGCTTCGAGAGCAGGTGGTGCGTGGCGAGGATCATGCCTGGGGTGCAGATGCCGCATTGCGCGCCGCCTTTTTCGAGGAAGCATTGCTGAATAGGGGATAGAGGAGAGGGGATAGAGGATAGAGCAGGCGCGAGGCCTTCGATGGTGGTGATGGTGGTGTTGTTGGCCTGGAGGGCTGGGATGAGGCAGGAGTTGACGAGTTCGACGCCGTTTCCGTTATCGAGGAGGACGGCGCAGGCTCCGCATTCGCCTTCGCCGCAGCCTTCTTTGGTGCCCGTGAGGGCCAGGTCCTCGCGAAGGACGTCGAGGAGGCGCTTCATCGGCGGGACCGAGAGGGTTTGAGTTGCGCCGTTGATGGTGAGAGTGATCTGGGTCATGGGAGCTCAAGAACAAAAGCAAAAGCTTTCACGCAGAGTACGCGATGGTTTTAAAAGAGAGGACGCAATGTAAGGCAAGAACTGTGTCATGCGGGGACCTCGGTTTTCGTGTCTAGATCGACGGTGGGGTTGAGGACTTCGCCGTTGGCGTGGGTGGATGTGAGGCGTTCGAAGATGTCTTCGGGGAGGAGGGGGATGGTGTTGAAGGGGATGCCGAGGGCGTTTTCGATGGCGTTGAGGATGGCGGGGGCGGGGCCGTCCATGGGGAGCTCGCCGATGCCTTTGGCGCCGCCGGGGCCGTGGATCGAGGGGACCTCTTCGAAGTGGACGTGGATCTCGGGGAGGTCGGCGCTGGTGGGCATGATGTAGTTGGTCATCTGGTTGTTCATCATCTTGCCGTTGTTCCAGACGCATTTTTCGTAGAGCGCGTAGCCGATGCCTTGCGCGACGCCGCCTTCGATCTGGCCTTTGGCGAGTACGGGGTGCATGACCTTGCCGACTTCCTGGAGGGCGTCGAAGCGGGTGCAGGTGGCCATATAGGTGCGGGTGTCTACGGCGACTTCGGCGACGTAGACGGCCCAGGCGTAGCCGGGGTAGGCGTCGCCGCGGTACTTGTCGTCGTCCCAGAAGATGGGCGCGGGTGGTTCGTAGCGGGCGGACTCGCGGAGGGAGCCGTGCTTGAGGAGGTAGCAGCGCGCGGCACGGTAGAAGTCTTCGCGCGTGTGGGGAGTGGGCAGGTGCTCGTGGGTGCGGAGCGTGTTGAGGAGTTGCTGGCTGGTGCGCTCGACGAGCTTGCCGACGATCATGGCGGTGCGGCTGGCGACGGTGGGGCCGGAGTTGGGGACGAAGGCGGTGTCGGCTTCGTGGATGAGGATGTCGTCGTAGGGGAGCTGGAGGTTTTGTGCGGCGACCTGGCAGAGGATGGTGTTGGTGCCCTGCCCGAACTCGGTGGAGGAGACGAGGATTTGCGGGCGGCCGTCCGGGGTGAGGTCGAGATGGACGAGGGAGTTGAGGCGGCGCTCGCCGGAGCCGGTGAAGCCGGTGCCGTGCATGAAGGCGGCGAAGCCTATTCCACGCTTGATGGGAGAGGTGGGGTTGGTTTTTGCGAACTCGGCGAGCTTGGCGTGGTAGTTGGATTCGGCGAGTGCGCGGGTGAGGAGGTGCTGCATGTCGACGGGGTCGAGGAGTGGCTGGCCGGTGGCGGTCTTGTCGCCGGTGCCGAGGAAGTTTTTGCGGCGGAGCTCTTCGGGTGAGATGCCGATGGTGTGCGCGATGCGGTCCATGTGGCGCTCGAGGGCGAAGAGAGACTGCGGGGCTCCGAAGCCGCGGAAGGCGCCGTGCGGCGGGATGTTGGTGGCCATTGCTTTGGCGTTGACGCGGAGGTACGGCCACTTGTACGGGCCGGGGGCGTGGATGGTGGCGCGCGAGAGGACGGTGGAGGAGAGCGTGGCGTAGGCGCCGCCGTCGAGTGCGACTTCGATGGTGCCGGCTAGGAGTTTGCCGTCTTTGCTGACAGCCGTGCGATGGCGGGTGCGCGAGGGGTGGCGCTTGGTGGTGGAGGCCATGTCCTCGGCGCGGTCGTAGATCATCTTGACGGGGTGGCCGGACTTCATGGCGAGCAGAGCGGCGTGCGAGCCGATGACAGAGGGGAAGTCTTCCTTGCCGCCGAAGGCGCCGCCGGTTTCAACCTGGATGACGCGGCAGTTTTCCTGCGGAAGGTTGAAGACGACGGAGAGGGCGTGGACAAGATAGTAGGGACACTGCAGGGAACCGCGGACGGTGACGGACTCGACTTCGCCGGTGGGCTTGAAGAAGCACTCCGCGATGACGCCGTTGGGTTCGATGTAGAGCTGTTCCTGTGCGCCGGTGGCGTACTCGCCTTCGACGATGAAGTCAGCGTGTTCGAAGGCGGCGGCGAGGCCGGCTTCGACTTCGTCGGCGTCGCCGGAGTGCATGGTGTATTGCTTGAAGCAGTTCGCGGAGCCGCCGTTGTCGGGGCGGTCCCAGATGATGCGGGTTGTGTCGTTCGCTGCGACGGCGGACTCGGAGTCTTCGATGGTGAAGACGCCGGGGAGTTCGTCGTAGTCGATGTGAATGGCGGCGAGGGCGGTGAGGAGCGCGGCTTTTTCGGGGTGCGCGAGGAGGAGGATGGGCTCGTAGGGGTGGTTGATGAGCGGGTCGGCGAGGCAGGGGTGGTCCTGGATGATGTGGACGATGGTGTTGGCGCCGGGGATGTCGGAGGCGCGGACGATGGCGTACTGGGAGCAGTCGATTGCGGGGTCGAAGGTGATGGAGCGGATGCGGCCGCGGGCGATGGTGGAGCGGACGGTGGCGCCGTGCCACATGCCGGGAAGCGACTGGTCGTCGATGTATCGGGCCGCACCGAGGACCTTCGCGCGGCCTTCTTTGCGAAGGGGAGAGGTTCCGAGGATGGGTTTTTGTTCCGTCATACGGCCATTCGCCTTGCGAATTTGGGTATCAGACGAGGATAGTACAAAGCGAGGGTAGACGCGATGCGAAGAGGGTTGCTGGTGGTGCTGGCGGGGTTGTTGATGCCGTGGGGGATGTGGGCGCAGAGTGCCGCCCCGCAGGAGGTTGCGAAAGGGGTTTGGTTTCTGGAGGGGGATGCTCATGCGGGGTACTGCAACTCGATTGTGATTGAGATGAAGGACTATCTGATTCTGGTGGACCCGAGCTATCCGGGGCGGACGAAGGAGTTGATGGCGGAGATTCCGAGGTTGAGTCCGAAGCCAGTGAAGTGGGTGTTCGATACGCATGCGCATGGGGACCACTCGTATGGGAATGCGCAGTGGACGAAGGTGGGAGCGACGACGCTGGCGTATGTGGGTGTGCGCGAAGAGATGGATTTGTATGAGCCGACTCGGTGGCGAGCGGCGATGAGTAAACGCGAGGATGTGCGTGCGACCGGGGCGAACGACGTCGAGCGGCCGAAGGTGGTGTTTCGCGGCGACAAGTTTGTGCTGAAGGATGCGACGCGCGAGGTAGATTTTCTGCACCTCGGCTGGGGGCATACGCGCGGCGATGGGTATGTGTGGCTGCCGAAGGAGCGGATTCTTTGTACGGGCGATGCGGCGGTGAATGGGCCCAGAAACAAGCTGTGGGATGCGGATGTGGCGAACTGGCCGAAGGTGCTGGACAAAGCCGCTGCACTGGGGCCGAAGGTGGTGCTTCCGGGGCATGGCGATATGGGCGGCGTGGAGATTGTGACGGGGCAGGCGCAGTTTCTGCGGGACCTGTATGCGGCGGTGAAGGCGCAGATGGATAAGCCGGTTGCGGAGGTAAGAGTGACGTTGCCGGCGCGGGATGCGAACTGGGTGCGGCCGGATATGTCGCAGCATATCGGGATTATTTATTCGGAGATTAAGGCGGGGAAGCCTGCGGGGGCGCTGCCGCATGTGTGGCAGTAGGGACATCTGACCGTGTACATCCCACCTTAGCGACGATGAAGCCGTCGCGAAGATGGGGCACCTGCATTGTGCAAACCCATGTCTCAGAAGCGAGACATGGGGCACCCGGTTCGTGCTGCTTCAGGGAGGCTATGCTGGAGTATGCGCTGTTGTTTGGGATCGCAGCGCGACGGAGAGTGTTCGCTTGCGATGTAAGACGATTGGGTTGATTGGTGGGATGAGCTGGGAGAGCTCTTCGGAGTACTACCGGCTGTTGAATGAGAGCGTGCGGGCGCATCGGGGTGGGCTGCACTCGGCGCCTTGCTTGCTGCTGAGTGTGGACTTCAACGAGATTGCGGCGCTGCAGCGCGCGGGCGACTGGGATGAGCTGACGAAGAAGATGATCGCTTGCGCGAAGACGCTGGAGACGGCGGGCGCGGAGATGGTGCTGATCTGCACGAACACGATGCACAAGATGGCCGATGAGGTGGAGGCGGAGATCTCGATCCCGCTGGTGCATATTGCGGATGTGACGGCTGCGCGCATCCAGAAGGCCGGGTTGAAGAAAGTTGGGCTGCTGGGGACGCTGTACACGATGGAGCAGGCGTTTTATCGCGAGCGGCTGGCGCGGAGCTATGGGCTCGAGGTGCTGATTCCCGAGCAGGAAGAGCGCGAGACGGTGCATCGGGTGATCTTCAGCGAGCTGTGCCTGGGCAAGACGCTGGACTCGTCGCGGGAGATGTATCGCGAGATCATTCGCGGGCTGGTGGAGCGTGGGGCGGAGGGAATTATTCTGGGGTGCACGGAGATTATGCTGCTGATCTCGGCGGAGGATTGCCCGGTGCCGATGTTCGATACGACGGCGATCCATGTGGCGGCAGCGCTGGAGCTGGCGTTGGAGTAGGGCAGGCTATCGAACTGGAGATGATTTCGAACGGGCGGCTTTCATGGCAGCTCGCGCGATGCGTCCAGCTTCGTTCATGCGCTCGATGGAGGCGATCTTTTCCGGCCAGGAGAGAGATTTGAGATAGATCAGCATGGAGGCTTTGACGCGGGCGTTGAACGCCAGCTTCTGCTCGTCGGCCATTACGGGTTTCCGGTCAAATGT
Source organism: Granulicella sp. 5B5 (assembly GCF_014083945.1). Taxonomy (GTDB): domain Bacteria; phylum Acidobacteriota; class Terriglobia; order Terriglobales; family Acidobacteriaceae; genus Granulicella. The sequence continues at coordinate 1,372,024 of NZ_CP046444.1, read as the reverse complement.
TTCCATGGCTTACTCTATCAAGCTGGTTCTGCAAGTTGAAGCGGCGCACGACAGCTTGTAAAGCATCATAATCCACTTCGTTCTGCTCCAGAAACAGGCTCACCCGAGTGAAGTCTTTGCTGCGACCGGTTTCGAGCGCGATGGCACAGAGGTGTTCGGGACGAAAGACGCGAGTGGGCACACCCTCGTATTCGACCGAGACAGCCTCGCGTATGGCTTCTGCGATGAGAGGCGAGGCGTCGGTGAGGATCTGTAGTGGCCACTGGCCGAAGCGAACGTACTCTCTCTCAAGCTTGCCGCCCAGAGCTGTAAGGGCCTGATAGACCGGAGTGAGCGAAATAAGGATAGAGTCTGTGGACGGAAGGAAGACGAAGGCATCGATATCCTCGGTCTGCATCGCCTGCAAATAGAACGATGCGCCGATGGCGCCCCCGATTGCGTACGCCTTGATGATGCCTTGTTCTACAAGAGCGTTGAGGGCCATAAAAACCGTCTTCATGCTTTGTCCTCGGTAGGATGGGAGGTGATGCGGAGGATGTGGGCGGGGAGTTCGGGTTTTAGGGCGACGTAGTTGCGTGGGCCTCGCCAGGTGTACTTTGCGCTGGTGAGGAGGTCTTCGACTTCGAAGATGGTGGGGTTCTCGTCGGTGCCCCAAGAGAGGTTGAGTTTGTCGAGAGCGAGGTCGATCATGCTGCTCTGGTCGGCTTTGGAGTCGAGATTGACGATGGTGAGGATGGTGCTGACGGTGTCAGGAGTTGTTTTGGAGTAGGCCATGATCTGCGGGTTTTCGGCGTGGTGGAAGTGCAGGCCGTGGTTGGATTGCAGGGCGAAGTTTTCGTAGCGGATGCGGTTGAGCTGCGTGATGAGCGGCGCGATGGAGATGGGGTCGGAGCGGTCCCAGGTGCGGAGCTGATATTTTTCGCTGTCGAGGTACTCTTCGCTGGAGGTCTTGCCAGCGGCGGGCTTGGCGGGACGCCACTCGCATAGCTCGTAGGCGGGGCCGTAGATGCCATAGCTTGCGGAGAGTGTGGCGGCGAGGATGACGCGCTGCATAAAGATAGCCCGGCGTTCGGCGGGGTCCGCGACCTGCAGCTGTGCGTGGAGAATGTCCGGTGTGTTGGGCCAGACGTTCGGGCGGAAGAAGTCGGAGACGGGCGGGTTGCAGATTTCCGTAAAGTAGGCTTCGAGCTCCTGGGCCGTCTGTCGCCAGGTGAAGTAGGTGTAACTCTGCGTGTAGCCGGCCTTGGCGAGCGAGTACATGACGTGCGGGCGGGTGAAGGCTTCGGCGAGGAAGAGGACGTCGGGGGTCTGGGCGCGGATCTGTTCGATGCACCACTCCCAGAAGGGCAGGGCTTTGGTGTGGGGGTTGTCGACGCGGAAGACGCGGACGCCGCGGTCGACCCAGAATTTGAAGACCTTGTAGAGGGCGTCCCAGAGGCCGCGCCAGTCGGAGGACTCGAAGTTGAGGGGGTAGATGTCCTGATACTTTTTGGGTGGGTTTTCGGCGTACTGGATGGAGCCGTCGGGGCGCGTGGTGAACCATGCGGGGTGAGCCTTGACCCATGGGTGGTCGGGCGAGCACTGGAAGGCGATGTCGAGGGCGAGCTCCATGCCGTTGTGTTTGGCGGCGCGGAGGAGCGAGTCGAAGTCGCTGAAGGTGCCGAGGGCAGAGAGGATTTCGGTGTGGCCGCCTTCGATTGAGCCGATGGCCCAAGGGCTGCCGACGTCGCCGGGTTCGGCGGTGACGGAGTTATTCTTGCCCTTGCGAAAGGCTCTGCCGATGGGATGGATGGGCGGCAGGTAGAGGATGTTGAAGCCCATGGCGGCGATCTCGGGGAGGCGTGCTTCGACGTCGCGCAGGGTGCCGTGCTGGCCTGGGTTGTTCGAGGCCGAGCGGGGAAAGAGCTCGTACCAGGAGGAGTACTCGGCACGCTTGCGATCGACCCAGACGGGGAACTCTTTTTCGGCGCGGGTGGCGTAGGGGAGGTTGGGATACTGCTTGGCGAGAGAGACGATCTCCGGTTGGATGATGCCTGGCGTTGCGGATTCCTCGTACAAAGGGAGGTTTTGCGCGGCGAGATTGCGGAGCTCGAGAGCGGCGGCTTTGAAGGCCTTTTTGTCGTCGCCGCGGGCGCGGGTGGCGAGGGTTTCGAGGTGGTTGGCACCGATTTTGAGGGCGAGCGGGATATCCTGGGGGGAGTCCTGCTGGGCGGCGAGGCGCTTGTCGAGGTCGTGGAGCCAGGTGTCGAAGTGGTCGACCCAGGCCTCGATGGTGAAGTGCCAGAGGCCGATGCGGTCGGCGGTGAAGGAGGCGGTCCAGAGGTCGTTGCCGAGCTCGCGGAAGGTGCTGTGCTGGGCCTGCCAGGTGCGCTCGGAGCTGTGGCGGAAGAGGAGGCGCGCGCCGAGGTGGTCGTGGCCGTCGCCGAAGATGGCGGCGGTGACGATGACCTCGTCGCCGACGATGCGTTTGGCTGCATACCGGCCGGCGTTGACGGTGGGCTGGATCTCTTCGATGACGACGCGCTTGCGACCTTCCGATGGCTTCATGATCGTGCAGTTGCTCCTGGTGAGTGCCGAACTGGCGGCAAGTTTCGCGAACTTTACCTTACACCGTTTTAGAGGCTCTTATACCGTTTCGAGATGTGTCGCGTAGCATCGAGAGCAGGGGAAGTGCATGACGATACGGACGATTAGCAGCAAAGAGGTGTATCGGAACAAGTGGACGCGGGTGCGCGAGGACATTATCGAGTATCCGGATGGACGGCGCGGATTGTATGGGGTGGTGGATAAAGACCCGGCGGTGATCGTGGTTCCGCTGGAGGTGACGCCGGAAGGAGAGTTTGTGTGGCTGGTGCATCAGTACCGGTACACGGTGGGCGCGAGCTTTTATGAGCTGCCACAGGGTGGCTGGGAAGAGGCCGATGCAGATGCCGAAGAGATGGCCCGCGGAGAACTGGCCGAAGAGACCGGGCTGCGTGCGGATCGGATGACGCGGCTGGCTAGCTTATGGATCGGCTATGGGGTGATGCGGCAGCTGCATCACGTGTTTCTGGCCGAGGGGCTAATGCAGGGCGAGACAGACCGTGAGCCGGAGGAGAGCGACATGACGGTGCATCGGGTGTCTGTGGGTGAGTTCGAAACGATGCTGCTGGACGGCCGGGTGATGGACAACTGCACGGCGGCAGCGTGGGGCGTCTATCGTGTGTGGCGCGACAGACGCCTATAGCTGATGCGTCTAGACAGCGCGGCGTGGCCTAGGGGCGGCTGCCGGGCTTGTAGAAGTGGGGTCATGGCGAGAGGAGCGTATGCTGTGCCCGAACCGGCAAGTCTGGTGCTGGACAGTGCTGGCAATGTGCCGATTGAGGCAGAACCGGCCATGGAGCGGTGGCGCAGGAGTCCATGCACGGCCACGACGGCGCAGCTAGTTGATGTGTTTGCTGCGGCGGGACATGAAGTCCATGAGGAGGTAGTTGCCGAGCGTTTGTGGCGTGGTGAAGTAGGCCTTCCCGCGGCACATGGCAGACATCTTTTGGACGAACTGCACGAGCTGGAAGTCCTGCGCGAGCATGAAGGTGTTGATCATGATGCCGGAGCGCTTGCAGCGGCCGACCTCTTCGAGCGTCTCCTGGATGACGATGGGGTCGAGGCCGAAGGCGTTCTTGTAGATGCGGCCGTCTTCCATGGTGAGCGCCGAAGGCTTGCCGTCGGTGATCATGACGATCTGCTTCATGTCTTTACCGGAGGACTTGAGGATGCGCTGGGCGATGCGGAGGCCTTCGCGGGTGTTGGTGTAGTGCGGGCCGACCTTGACGCGCGGGAGCTGCGAGATGGGGATCTCTTCGGCGGAGTCGTGGAAGAGAACGAGTGAGAGGCTATCGCCGGGGTACTGCGTGCGGATGAGGTGCGAGAGCGCCATGGCGACGCGCTTGGCGGGAGTGAAGCGGTCCTCGCCGTAGAGGATCATGGAGTGCGAGCAGTCGAGTAGGACCACGGTGGCGCAGGAAGACTGGTAGTCGGCCTGCTGGACGTGGAGGTCGGAGTATTCGAGGTTGAGCTTGCCCGAGCCGTCCATGCCTTCGCGGGCGAAGACGCTGTTGAGCGTGGCGGTGATGTCGAGGTTGAGGGAGTCGCCGAACTCGTAGAGCTTGGAGGAGCCGTTGGTTTCGACGCCGGCGGCTTCGTGCAGGGTGTCATGCCGGCCGAGGGAGGATTTGCCGAGGGGGCCGAGGAGCTCGCGCAGGGCCTTGTAGCCGAGGAAGTCCATGCCCTTGTCGGTGACTTCGAAGCGGGCGTCGGATTCGCCGTCGCCTTGTTCGCCTGAGCCTTCGCTGGGCTCTTCGGCGTTAAGGTAGGCCTCGTCCTTCATTCGCTGGATAATCTTTTCGATGAGCTCTTCGATCTGCGGCTCTTCGAGCTCGTTGAATTTTTCCTGCGCGTCTTCGTCGAGGAGCTCGCCAGACTCGAGTGCCTGGCGGATGGCCTCGCGGAGGGACTCCATGGAGTCGTCCATGTTGCTGAAGGGCGAGAAGGGGTCCTGGAAGCCGGAGTCGAGCAGGAAGTCGGAGAGCGACTGCAGGAGGTCTTCGAGATCGAAGCTCGTGGAGAGGTCGCCGGTGAACTTGGTGTAGCGGGTGAGCTTCATAGGGCAGGGAGTAGGGGACAGGGAGTAGGAAAGCGCTCCGTCGCTGTCTATAGCTTAGACGCTGGTGAGGGGTTGCGGATGCAGATGGGCGGTTTGGGTTGCGTGGGATTTTAGAAATCTGGCTGGATAGTGGGTTTTGTTGCATCGTGGGGCGGGGAAGGCCATCTATCCTTGTAGATAGCCGAGAACGATGACGATTTGACGATAGCGAAGACGCACGCTCCCTGTCCCGGACGCACGCCCTTGTGGGGGGAGCCTTGATTGAGCAGGAGTAGGAATGGCACAGAGTACCGTTGCGAGGCCGGTGAACAGCCCGGACAGCGACGCAGAGTATCACTACGAGGCGTGGACGCCTAAGTTCAATCCGTGGATCATCGCGCTGACGGTGACGTTGGCGACGTTTATGGAGGCGCTGGATTCGAGCATCGCTAACGTGGCGCTGCCGCATATTGCGGGCACGCTGGGGGCGAGCTACGACGAGGCGACGTGGGTGCTGACGTCGTACCTGGTGTCGAATGCGGTGGTGCTGCCGATCAGCGGTTGGATTGCGAACCGGATTGGGCGGAAGCGGTTTTATATGAGCTGCGTGGCGGGGTTCACGGTATGCTCGCTGCTGTGCGGGCTGGCGACGAGCCTGCCGATGCTGATTGTGTTTCGCGTGATCCAGGGCGCGGCGGGCGGTGGGTTGCAGCCGAGCGAGCGCGCGATTCTTGCGGACACGTTTGCGCCGGAGAAACGCAGTGTCGCGTTCAGTTTGTATGGCATGGCGGTAGTGCTGGCGCCGGCGATTGGGCCGACGCTGGGCGGCTGGATCACGGACAACTATACGTGGCGATGGATCTTTCTGCTGAATATCCCGGTGGGCATCCTGTCACTGATGCTGACGAGCCGGATTGTGGAAGACCCGCCGTATCTGAAGCGGATGCGGAACAAGCTGGGCTCGATCGATGGGATTGGGCTGGGGCTGCTGACGGTGACCATTGCGGCGCTGCAGATGATGCTCGACAAAGGGCAGGAGGACGACTGGTTTGGGTCGCACTTTATCATCGGGTGCGCGGTGGTGGCAGGCGTCGGGCTGATCTGGTTCCTATACCGTGAACTGACGGTGGAGCACCCGATTCTGGACCTGCGGCTGTATAAGAAGCGCAACTTTGCGATGACGCAGATCGTGATGCTAGTGATCGGTGCGGCGCTATATGCGACGACGGTGATGATTCCGCAGTTTTTGCAGGAGCAGCTAGGGTATACGGCGACCGAGGCTGGCATGGCGCTGAGCCTGGGCGGGGTGGCGCTGATGCTGCTGTTTCCGCTGGTGGGTTTCCTGGGGCAGAAGATGGACCCGCGCGTGATGATCACGATTGGGTTCAGTCTGCTGACGCTGGGAATCTGGCGAATCGGCGATTTGAACCTTGGCATCACGTTCTGGAATGCGGCGAGCTGGCGCGTGGTGATGGTGCTGGGGATGCCGTTTCTGTTTGTGCCGATCAGCCTGATGAGCTATGTGGGCGTGCCGCAGGAGAAGAACAATGAAGTCAGCGGTATGACGGCGCTGGCGCGAAATATCGGTGGCAGCCTGGGCGTGTCGTTCATCAGCACGATGCTGGTGCGGCGGGCGCAGGTGCATCAGCGCTATCTGGCGGCGCATATTGTGAGCGGGTCAGGGACGTACCAGTCGATGCAGCAGGGGATTGTGGCGACGCTGCGGGCGCAGGGCTACTCGGCTGCGAGTGCGGCGGGGATGGCGACGGGACGGGTGTATGACATGATGCTGCGGCAGGCGAGCACGCTGGCGTATGTGGATGTGGTGCATGTGCTGGTGGTGCTGGTGGCTTGTCTGATTCCGATTGGATACTTGATGAAGAAGCCGAAGTTCAGGCCGAAGCATGTGGAGCCGCTGGAGTAGAGGAAGCAGGGAATAGGGAGTAGGGAGTAGCAAAGACCCACGGGATGATGCCGTCTGTGGGTCTTTGCTAGTTTGTGGGGAGTTACTTCTTGAGTTGGTTGATGAGAGTGGTGACGGCGGTTTTGAGCTGGATGTCTTCGCCGGTTTCGGTTTCGCCGAGGGGGCGGAGCTGTTCGATGTCGACGGGCCGGGGGTGCATCTCCATGTCCTTGCCGTCGAGGGTGCGGATGCGCTCGCCGGGGACGCGGACCTGGGAGCCGTCGATGAGGCGGGAGGCGCCGGTGAAGATGATCCAGCCGGCGGTGGGTGTGCCGATGACTTTGCCGAGCTGGAGTGCGCGATAACCTTCGGTGAAGTCTTCGCCGTCGGAGAGAGTGGACTCGTTGGTGACGAGCGCGGTGGGCAGGCCGAGGGCGCGCTGGCCCAGCGCCTGACGGCTGGGTACGGTGGCGCCGTTGCGCGGGGTCATGAGCAGATAGTTTTTGCGGGCGAAGACGTCGATGACGCGGCCGTTGACGTAGCCGCCGTTGTTGTTGCGGACGTCGACGATGACGCCTTCTTTGGACTCGTTCTGCACGTCGAGGTCGAGGTAGAGCTGGGCGAGATCGTCGTCTCCCATGGCGGCGAGGTGAACGTAGCCGAGCTTGCCGCCGGAGACTTTATCGACGTAGGCGCGGCGGGATTCGACCCAGGCGCGGTAGAGCAGGCCGGATTCGACCTGCAGCGGGACGGGACGGACGACGATGTCGTGTTTCTTCGCCATGTCACCCGCCGGAGCGATGGTGAGGACGACGCGCTTGCCGGACTTGTCCAGAAGGAACGAGTCGAGGTTGATGGCGTGGGTGATGGGTGTGTCGTCAACAGCGAGGAGGTGGTCGCCGACGGCCAACGGCGCGGGTTTGCCGTCGGCTGTGGCTAACGCGGCGGGGCCGAGGGGGACGATCTCGCGGACGATGAGGGAGCCGTCTCTTTCGTAGGGTTCGCGCTCGAAGCGAAGACCGAGGCGGCCGGTGCGCTCGGCGGGCGGCTCGCGTTTGCTGATGCCGGAGTGCGAGCTGTTGAGCTCGCCGATGAGGAGGAGGATGTCGCGGCGGAGCTCGGGGCCGGTGCGTGCGCCTTCGATATACGGCCGCCACTCGTCGCGGAGAGCCGGCCAGTCGGCGCCGTTGAACTCTCCGTTCCAGAAGCGATGATCGAGGGTGGTCCATGCCTCGTTGAAGACGACCATCTTTTCTTTGTCGAAGTCGACGTCGATGGAGGTGGAGAGCATGAGGGGCTTAGGAGTGCGGGTTTCGATGGCGATGCTGCGGACGGTGCCGCCGGGACCTGCGCCGCTGTTGGGGCCGCCGCCTTCAAGGTAGTAAAGGGCCTTGGAGTCGGGCGTGAAGGCGATGTTGGATTTGGAGCCCGCGGTGGAGGTGAGCTGGCGCGGGGTGGCTGGCTCGTGGGAGAGCTCGTCGAGCGAGTAGGTGTAGATGTTTTCGGCGCCGGAGACCTCGGCGAGGAACGCGAGGGTTTTGCCGTCGGGGCTGATGATGGGGAAGCGGAGATCGAGGTCGATCGGCAGGAGGGTGAGGCGGTCGCGGATGCCGTCGAAGACGATCCGGGTGGGCTCGGGCTTCTTTGGCGGGGTCTTAGAAGCAGGTCTCTCCGCTTCGTCTTCACGATGAGACTGCGAAGACTCCGGTCGAGATGACACCTCTGTGGCAGGAGCTTCGGTGTCGGGCTTGGTTTCGGTGTGCGAGGGGGTGTCGGGTGCGCCCGGGGTGGTCTGCTTGCGGAAGAGGTCGGTGAATTGGTCTTCGCGGTAGGCGGGGACGTGGGGGACGAGGTCGACACGGGCGAGGTGTGGGGTTTCGGCGCGCTGTGCGGTGTCGAAGAGGATGTACTTGCCGTCGGGCGACCAGGCGAGATGCGAGCCGTTTTGGCCGTTGGCGAGGAAGGTGAGCGGGCGCGCGGGGGCGGAGCCGTCGGCGGGCACGGCGAAGAGGTTGGTAAAGCCGTCGACGCCGGTGGGTACGAAGACGACCCAGTGCGAGTCGGGCGACCAGGCGATGGAAGAGCCGCCGTAGCTGTTGATTTCACCGTTGGCGATGACTTTATCGGTCAAATCGGCTTTGCCCTTCGTGTCGGCTAGGGTGAGGATGTGGAGCTCTTTGCGGTCGCGGAGGTAGGCGATGGAGTTGCCGTCGGGCGACCAGGTGGGGGAGAGGTCGATGTTGGCGGAGTGCGTGAGGGCGCGTTCGGTGTTGCTGGTGAAGTCGTACTCGTAGATGGAGGAGCCGCCGTCGCGCTCGGAGAGGTAGAGGAGCTTGGTGGAGTCGGGCGACCACTGTGGGTCGGACTCGGCCGAAGGAGTGTGGGTGAGGCGTTGCGGCTCGCCGCCGTCTTTGGCACTGGCGGCGAAGACCTCACCGTGGGCGACGACGGCTACCTTTTTGCCGTCGGGCGAGAGCGCGAGGTTGGACCATGTGCTGAGACGCTCGTGGGTGATGCCGGGCGTGCTGGGGACTCCGCGCAAGGTGATGCTAAGTTCGGAAGCCTTGCCGGTGGCCGTGTTGAGCGACCAGATGGAGAAGTTGCGCTCGAAGAGGATGGTTTTGCCGTCGTAGGCGATGGTGGGCCAGAGGCAACGGCCGTTGGTGAAGTGGGTGACGGGTTTGGCGGCTCCAGTGGCGGCGTCGGCAGACCAGATATTTTCCGCGCCGGATTTGTCGCTCATGAAGAAGAGTGTGTGCCCGTCGGGCGACCACATGGGCCAGGCGTGTTTGGCGTCGGCGGAGAGGAGGAGTTTGTAACCAGCGTCGGTGGCGGAGGGCGGAGTGAGTGGCTTGAGCCAGAGTTCGGTCTCGTCGATATGTGCGTGGCCCTTGCGCCACCACTGCGAGGAAGAGATGCCCTTGGCGACGAGCACGATGGATTTGCCATCGGGTGAGGGAGCTGATTCGAACTCGTTGAGGTAACGCTCGGCAGAGACGGGGAGCGGCGTGCCGCCGCTGCTGTGGACGCGGAAGATGTCTCCCTGGCCGCCGACGTCGTCGGCGGAGGAGGTGAAGTAGAGCCACTGGCCGTCGCGGGACCAGGCGTCGAGGGAGACGGGCGCGTCGGTGTAGGTGATGCGCTGGAGCTGGCCGGTGGCGAAGGTGAGGACGTAGATGTCGTCGGCACCGGTGCGAGTGGACTGGAAGGCGAGGCGTGTGCCGTCCGGCGAGTAGAGCGGGCGGGACTCTTCGGCGGGGTTGGAGATGAGGAGGTGGGCGTCGCCGCCGGTGGCGGGCGCGGTCCAGATGTCGCCGCCGGAGGCGAAGGCGATCTCGTGCCCGTCGGGTGAGATGGCGGGCGTGGCGAAGGAGGGCTTCGTGGTTTGAGCCTGTGCGACCAGCGGAAGGGCGAAGAGTAGTGCAGTGGCGAAGGATGCGCGCACGTGAGACCTCGTCTGAGGAAAGAATGATTGTGAGACGAGTGTATGCGAGGTTAGGCCGCAGTTGTGCGGTTCGATGTGAGTTGCGTAGAACTACGGGCGCGTGCCGGTGAGGACGGCGAAGCTGGAGGCCTTGTACCAGCAGTCGACCTGGGCGAAGCCGGCGGCGCGGAGCCAGGTGAGTTGCGCGTCGACGGGGGTGCGGCGGTCTTCCTGCTGACGGTAGAGGGAGTCGGAGATTTGCTGGTCTGTTGCTCCGTTTGCGCGGATGGTGGCGAGCCAGCGCTGCTGGTATTCGTGTTCGAGCTCGGGAGTGGGGCCGGCGATGTGATCGGCGTTGATGAAGACGCCGCCGGGATGGAGCGCGGTGAGGATGCGCGGGAGGATGGCCTGCTTGATGTCGTCATCGAGGTGGTGGATGGAGAGCGCGCTGACGATGGCGTCGCAGTTGGCAGGGAGAGTGGTGGTGGTGTAGTCGGCGAGGGTGTAGGTGAGGCGCGGGGCCGGTCCCTCAGATGGGCCGAGGCGCTGGCGGGCGAGTGCGAGCATGGGTTCGGAGAAGTCGATGAGGTGCAGGTGGGCGTTGGGGAAGGCTGCGTGCAGCATCGCGGAGAAGAGGCCGCTGCCGGCGCCGAGGTCGATGATGAGTTTTGCGTCTTGTGGGATGAGCTCGAGCGTGGCTGCATAGAAGGCTTCGTGGCCGGGGATGAGCTTCATGCGGTCGCGGTCGTAGGTGGCGGCGGTGGCGTCAAAGACGGCTTGGGTGTTGTTGGGTCGCATGAGACGACCATAAGTGATTGTGATGGCAATTACTATTAGTATAAGAAGAAGTGATGGATAGATTCGAGCAGACGCGCTTCGCGCGCTAGAAGCAGGTTTCTCGCTGCGCTCGGAATAACAGAAAGAAAAGCGAGAGCAAAGGCGCGGCGCTATTTACCGGCAAGGATGGTTGTGCTACCTCCGATGCGGGTGGCGTAGGTGGGATGCTGGAGGCCGTTGACGATGGACGGTGGCAGGCCGGTGGTGCCGAAGCGTGCGGCGTAGAACTCGAAGGGAGCGTAGTCGTCGGGGCCGAAGTGGGTGTCCTGGGTTTCGGAGGCGTAGGGCTTGACGAGGGCGGGGTTGTCGATGGCGCGGCCGAGGAAGATGATGGCGTCGCGAAGGGTGTGGTTGTGTGAGGAGTAGGCGTAGAGATTGGTTCCCTGGCGGGTGGCGAACTCGGCGATGAGGACGAGCGGCTGGAGGGCGAAGGCCTGGTAGTGGATGGCGCGCTCGTGGCGGGCCATCTCGCGGGGGAAGGCGCCGTTGGAGTCGATCTCGGAGATGGCTTGCTTGTAAGTGTCAACGCCGAAGCGGAAGAGGTCGTTGTCGTGCGTGGCGACGCCGACGGAGATGGCTGCGAGGGCCCGCCAGTAGTGATGGTTGTTGCCGAACTCGCCGGGCTTCTCGTAGGAGATGAGCTTGTGCGCCGCGGCGTTGAGCCATACGGCGACGCGGGCTTGTTGTGTGGGGTTGAGCGCAGGGTCGTTCACGAGGACGGAGTCGGTGACGCCTGCAGAACTGAGTGTCCACTCGACCTGGAACCAGGCTTGTGAGGACTCTTTGGGGTCGTAGTCGAGGAGCGTGTGGGCTTGTGCCCAGGTGTCGAGCTGCGCGAGTGCGCAGGCGGCTTCGGCGTGGCTGCCGGTGGCGACGTACTGGTTCATGCCAGCGGTGATGCGGCGCTCGAAGGCGCCGTAGACGCGCGTGGCGGCGGCTTCGGCAGGATTGGTGGGGCCGTGCGAGCCGCTGAGATAGTGGTGGGGGATGTCGATGACGCCGGTGGGGGCCGGGACGACGGGTGTATTGACGCAGGAGCCGAGGTGCGCGATGGCGTCGCGAAGGCGTGGGTCGGTGGTGGAGTGGAGGAACGACTGGCGGGCGGGGACGTCGAGGATGGAGGCTTTGGGGTTGGTGACCGACTGGCCGTGCGCGGTGAGTGTGAAGGCGAGAGCGGCGGCGAGAAGCCTATAGTTCGACATGCGTACTAAGGTAGCGCTACGTGTGAGCGTTGGGCAAATAGGCGGGACGCCAGCAGTTGTCGCGATCGTTCGTTTGTCGAGCTTAGCCGAGGACCTCTGCCGTGCGATTGGCTGTGGGCAGACCATCTTTCAGCCTCAGAAAGTACGATTCATAGGTGTAGAAGGAGATAAAGGCAAGCAGCGTCGTCCCTGCGATGACGACGACAGAATTGAAAGCTTCCAGGGCTGTCGATGCCTCGTGAGAAGAGAAGTACATCTGAATGAGCCATGCGCAGGCAGCCGCAACCAAAGGGTGAAATACATACACCCCATAACTAATGCGACCGTACCAGCGCAGCAGGCGGTTCTCGAAGAGACGCTGCAAGGGTCCTGGCCGCAGGCAGAGAGCAAGGACGCAGGTGAAGGCCAGAGCCAGGCATAAGATGCCCCATCCGAGCCAAAGATCTTGAGTTGTTTCAAACGATCCCCGCGTTGCGATGGTAAGGGCGAGAAGCGAAATGGAGGCAAGAGTGAGTCCGGCGGGAATGAGGCGATAGAGCTGAGCCTGTTCATGCGGGGGACCGCGAAGTATGAGAGCGAGCGCCGCCCCCATCGCAAGCTCTCCAGCCCTCCCCATGGGGGCGTTATAGACCCAGTGTTGATCTGCGTGGATGCCCAGCATGGTAAGGCGGAAGCCAAGGGAGGCGAGAACGACAAGCAGAGACGCTACGATGGCCGCCTTGCGGTGTTTGCGCAGTGCAAACAAGAAGAAAGGCCATACCAGATAGAACTGTTCTTCGACGGCCAAGCTCCAGAAGTGATCGATCGAAAGCAACGGTAGATGCAACTGCGATGTTGCCTTGTAGAACCAGGGAAAGTCTTGCAGATAAAAGACGAAGATGGTGAGGTCGTGCAGGACGCCCGGCCTGAACACGAGTATGAGCAGGGCAGCGTAGATCAGACAGAGATAATAAAGAGGGAAGATGCGAAGCGATCGGCGATAGTAGAAGCGCTTCCACCAACCGGCTTTCTGAAAAGAGTCCCAGAGAATACCGCTGATGAGGAAGCCGGACAGAACGAAGAAAAGAGTCACTCCGGACCAACCGATCCGTATGGCACCGGCGATGATTCGAATGAGGAGAAACGAGGAGTGGCGTCCGCCGCCTAGATGCATACCTAGGACCATCAGGATCGCGAGACCGCGAAGGCCGTCGAGTGCGGGAATATGCTTCCCGTGCTTTTCTCGTTCGATGCGCAATTGCGGCAAGCCACTCGATGGACCCTGTACGCTGGGCTCTGCTGGTTCCATGCGGGGTACCTTTCAAAGCGACTCACAGAACTGCCGCGACAGTTTAGTTGAAGCCTCGGCGGGTGCGGTTGCGGGCGATGTCGTCTAGGTCGCGTTCCTGTAGTTTGTCGCGCATGCGCTCGGCTAGCTGGGCGGCGTCTTCGTTGCGGCGACGCTTTTCGCCGGCGGTGAAGGTGCGGGCTTCGCTGCGGGAGATCTTCTTGTGGGCGGTGAGGCCTTCGAGGAGGAACTCGGCGGCGGAGACGGCCACTTCGACCGGGGTGCGCGCGTTGATCTTGAGCGGCGAGAGCTTTTCGAAGAGGCCCTGGATGCCCTGGAGCTCCTTGAAGACTTCGCGTGCGGGTTGCTTGTCGTTCAGCTCGACGGAGCCGCCGAGGTTGAACCACTGCTCGATCTGCTGCGTATTGGTGTCCGCGAAGTAGCCGTCGTAGATGTTGGCGACGGACTGGCGGATGATCTCGCGGATGACGGTGTCGGCACCCTTCATCTCGCCTTCATATTCGAGCTCGATTTTGCCGGAGATGCCGGGGAGCGCGGCGAAGAGGTCGCCGACGCGGGGGACGACGAGTGATTCGCCGTGGAGCAGAGCACGGCGTTCGGCGTTGGAGAGCACGAGCTCCATCGTGGAGATGGGCAGGCGCTGCGAGACGCCGCTGCGCTTGTCGACTTTTTTGTCCTCGCGAGCGACGAAGGCGACCTGCTCGACGATCTGGCGGATGTAGTGCGGGATGACGATGTTCTGGATGGCGGTGTCGCCGGGGGCGTAGCTGCGCGCGGTCCAGGCTTCCTGCTCGGTGATGCTGATGGCTTCGTCGACGGACTCGGGGTAGTGGGTGCGGATTTCGCTGCCGATGCGGTCTTTGAGTGGTGTGACGATCTTGCCTCGGGCGGTGTAGTCCTCGGGGTTGGCGGAGAAGACGATGGCCACGTCGAGCTCGAGGCGGACGGGGTAGCCCTTAATCTGGACGTCGCCCTCCTGCATGATGTTGAAGAGGGCCACTTGAATTTTGCCGGCGAGGTCGGGGACTTCGTTGATGGCGAAGATGCCGCGGTTGGCGCGGGGGAGCAGACCGTAGTGCATGGTGAGCTCGGAGCCGAGCTCGTGGCCGGAGCGCGCGGCCTTGATGGGGTCGACGTCGCCGATGAGGTCGGCGACGGTGACATCGGGGGTGGCGAGCTTTTCGACGTAGCGCCGGACGGGTGTCATCCAGTCGATGGGTGTGTCGTCGCCGAGGGAGGCGATGAGGTCTTTGGAGAACTTGCTGAGGGGCGCGTAGGGATTGTCGCGGAGCTCGGAGCCGGCGACGAAGGGGCAGAAGGGGTCAAGCAGCGTGGTGAGCGCGCGGAGGATGCGGGATTTGGCCTGGCCGCGCAGACCGAGCAGGATGAAGTTGTGGCGCGAGAGGACGGCGTTGACCACCTGCGGGATGACGGTGTCGTCGTAGCCGACGATGCCGGGGAAGAGCGACTGGCCTTCGTGCTTGCCGCCGGGCGCGATCTGGCGGAGACGCACGATGAGGTTGTCGCGGAGTTCGTCCTTGACGCTGCGCCCGACGCGTTCGGGGGTGTATTCAGAGGAGCGAAGCTGGCCGAGTGTGCGCGGGAGAGTGGTCTGCGACATTGTTTAAGTATAGATGGCGCGCGGGGGTGAAGGATTCGGGCGTGTTGAGCCGATGAAGCGGTTGAGGTCTTGAAGGCCGTTCGAAAGTGGCACAAAGTTTGAAGGCTCGCGATTAGAGCTAATTTGACGGAGACTCAAATTGTAGCTACTATCAGCTCGTGGATGTTGAGTTTGATCCGACGAAAGACGTCAAGAATGTCCGCGATCATGGCATATCTCTTCAACGTGCTATAGAGTTCGACTTCGATGCAGCTTGTTTCGACATCGACGATCGTGAAGATTATGGCGAGGTTCGTTGGAACGCTATTGGATTTCTGGGCGCTCGTCTTTACAGCTTGACCTTTACAGAAGTAGAAGACGGAGTCATCCGTGCGATTAGCCTGCGAAAGGCCACCACACAGGAAGGCAAACGATATGAGCAAGCGTAAGCAAGAAGTGAACGACACTGAAAATCCCGAGTGGACAGAGAAGAAATTTGCCCGCTCAATCAAGTTCAAAGACCTGCCCGCAAGTCTTCAGCGGACATTGTCCAAGCCGAAGCGTGGCCCGCAGAAAGCACCGACTAAGATGCTCGTTTCACTGCGGTTGTCGCGGGATGTGTTGCAGGCACTTCGGGCTACGGGTGACGGCTGGCAGGTTCGCGTGGATGAGGCATTGCGGGAAAAGTTTGCGAAGAGCTAGCTACGAGTGAAAGAGAAAGGCGACGGCGCAGCCTATGGTTGCGCCGTCACTCTTTGCTAGTAGACCCAGCTCCTGGTGTCGGCGCCTTTGGGGGCGGTGGCGATCATGTGGGCGGTCATCTGGGGGAGGACGCGCTGGAGCCAGTTGGCGTTGTTCTGCTGCATGGTGTACTCGACGGGGCCGCCGGTGTAGCAGTGGGGTTCGCCGGGGCCGTATTGGAACTGCGCGTCGGAGTGCGGGTTGCGGGTGGCGTCGAGTGATTTTTGCAGCAGGTGGACGGCGTTGTTGAGGAAATAGGTGTCGCCGTCGCCGACGGCGATGTGGATCTTGCCTTCGAGCTTAGGGCCGAGGGTGGGCCAGTTGCGCTGCATGTAGGCGTTGAGGTCGTAGTGGTCGTGCCAGTAGGCGACAACCCTGGGGTCGATCTTGCCGGTGAGGGAGTCGAGGACGTCGGCGGGGTAGCCGTCGGGGCCGGCGGGGGAGAAGACGGCCTGCCAGATGGCCCACTGCTCGGTGGAGCGGGTGTGGGTGCCGAGGACGTACTCGAAGCGGAACTCGCCTTCGGCGGTGGCGATGAGTGAGCCGTCGGGTTTGCGGTCGCCGCCGACGGGGACCTTGCCGAAGTCGCCGGAGCGGTAGAAGGCGTTGGGGTCGTCGTAGAGGTTGATGTTCTGGTAGGCGTGGAAGTCGACGGGGTCGGGGCATGCGGACCAGACGCCGTTGTACATGTCGGGGTAGAAGACCTGCGTGGCGAGGGACTCCCAGCCGCCGGTGCTGCCACCGTAGGTAGCGCGGGCCCAGCCCTGGGCGATGCCGCGATACTGCTTCTCGACGGCGGGGATCAGCTCTTCGTTAATCGCTGCACCGTAGGGGCCGACGTTGGCGGAGTCGACGTCGTAGGAGTCGTCGTAGTACGGGTTGGCGTTTTGGACGTAGAGGAGGATGACGTGTGGGAGTGTGCCATTGGTCCAGTCCTGATAGGTGACGAAGCCGCGGTCGACGTTGCCGCCGCCACGACGGCCGCGGCCTCCAGCCATGGGCTTGCTGTTGAAGGGGATCGAGCCGGCGTGGAAGTGGTCCTGATAGACGACGAGCGGGTAGTGCGCGCCGGGGTGCTCGTCGAAGCCTGCGGGCAGGAGAACCCATGCGCCAAGGTAGACGTCGCGGCCCCAGAACTTGCTGAGCTTTTCACTCTTGAACTTCATGTACTTGAGATACTTTGCGGCTTCAGGGTCGCGCTTCGCGATGACTTCGGGATCTTCGTCGGTGCCGGTGATGGGTGGGATGATCTTGTCGAGGGTGAGCTTGATGGGAGCCTTGGACGCGGGGTCGATGTGCATGCGGACGGGCTCGTTGTAGGGATTGCCGGGCTTGCGGTTCCAGTGTTGACCTTCGCCCTGGTCGGGCGGGAGCCACAGGTCGCGGCCGTCGGCGAGGTGGAACTTCTCGTACTTGTTGAAGACGGCCTGGACGAGGTAGTCGCCTGCGGGGAGCGCGGCGAGGTTGGGGAGCGGGTAGCCGATGGTTTGGGCGTCGATGATGAGAGGGGTGTTCGCAGGGGCGTTCTTTGCATCGACGCCGAAGCCCTGTGCGGAGGTGTAGGTCTCCGAGATCATGAAGCGGGGTTCGCGAGCGCCGCCACCACGGACGGGTGCGGTGGAGCCGGCTTTGGCGATGACGAGGATGAGGTGTCCGTTGAGGGGCTGCGTGGAGGGGACAGTCACCTCGATGCGCAGAGGCATTTGCGCGGCGCAGGCGAGAGGAAGAGCGAGAGCGGCGAAGGCTGCGAGAGAACGCTGAATGAGGCTGGGCATTTGGCTCTTAGGGTAGCAGCCGTAAGGAGACTGATGGGCAATGGGAATTGTGAGAATAGGAACGCTTTATGCCGTCGGCACGGTATTGGAGGCAGCTAAGGTGGTGCGGGAGGGCGTCTAACGAGGCTCGGGGCGTTGACGCTGCGGGGAGGCAAGGATGGCGGGGTTTCACTTTCGTCATGGGTGGTTTTTTGCGGTGTTCCTGTTCTGCGGAGCGCTGGTGTTGGCGAATTTGCTGCACTTTGTGTTGTTTCGGCTAGTGAAGCGACAGGATGCGGCGGGAGCGATGCTGGGGTGGGGGCTGCAGAAGCACCTAGGGAAACCGGCACGGGTGATCTTTCTGCTGACGTGCGTGCAGGTGGCGCTGCCGTTTGTGCCGGGAGTGCCGGCGTGGCTGGAGAAGGACATCAAACACGCGGTGTGGATGCTGGTGGTGCTGGCGCTGGGATGGCTGGCGGTGGGGCTGGTGTATGTGGTCCAGGACTATCTGCTGCGAAAGTATGACCTGAAGGCAGCGGACAATATCCGTGCGCGGAGTGTGCATACACAGTTCCAATTGTTTCGGCGGGTGACGATTGCACTGGTGGGGATACTGACGCTGGGTGCGATGCTGTGGACATTCAACGATCCGCAGTTGTGGCACTTTGGGAGCGGGCTGCTGGCGTCGGCGGGGTTGGCGAGTTTGTTGCTGGCGGCTGCGGCGAAGACGACGGTGTCGAACTTTCTGGCTGGGTTGCAGATTGCGCTGACGGAGCCTATCCGGATTGACGATGTAGTGGTGGTGGCGGGTGAGTGGGCCCGGGTGGAAGAGATTACGAGTGCCTATGTGGTGCTGAAGATATGGGACCTGCGGCGGCTGATTGTGCCGCTGAGCTGGTTTATCGAGAACCCGTTTGCGAACTGGACGCGGCAGAGTGCGAATATTCTGACGTACTCATATCTGTATCTGGATTACATGGTGCCGGTGAAGGAGGTCCGCGCGCAGCTGGAGAGGGTGGTGAAGGCCGCGCCACAGTGGGACGGCACGGTGGTGGGATGCCAGGTGACGAACCTGACGGCGCAGAGCATGGAGATCCGGTGTTTGATGGGTTCGGCAGACTCGGGCCAAGCGTTCGATCTGCAGTGTCTGGTGCGCGAAGAGATGATGGAGTGGGTGAAGGAGAAGTATCCGGAAGCGTATCCGAATTTGCGGTACCGCGCGGTGGGGGAAGCTGCTCGGGAGAGTCCGGGGCAGTCTGGGCCGGATGTGCCGTTGCAAAAGCCTCACGCAGAGTTCGCGAAGTAAAGATGCAAAGTTTCGCAATGTAAAACGCCCCACTCCCGGAAGGATGTGGGGCGTCTTTTTGTAGGGCGATTTGGTTAGAGGGAGCTCATGTTGTGGAGGAACTCCTGGTTGTTGCGGGTCTTGCCGAGCTTGTCGGAGAGAAGCTCCATGGCTTCGACGGGCGACAGCGGGTTGAGGACCTTGCGGAGAATCCAGGTGCGCTGGAGGTCATCCTTGGGGATGAGTAGCTCTTCCTTGCGAGTGCCGCTGCGCTGGATGTCGATGGCCGGGAAGACACGCTTGTCGACGAGCTTGCGGTCGAGGATGACTTCCATGTTGCCGGTACCCTTGAACTCCTCGAAGATGACTTCATCCATGCGCGAACCGGTGTCGATGAGGGCGGAGGCGATGATCGTCAAGCTGCCGCCTTCTTCGATGTTGCGGGCGGCACCGAAGAAGCGCTTGGGGCGCTGCAGCGCGTTGGAGTCGACACCGCCGGAGAGGACTTTGCCCGAGGGCGGAACGATGGTGTTGTAAGCGCGCGCGAGGCGGGTGATGGAGTCGAGCAGGATGACGACGTCGCGCTTGTGCTCTACGAGACGCTTGGCCTTTTCGATGACCATCTCGGCGACCTGGACGTGACGGGCGGCGGGTTCGTCGAAGGTGGATGAGATGACTTCGCCCTTGACGCTGCGCTGCATGTCGGTGACTTCTTCCGGGCGCTCGTCGATGAGCAGGACGATGAGGACGATCTCAGGGTGGTTCGCAGTGATGGAGTTCGCGATGGACTGCATCAGGACGGTCTTGCCGGTGCGCGGCGGAGCGACGATGAGACCGCGCTGGCCCTTGCCGATAGGACAGAGAAGGTCCATGACGCGGCCGGAGATGGCCTCGCGGACGGTCTCCATCTTGACTTGCTCGTCGGGGTAGAGCGGGGTGAGGTTGTCGAAGAGGATCTTGTTGCGGGTCTCCTCGGGCGACTCGAAGTTGATGGCCTCGATCTTGACCAGGGCAAAGTACTTTTCACCTTCGTGCGGGGAGCGCACGTTGCCGGAGATGGTGTCGCCGGTCTTGAGGTCGAACTTGCGGATCTGCGAGGGGGAGACGTAGATGTCGTCGGGGCCGGGGAGGTAGTTGTAGTCCGGCGAGCGCAGGAAGCCGTAGCCGTCGGGGAGGATCTCGAGGACGCCCTCGGCGAAGATGTGGCCCTCTTTTTCGGACTGGGCCTGGAGGATCTTGAAGATCAGGTCCTGCTTGCGAAGGGCGCTGGTGCCGGGAATCTCAAGGGCGCGCGCGAGTTTGCCGAGCTCGGCGATGCTCTTTTCCTTGAGCTCGGAGATGGTCATAAGTACTTGGGTTGTTTCCATGGGGGTTCTTCTTGTGAGTGGGATATTTGAAGTGGATGGGTACAGCGGGAGGGTGGAGAGTTGGACTCGTCCAGATTGTGAGGGGATTGCCGAACGGGATTCCGTGCAGAGCTACCAAGCTGGTTGCGAAACGGAGGTCGTACGGAAGGGGCGCTACAAGGAGGGTAGGGCTTCGTGCAGGGTGCTGCCGCTTCGGGGTAGATTTAACACTTACTGTAGCAGACGCTGCCAAGGGGCGGCTGGGTTACTTGCGTCTGTAACGATTTGTGTGTGGAAAAGCGGACGCGCTTTGAAGCCGGTGGGAAGCTCTGATGAAGGCTCTGTGAGAAGAGCCCACCGGCCCAGAGAGTGGTCGTCCTTAGGCGGCGCGGCGTTCGGTGACGGCGAGAACCTCAGCGGTCTCGGAGACCGGCGCCATGGGAACGGTGTCCTTGAAGCGATCGAGGACGTCGTTTGTAGTGTCCTGCAGGCGAGTGTTGGGCTTGTGCAGCTTACGCGTGGCCTTGGAGGCGAGTTGACAGAGCTTGTAGCGATTGTTGACGTGGGTGAGTGCACCAAAGATCAGGTCTGAGCGCATAGAAGTGAAATCTCCTGGGTATTGAGGCGGTGGGCGTCGGAAGGCAATGCGCGTCCGTTTGTCTTGCCTCGGGGTTCAGCGGGCAGTTAGAGCCGGGCAGAACCGTGAAGTCGGTTAATTAGTAGATGCGCAGGCCGGAGCCAAGTTGCATCAAAAACGTTCCTGCTACGCAAGACGGCAGCAGGTAAATTCATGCCTTGCAATGAGTTGAATCCTGTAGCTGTGACTGTAAGGCTCGCAAGCAGACGACAGAAAGGCCATCCGCGCAGACGCGGAACATCGCTTTCCAGATAGCTGCAAGAAAGGCTTAGCAAGGAGACAGACCACTTGACTTACGAGCTAAGTCCGGACACCAAAGGAGATAGAGTCTAGATAGCTGTAGATGGCTGTTTGTTCCCTACATCTAGCAAGATAAGGCTTCATGACCCCGAGGTCAATCTTTTTTTAGGAAGAATTGACGGCTGCATATACAGAAAACGGGAATTTGGGGGTGTCAGGCAAGGCTTGTGCCAAATTGAAGACCCCGGTGGTCGATGAAGCTCCGGACGACAGTTAGGCCCAGTAGCTTCTGTCGAGGGTGCGGTACTGGATGGCCTCGGCGATGTGCTTGACGGCGATGGTGGGTGCGGCGTCGAGGTCGGCGATGGTGCGGGCGACTTTGAGGATGCGGTCGTGGGCGCGTGCGGAGAGGCCTTGCTGCAGCATGGCGCGCTCGAGGAGGCGTTCGGCGTCGGAGGCGAGCTCGCAGAAGGTGCGGATCTGCTGGGTAGTCATCTGCGAGTTGGAGAAGACGGCGCGGCCAGCAGGGCGGGTGGTGGTGGGGACTCGTGTGGGGTGTTCGAGGAAGCGCTGGTGCTGACGCTCGCGGGCGGCGAGGACGCGAGTGCGGATCTCGGCTGAGCCTTCGGCGGCGGTGCCGCTGCGGAGCTCTTTGTACTGCACGGCTGGGACCTCGATGTGGATGTCGATGCGGTCGAGGAGCGGGCCGGAGACTTTGGAGACGTAACGCTGGATCATGGGCGGGGTGCACATGCAGTCGCGCGAGGGATCGTTGAAGTAGCCGCAGGGGCAGGGATTCATGGCGGCGGCGAGCATGAAGCGGGCGGGGAAGCTGAGCGACATGGCGGCGCGCGAGATGGTGACGTTGCCGTCTTCGAGCGGCTGGCGGAGGACCTCGAGGACGTTGCGGGGGAACTCGGGTAGCTCATCTAAAAACAACAAGCCGTTATGTGCCAGAGACACCTCGCCGGGGCGCGGGATCATGCCGCCGCCGATGAGGCCTGCGTCGGAGATGGTGTGGTGCGGGCTGCGGAAGGGGCGGTGAGTGACGAGGCCGGCATCTTTATCGAGGACACCGGCGACGGAGTGGATCTTGGTGGTTTCGAGGGCTTCTTCAAAACGTAGCGGAGCGAGGATCGAGGGGAGGCGTTTTGCGAGCATGGTCTTGCCGCTGCCGGGTGGGCCGATCATGAGGATGTTGTGACCGCCAGCGGCGGCGACCTCGAGTGCACGCTTGGCGACGTGCTGCCCGCGGACGTCGCGGAAGTCGGCGTGGTATTCAACGGCTTCGGAGAGGAGCGTGGAGGTGTTGACCTTGAGCGGCTGGATAAAGAGGTTACCCTGCGTAGTGGAGTTGAGCAGCTCGCGGACTTCTAGAAGGGAGCGCACGGGGTAGACGTTGACACCTTCGACGACGGCGGCTTCGCGCGCGTTGGCAGCGGGGATGATGAGATTCTTGATCTTTGCGGCGCGGGCGGCTATGGCGATGGGCAGCATGCCCTGCACGGCGCGGAGCGAGCCGTCGAGCCCAAGCTCGCCGACGAGGACGAAGTCGGAGAGGTCTTTGATGGAGAGACCGCCGTAGGCGCCGAGGATGCCGATGGCGATGGGGAGATCGAAGCCGGAGCCTTCTTTTTTGAGATCGGCGGGTGCGAGGTTGATGGTGATGCGGGTGGGCGGGATGTCGAAGCCGGAGTTCTTGATGGCTGAGCGGACGCGGTCGCGGGACTCGCGGACGGCGGCGTCGGGGAGACCGACGGTGGCAAAGATCTCTTTTTCAACCTGGGCGCCGAAGTCGACTTCTACGTCAATGATGTGGGCGTCGATGCCGTAGACGGCTGCGCTGCGGGCTTTGAAGAGCATTTGCCTGGTCTGTCCTTGAGGCCGGAGGTGCGGCAAGTGTAGCATCCCGGCGAAGGTGGAGGCGATGACATGATGGCGCGGAAGCTGGTTCCGGTGAAGAAGACGGCGATGAAAGCCGTGACGAAGGCAGTTGCTAAGAAGAGTGTCGCGAAGAAGAGTACGGGTGTCTCTGCGACCTATAGACGATTGGCGCTCGCGTTGCCATATGTGGTGGAGGACTCGCATATGAGGGCTGCGGATTTTCGGATTGAACTTGCTGGGAAGCGGAGGATCTTTGCGACGCTGGCGTATGAGAGTAAGGGGCAAGGAACCTTGATGCTCGATGCGGAGCAGCAGGCTGCGTTTCTTGAGGAAGCGCCGGAGTATTTTTCTGTTGTGCCGGGTGGGTGGGGAAGGACTGGGGCGACGCTGGTGATGCTCGATGCGCCGGAGAGTGTGTTGGCGGGCGGGCTGGAGACGGCGCACCGGCATACGCTGGGGAAGATGCAGGCTGTTCGCGTGAAGACAAAGGCCAAGATACAGCGCCTACAATCGAAGCTGGTGAATGACGATGAATACGAGTTTGTTTGAGTTGTTCAAGGTGGGGATCGGGCCTTCGAGCTCGCATACGGTGGGGCCGATGCGGGCGGCGTTGAGTTTTGTGCGTGAGCTGGCACGGCGTGGCGAGTTTGGTGTGGCAGGCAATGTATCCACCGCTGCGCTCGCTGTGGACTTGTATGGGTCGCTGGCGTTGACGGGCATTGGGCATGCGACTGACCGCGCGGTGATGATGGGGCTGCTGGAGGAGTCGCCGGATACTGTGGACCTGCAGACGATTGATGCCCGGCTTGAGGCGCTGCGAGAGACGAAGATGCTGAAGCTGCTGGGGGAGCATGCGGTGCGGTTCGACCCTGCGGTGGACCTACGGTTTCACCGCGACCAGATGTATCCGGAGGCAGGTGTGGAGACGCATCCGAATGGGATGCGGTTTACGGCGCTTAATGCGGAAGGATGCGTGGTGTTTTCGCAGGTGTACTACTCGGTGGGTGGTGGGTTTATTTTGACCGCGGAGGAGTTTGCTGCGGCTGATGGTGGCGTGAAGAAGCGCGATGTGCCGTATCCGTTTTCGAGTGCGGATGAGTTGCTGTGGTTGAGCGATGAGCACGGGCTGACAATTGCGGAGATGGTGCTGGCGAATGAGATGGCGCTGCTGAAGGATGCGACGATTCTGCGGCGGGTAGAGAGAATTATTTCGCCGGAGCGACCGGGAAACACGATTGCGCCGCCGATGAATGCCCTGACACCGGAGGAACTGGTGAAGTCGGCGATCCTGTCGTTGTGGGGGACGATGGCGGAGAGCATCGAACGCGGGAAGACGACCGAAGGGACGTTACCGGGTGGGCTGAATGTGCGGAGGCGAGCGCCAGGGTTGGCGCGGCGGTTGGCGGCGATGGATGAGGCTGGCAAAGTTCGCGATCCACTGGCGCCGCTGGATAGTGTGACGCTGGTGGCGATGGCGGTGAATGAGGAGAATGCAGCGGGTGGGCGTGTGGTGACGGCTCCGACGAACGGCGCGGCGGGAGTGGTGCCGGCGATTGCGTACTACTATCTGCATCATGCTTCGGATGAGTTGAGTGAGAGCGAGCGAGAGGCGGGGTTGCTGCGGTATTTTTTGACGGCGGCGGCGATTGGGATTCTGTACAAGGAGAATGCTTCGATCAGCGGTGCGGAGGTAGGGTGCCAGGGTGAGGTGGGCGTGGCGTGTTCGATGGCGGCGGGTGGGTTGGTGGCGGCGTTGGGTGGTGATGCTCGCGCGGTGGAGGGCGCGGCGGAGATTGCGATGGAGCACAACCTGGGGATGACGTGCGATCCGATTGGTGGGCTAGTACAGATTCCTTGCATCGAGCGCAATGGGATGGGTGCGGTGAAGGCGGTGAATGCGGCGCGGCTGGCGATGAATGATCAGGGCGTGCATAAGGTGTCGCTCGATCAGGTGATCGAGACGATGTACCGCACGGGGATGGACATGCAGTCGCGGTATAAGGAGACGAGTCTGGCTGGACTCGCGCTGAATATTATCGAGTGCTGAGGCTGGCGGCTATGCGAAGCGGCCGGCGCTGATCCAGCAGGTAGTGGGTTGGGTGAGAGCATCATTGATGGCGTAACGGTGGAAGAAGTCTTCGAGTGCGCGAAGGAAGGGCGGGAAGCGCGGGTCGTCGGGCTTGGGGGTCATGGAGAGTGACATGGCGTGGCCTAGGAAGGCGTCCCAGTCATGTGCGAGTTCTCCGTCAATTTCTTCGTGGTGCCAGTCGCGGGTGAAGAGGGTGTGCAGGTCTTCGTGAATGCGGTAGCCGGCGCGTACATAGGTGTAGTCGGTGCCGTGGTCGATGAGTAGCCGCTCGAAGTCGCGAGACTGCGGGGAGTCGTCTTTGGCGCGGCCGATGGAGACGAGAGTGACCCAGCCGTCGGGCTTGAGGATGCGGCGGAACTCGGCGAGAGCGCGGTCGCGGTCGAACCAGTGGAAGGCGCGGCCGGCTGCGACGAGGTCGATGGAGTGCTCGGCGAGGGTTGTGTGCTCGGCGGTGGCGTCAACGACGGTGAGAGAGGGATGTTGTGTCTGCAGTGCGGTGCAGAGTGCGCGCATCTCGGCGTTGGGTTCAATGGCGATGACGGGATTGCCGTTGGCGAGGAAGACTTCGGTCAACATGCCTGTGCCTGCGCCGATGTCGGCGACGCGGTGTTGCGGCGTAAGGCCACACCATTCGCGGAGGCGCATGAGCACTGGTTCCGCGGGGTAACGCTGACGATAGCGGTCGTAGTCTTCGGCGCGGCCGGTGAAGCGTTGTGCATTGAGAGACATGTTCTATTGGATGCAGCTTGACGATTTGAGGATGAGAATGAGACGTGTTTGTGTGGGCCATGAGGCCCCGCACTGGATGGGATGCAGCGTTCGTGCGATGAGGAGAGAGACGGTGTGTGAGTTGGGGATTCAAATGCGGCGATAGGAGGTTAAAAATTTTGCTTGCGAAGGCACGTTTTTTTCTTGACTCTTACGCGCGAGAAAACAATACTCTCGTTAGTTGCTTCATGCATGTGAACGCAACGTCGATGGCAACATCGAATGGGAGCGCAGGCAAACGCAACCAAGGCAAAGCATCAACCTAAAGGCAACACACTCAGGGAGCGCACACGATGCGCTCCCTGAGGTGTTTTCGGCTAGTGTTCATGCGGGTTTGCGAGGGGTGTTACATGGCGCGCGATCGAAGTATGCTGGGTGCATGACACGACGCCGATGGATCGCCGACGAGAGAACAGAGACCACTGCAACGCTGACGGGAGAGCAGGCCATGCATCTGGCCCGGGTGCTGCGTGCGCAGCCGGGACAGATCTTCGATGTGGTTGCGGGAGGTTTTTTGCACCGCGCCGAGGTTGTGTCGGCGGACGAGAGTGCAGTGGTGTTTGCTCTACATGAAGAGCTTGAAGCGGAGGCGGCTCTGCCGGTGCATCTGCTGATGGCTGTGTTCAAGTTCCACCACATGGAGTGGGGGATCGAGAAGGCGACAGAGCTGGGTGCTGCACGCATCACGCCCGTGCTTGCGCGAAGAACGGAGAAGCACCTTGCGCAGGCTGCGGGGAAGCGCGTGGATCGATGGCGGAGAATTGTGCTGGAGGCAGCGAAGCAGTCGCGCAGGACGGATGTGCCGGTGGTGGATGATCCGTTGATGCTGAAGGCTGCGCTCGGTAATGTTACGGCGGTTACGAAGTTGCTGCTTGCGGAGACTGAGCAGGAGAGCACTTTGAGCGCAGGGTTGGTGGATGCGCGCGATGTGGCATTGGCGATTGGACCTGAGGGTGGATGGACTCCGGAGGAGATGGCGTTGTTCGAGACCTCAGGATGGAAGAGTGTGACGCTGGGGCCGAGGATTCTACGGGCGGAGACAGCGGCGATTGCAGGACTGGCGGTTTGTGCGTCTGTGTTGTGAAGGACGCTCCACATAAGAAAACAGCGACCGGAGTGCGGTCGCTGTTTTTGTTTGCATAGACTGAGGGGTTAGCTGAACATCTCCTTGACTTTGCTGAAGAGGCCGCGAGCGTGTGGAGTGTTCTCGACGGTGATGGTTTCGGAGAGTTGCTTGAGGAGGTCTTTCTGTTGCTTGGTGAGCTTGCCCGGTGTTTGAACGCGGATTTCGACGACGAGGTCGCCTTTGCCGTGGGCGTTGAGGTGGGGGACGCCTTTACCCCGGAGCTTGAACTCGCGGCCGCTCTGAGTGCCTTCGGGGACTTTGAGGGTTTCGATGCCTTCGAGGGTTTCGATTTCGAGCTCGGCACCGAGCGCTGCTTGCGGGAAGCTGATAGGAATGACGCAATGAAGGTCGTCTCCGTCACGCTCGAAGAACTTGTGCTGCTTGATATCGAGGACGACGTAGAGATCGCCAGCGGGGCCGCCGAAGCGACCGGCTTCGCCTTCGCCGGAGTAACGGATGCGGGTGTCCTGCTCGACGCCGGCGGGGACCTTGACGAGAATCTTGTGCTCGCGGAGGACGCGGGTGTCGCCTTTGCAGGTGGTGCAGGGTGTGCGGATGACCGAGCCGGTGCCACTGCAGACAGGGCAGGTGCGAGCGACGGAGAAGAATCCCTGCTGTGAGCGGATCTGGCCGCGACCGCCGCACTGCTGACAGGTTTCAGGCTGTTTGCCGCTGGAGGAGCCAGTGCCGTGGCAGTCGTCGCAGGGTTCGGCGCGGCGGATGCTGATCTCGCGCTCGATGCCGAAGACGGCCTCTTCGAACTCAAGCTTCATGTTGAACTGGAGGTCGCGGCCGCGCTGTTGGCGTGAGGCGCGGCGGTTGCCGCCCATGTTGAACATCTCGCCGAAGAGATCGCCGAAGATGTCGCCGAGGTCGCCTTGCTGAAAGGGCGAGCCGCCGCCTGCAAAGGGGTTGCCGGCTCCGCTGACACCAGCATGGCCGTAGCGGTCGTAGGCCGCGCGCTTGTCGGGGTCAGAGAGGACCTGGTAGGCCTCGCTGCAGGCTTTAAACTTCTCCTCCGCCTCCGGGTTGTTCGGATTGCGGTCGGGGTGGAACTGCATGGCGAGTTTGCGGTAGGCGGACTTGATCTCGACGTCAGTGGCGGTGCGTTCGACGGAGAGGACTTCGTAGTAGTCAAGCTTCATAGTGGTGGGCATAGGGCAGTCAGGTGACGAGTTGGTACGTGATACGCGGAGCGAAGCTACTCGCTCTTTTGAGCTGCGTTGGTGGCGATGCGGACCAGCGCAGGGCGAAGGAGTTTGTCACGGAGCTTGTAGCCGCGGCGGATCTCCTCGAGGACCTGGTGGTCAGGATGCTCCACTGTTTCGATGCTGCCGAGGGCCTCGTGGATGCGGGGGTCGAACTGGGCACCGACGGACTCAACGGGCTGGACTTGCAGCGTGCGGAGGGCTTCGTCCATCTGCTTGAGGATGAGCTCGACACCGGTGCGGAGCTGGTTGACGTCGCCGGTGGCCTTGAGGGCGAGGGCGAAGTTGTCCATGACGCCGAGGAAGGGCTCGACGGTGGACTGGACGGCGTGGTCGCGGGAGTCCTGGCGCTCCTTAATCTCGCGCTTACGGGCGTTGTCGAACTCGGCCTGGAGGCGGGCGAAGCGGTCCTGCGACTGAGTGAGCTGCAGGGCAAGCTGGTCGCGCTCTGCGCGGAGCTGCTCGATATCGGATGTGTCGGTGGCGCTGGCTTCGGTACCGGCTTCGAGTTCGACGACCGGGGTTTCGGTTGCTTCAGTCTGCTCGGTGTGTGTCTCAGTTCTCATGGATGTGTCCTCTTGAGTGGTCCGGCTTCGCGACCATTGGGCGAAGCGGTCTTTCAGGGTGGTCATGGATGATCCTGTCTCGGCTCAATGGCGAGTGTGTCCCTGGGGAGAGTATCCCAGTTTCTAGTGTCTCTTAATGTGCGGGTGCGCGTCGCGCGATGGCGGCTTTACGAGGTGAAGGATTCAGGGAGCTCGCCGGTGGCGTTGCGCTGGAGAAGGCGGGCGATGTAGCCAACGGCGTCGATGGCGCTTTGGTAGTGCATGCGCTGGGGGCCGATGATGGCGACGGTGCCGAGGGCGGTCTCGGGGTTGTCCGTACCGATGCGCGCGGGGGCGGCGATGAGGACGAGGCCCGCCATGTTGGGGTCCTGCTGGTCGAGATCGAAGATGACGCGGACGGAGTCCTGGCGGGCGTCGATGTAGGCGTTGAGTAGCTCGATGAGGCGTTGTTTTTCCTCGAGGGCGGCGAGCATTTGGCGGAGCCGATCGCGTTCGAGGAGCGACTGGGGAAGAGAGATGAGGTTCGCTACGCCGTCAATGTAGACGGCCTGCTGCTGCGCGGTGTCGGTTGGGATGGCGCGGGACCAAAGTTCCACTGCGTCGGAGAGCTGACGGTAGGCGCTACGTTCCTGCTCGACGCGGCGGGCCAGTTCGGTGCGGACGCGGTCGATGTTCCAGCCGCGGAAGTGTTCGTTGAGGAAGTTGGCAGCGGTTTCAAGCTGGACAGAGGAGAGGTCGTGGTCGAGTGCGAGGACGCGATCGCGGACCATGCCACTGCGCGTGACAACCACGGCGAGGATTCGCTGCGATGCGAGACGGCTGAAGTGGATGTGCTCAAGGAGATCGGTGGATGCGGCGGCACCGATGGCGAGGCCGACGCCGCTGGAGAGAGCGGCGAGGACATGCGAGGTGCGTTCGAGGAGAGCGGACTCGCCGGCGATGCCCGCGAAGGAGGTGTCAATGCGTGACTGAAGCGCTGTGCGTGGTGCGTCGGGTGTGTTGCGGCCGGTGAGGGTGGCGACGTAGAGGCGAAAGGCTTCGGCAGAGGGGATGCGGCCGGCGGAGGTGTGCGGCTGCTCAAGGAGGCCGGCGTCGGCTAGCTCGGCCATCTCGTTGCGAATGGTGGCCGAGCTGAAGGTCTTGGCGAAGGCCGTCTGCGCGAGCGCACCTGAGCTGACCGGCTCGCCGGTGGTGATGTAGCT
Source organism: Granulicella sp. 5B5 (assembly GCF_014083945.1). Classification (GTDB taxonomy): domain Bacteria; phylum Acidobacteriota; class Terriglobia; order Terriglobales; family Acidobacteriaceae; genus Granulicella. The sequence goes on along the minus strand of NZ_CP046444.1, from coordinate 1,342,303 downwards.
GTCGATGATCGCGGTGAGGATCTCGCGCTGACGGGTTGTGATGGGACGTGCCATGGTTGGTATTCGAGTAGACCTGAGCAGAAGAGCAACTGCAAACGCGGCGTACGCAGAGAGCGCGGCGTTACGCAGCGAACTCTAAGTGATCTCGAGTATGTTCTCCTGCGTGGCTGCGATCTGCTCGGCGCGTTCGACGACTTTGGCGGCGATGGCAGCGAATTCTTTGCCGCGGGCGGATGTGTCACCGGCGAGCGCTGCAGGCAGGCCTTTGTCGCCACCTTCGCGGACCTGCGGGTCGAGATCGACAGAGCCGAGGAAAGGCAGGTTGTACTGCCGGGCGGTCTGTTCGGTGGAACCAGCGCCGAAGACGTCGATGACGGTGCCGTCGGGGAGCGTCATCTGGCTCATGTTCTCGACGAGGCCGATGACTTCGACGTTGACCTGGTGGAACATCTCGAGGGCTTTGCGGGCGTCCTGCAGCGCGACCGATGAGCCGGTGGAGACGACGACTGCGCCGGTGAGCGGGACGGTCTGGACGAGCGAGATGACGACATCGCCGGTGCCTGGGGGGAGATCGACGATGAGGTAGTCGAGCTCGCCCCAGAGGACCTGCTGGAGGAACTGGCGGATGATCTGGTGCAGCATGGGGCCGCGCATGACCATGGGCTTGTCGCCGGGGGAGATGAGGCCGATGGAGATGAACTTGACGCCGTGCGCGGTGAGAGGCTCCATCATATTGCCGTCGAGGATGCTGGGCTGACGCGTGGTGCCGAGCATGGTGGGGACGTTGGGGCCGTAGATGTCGGCGTCGATGAGACCGACGCTGTAGCCCAGCTTCGCGAGTGAGATGGCGAGGTTGACGGAGACGGTGGTCTTGCCGACTCCGCCTTTGCCGGAGCCGACGGCGATGATGTGCTGGATGCCGGGGAGAGCCTGTGGGCCGGGTGGTGTTGCGTGCGAGTGTGCCATGTGGTGCCTCTTCTGAAGATGCTGGAAACGAGATGCTGGATGTGAGTTAGATGTGCCACTCGGGTGTGAGCGTGGCGCGGAGCTCTTTTTTTCTGGCGACTTCGCCGGAGCGCATCTCGCGGCGGCGGCCTGCGTCCTCGAAGCGGCGGTGCTGGTGCTCGGTTTCGGGAACGATATGGGGGACGGGGACGCGCTTACCGGTGTGATCGACGGCGACGAAGGTGAGGTAGGCCGAGGATACGTGACGCAGGGTGCCGGCGTGGACATCCTCGACCATGGCTTTGACACCAACTTCCATCGAAGTGTTGAAGGCGCGGTTGACGCTGGCTTTAAGAATGAGGATGTCGCCGACCTTGACGGGGGCGACGAAGTCGAGGTGGTCCATCGACACGGTGATGGGGATGGCCCGGGAGTGACGGCTGGCGGTCATGGCTCCGACGAGGTCGATGAACTGCATGAGGCGGCCGCCGAAGAGGTTGCCGAGCGGGTTGGTGTCGCCGGGGAAGATGATCTCGGAGCGCTCGGACTGCGAGTCGAAGACCGGACGAGAGGGATGCGCGTCGCTCATGAAACCATTGTAAATTGCCGCGACCGTGCGAGTCTGGTTGCCCCAACGTAGGATGGAAGCATGGACAGAATTGCGATGTTGAACGAGATCCTGCAGCAGAACCCGGGCGATGCCTTTGCGCGCTATGGGCTCGCGATGGCGTATGTAGCCGAAGGCAAGCGAGAAGAGGCGCTGAAGGAGTTTGCCGAGACGATTGAGCGCAGCCCGGAGTATGTGCCTGCGTATCAGATGTCGGCACAGGAATTGCTAAAGGCCGGCCGAGTTGATGAGGCTAAGGCGCGGCTGGAGGCCGGGATTGCGGTGTGTCAGAGGACCGGTAACAGCCATGCAGCCAGCGAGATGAGCGCGATGCTGGATGAGATTGGTTAGCGTTGCCCCGAGTTGCTAGTACCCATTGGCGATCAGGTAAGGCTCGGTGAGCCAGTCGCTTTCGGCATGGCGGTGCTGGGCGGCGGCGTACTTGGCGAGTACATCGGTTTCGATGTTCATGCGGGTACCGGGCTTGAGTGTGTGCAGATTGGTGGCCGCGTAGGTGTGCGGAATGATGGCGACTTCGATGCGGAGGCCGTTCAGCTTGGCGATGGTGAGGCTGATGCCGTCGAGTGTAATAGAGCCTTGTGAGATGACCTGCGTCGCGAGCTGTGGGGGGAGTTCCACAGTGAGACGCCAGTCGGTGGTGGCTAAGTCGTCGTGGATTGGGGCGATTGAGATGAGCGTTGCGGTGGCGTCGACGTGACCCTGCACGACGTGGCCGCCGAGGGGAGAGCCGGCGGGTGTGGGGAGCTCCAGGTTGACGGTGGTGCCGACGGTGAGTAAGCCGAGGGTGGTGCGCTCGAGGGTTTCGGCGGCGAGGTCGGCTGCGAATTGATGGGGGTCGTCGACAGGGATGGCGGTGAGACACGTGCCGTTGACGGCTATGCTGTCGCCAGTACGCCAGCGGTTGGCGAGCGCAGGGGCTGCGATGATGATGCGGGTTGCGCCTTCGCCGGGGGTGAGCGATGCAATGGTGCCGGTGGCTTCGATGAGTCCTGTGAACATAGTAAGTACAGGGTATAGGGAATCGGGGAGTAGGGAATAGTCCTACACGTTAGACCAGGGGTCGTGGAGGTAGCCGGTGATGCGGATGTCGGTGGTGCCTTCGTTGGGGAACGTCTCGTGCGAAGTGCGGGTGAGACGTTGCTGGATGACGTAGGGGGATTCGTAGCCCTGGGCGAAGGGGACTCCGTTGAGGCCGAACTCGCGTTCGGAGTAGTAGAGGACTAGTTTGTCGACCAGGTCGGCGCGGAGCAGCGCGCCGTTGATGGCCGCCCCGGCCTCGACGAGGATGCTTTGGATGTTGCGGGCTGCGAGTGCTGTCAGCAGAGTGTTCAGGTTGAGGCGGCCTTCGTGCGGATGGAGGCGGAGGAGTTGCGCGCCGAGGGCGAGGCGTTCGTACTCGGCGGGGAGAGGTGCTTCGTTGGAGCAAACGAGGAGGAGGTCGTCGGCTGCTGTGGTGATGAGTTTGCTGTTGAGCGGGGTGCGGAGCTCGCTGTCGAGGACGATGCGGAGTAGCGGGCGGCGGCGGGGGAGGCCGGAGCGGTCGGTGAGTGAGGGGTCGTCGGCGAGCACGGTGCCGATGCCGGTGAGGATGGCGTCGACGGCATGGCGGAGAGGTTGGACGCTGGTACGAGCGGCTGGGCCGGTGACCCAGTGCGGTGCGATGGAGGTGCGTTCCGTTGGCGGTGGCGCGAGCTTGCCGTCGACCGAGAGCGCGGCTTTGAGGGTGATGAAGGGGCGCTTGTGCTGGATGAAGAAGGTGAAGGCGTCGTTGAGGGTGCGGGCTTCGAGAGCGAGCGGCGAGGCGGGATCGAGGATGATCGTCTCGATGCCTGCGGCGCGGAGTTTGGCGATGCCGCTGCCGCTGACGAGTGGGTTGGGGTCTACGGTTGCGATGACGCAGCGGATTATTCCTGCCTTGATGAGGGCGTCGGAGCAGGGGCCGGTGCGGCCGTGGTGTGAGCAGGGTTCGAGGGTGACGTAGGCGGTTGCGCCCTGGATGTTGTGGCCGAGTGATGCGGCTTGTTTAAGTGCGACGATCTCGGCGTGGTCGTAGGTGTCGTAGTGATGCGCGCCCTGGCCGAGGATGGTTTCGCCGCTGGCGAGGACACAGCCTACGGTTGGGTTCGGAGAGGTGAGGCCTACCGCGGTGCGCGCCAGACCCAGTGCGGTTGCGAGGTGCTGTTCGTCGAGCGGCAGAAGTGGCATGCGTTCTCAGAATAGCTGTTGAGGGCGATGCGGCGCACGGTGAAGGTGTGGTCGGGTACGGTCACGATCTCGCCGTAGGTGCTGACGAGGCCGTTTTCGGTCTGGATGAAGTCGGTGGACGGGTGCGCGCTGGCGGTCCGGACGCTTCCGAAGGGAGAGAACGAAGGCAAAGAAAAGTGCAAGGAGGTGCTCATATGGCTCTCCGAAGCTGCTTGGGGGGTGCGATCTGTAAGGGAAGCATCGGCCAAGCTGGCAGAGATGTAGATACCACTTTTGGGGAAGATTTGTCTTTCTTTGCGACAGCTGATGAATCAGTCGAGGAGCGAATCGACGAAGGCGTTGGCATCAAAGGGGATGATGTCTTCGAGCTTTTCGCCGACGCCACAGTACCGAACCGGGAGGCCGAGGTCGTGGGCGATGGCGACGACGATTCCGCCCTTGGCGGAGCCGTCGAGCTTGGTGAGGACGATGCCGGTGACGTGGGCGGCCTCGGTGAAGAGGCGGGCCTGCTGTAATCCGTTTTGGCCAGTCGTAGCGTCGATGACGAGGAGCGTCTGGTGCGGGGCGCCGGGGATGAGTTTTTCGGCGGTGCGGCGCATCTTGTCGAGCTCCTTCATCAGGTCGGACTTGGTGTGGAGGCGTCCGGCGGTGTCGACGAGGAGGATGTTGGTGCTGCGGGCCTTGGCGGCGGCGAGGGCGTCGTAGAGGGCTGCTGAGGGATCGCCACCCTGCTTGGTCTTGATGAGGTCGACGCCGGAGCGGTCGGCCCAGACTTCAAGCTGCTCTATGGCGGCGGCGCGGAAGGTGTCAGCGGCGCAGAGCAGGACGGTGTTGCCGTCACGGTGGAACTGGGCGGCGAGCTTGCCGCTGGTGGTGGTCTTGCCGGCACCGTTGACGCCGACCATCATGATGACTTCGGGTGAGGTGGATGGGTGGATGACCGGTTTTGCTGCATCCACCGCGCGCAGAATCGAGAGGATCTCGGCTTTGAGGTGGCGCTTGAGCTCGGCGCCGTCGGAGATGCCCTTGCGGAGGGCGAGGTCGCGGAGGTTGGCGATGATCTGCTGCGTGGTGGAGGAGCCGATGTCGGAGGCGAGGAGGGCGAACTCGAGGTCGTCGAGCGAGGCCTCGTCGACCTCGCGGGTGAGGGCGACGACGGAGGAGATGGAGCTGGCGAGCGATTCGCGGGTGCGGGTGACCGCCTGCTTCATGCGGTCGAAGAGGCCGCGGGGCTGCTGCTCGGGTTCCGGAGTTTCCGGGGTTTCGCGCTTGCCGAAGAGAGAGAAAGCCATCGCCTTTCAGTGTAGCGGAGCGGTTGCGGGGGCGCTGACCCTCCCCCGGTTTGGGGGCTATGATCCGCAGCGGATTGGAGTTAGCGGTGTATACCCTTTCGTTTGCACTTTGGTAGGGGGATACGAAGCTAGATGCGAGATTCGAGTTGAGAAAGAGCCTGAGACGACGAAACCCGGCGCTGGGCCGGGTTTTCCTACTCTCTATTGTACGTGGTGTGTCAAGGGGCATCCTGCGAATCCATGTCTCGGAGGCAAGACGTGGGGCACCCGGTGGTTAAGGGTTGGCATCGTAAGAGAAGTGGCCGTAAGGAGGCTTTTCCCATGGTTACGACTGATAACAGAACGGCAGACCGGTGGTTGCAGCGGTTTCCGAACAGGACCATCTTTACGTTACTGGCGGTGATGGTGCTGGCGGTTGTGATTGGCACGATCTTTTTTGTGGCGATGCGTCCCAGCGCGGGTGGGGCGACGCAGCCGGACCAGAACCAGAGCCAGCCTATGCAGGCGCATCCGCAGTAAGTGCAGTGAGCAGTGGTGCTGAGCGGAGAGTGTGGGTCTCTCCGCTCCTAGGTTTTTAAGGCCCAGGGCTAAAGCCCTTCTTGCCGGGCGTCGGTTTCAGGGGCCTGAAGGCCCCTGCTCCCTCCGGGGTGCGCTCGCGCCTGTGGCGCTTGCTGCGGCAAAGGCTTTCACGCAGAGGGCGCAAAGTAAAAGCCCGCAAAGGTCGCAAAGAAAAAGCGAGCAACGGCCAATGCAAACGCAGATTCCCTTCGGGAACGACAAACCAGAAGGGAATCTGCGGACACGCTGCTACGGCAGGGTGAAGGTGTTATTGGTGCGGTTGTCGTCGGGGAGGACGTGGTCGGGGTCGATGACGACGGTGGTGACGGGTTTGTCGCCGTGGAAGGTGAAGTTGGCCACGCCCTTGGAGAGCCAGGCTTCGACAGGGATGCGGATGCGCTCGTTGGTGCCGTCCTTGTAGTTGACCTGGAGGGTGGCGGGCAGGACGAGCGGGCGGAGGTTGGCGACCGTGACAATGACGCCCTTGGTGGGATCGTCACCGACGTACTTGGCATTCTCGACAGCGAGGTCAAGGGTCCAGTTGTTCATGTACCAGCCGCGCCAGAAGTAGCTGAGGTCCTCGCCGCCTTCGCTCTCCATCTCGCGGAAGAAGTCGGAGGGGCGGGGGTGTTTGAAGGCCCAGTCGCGGATGTACTTGCGGAAGGCCCAGTCGAAGCGCTCGGGGCCGAGGATCTGCTCGCGGAGGAGGACGTTGCCGTAGGCGCCCTTGAAGTACTGGACGGGATGGCCGAGGTTGCCGGGGAAGCCGTCGGCGCGGGTGAGGATGGGCGGGGCGATGGGGTTGTCGAGGACCTTGAGGATGGTGTCGGGCGGTTCGCCGCCGGCTGAGTACTCGCTGTCGCGCTTGGGACCGTACTTGCCGTGGGCGTAGTCCTCGGACTCGAAGATGTCGATGAAGGTGTTGAAGCCCTCGTCCATGAAGGCGTAGCGGCGCTCGTTGGAGCCGACGATCATCGGGAACCAGTCGTGGCCGATCTCGTGGGCGGTGACCCAGAAGAGGAAGCTGCCGTTGTCGTGGATGCCGTCGAAGACGACGCCGGGGTACTCCATGCCGGTGGAGAAGCCAGCGACGGAGATGGCATTGGGGTACGGGTAGGGGTACCAGCGCTTCGACATGTTTTCGACGGTGTCTTTGACGTACTCGGTGGACTTGGTCCAGGCGTCATCGCCGACGCTTTCGACCGGGTAGACGGACATGGCTAGCTGGACTTTGCCGGGGGCTAGCTGGTTCGGTAAGCCCTCACGCTTGACGTTCATTCGGGCCGCGTCCCAGACGAAGGTGGGCGAGGCGGAGAAGACGACGTCGCGGGTGTGGTCCATGTGGAAGTGCCAGGTGAGGGTGCCGGATTGCTTGGGGCGGCTGGCGGGGTCGGTGGTCTCGTCGGGCTTGCGGATGTAGACGGTGGCGTCGGAGTGGCGGGCCTGCTCAAGGCGGGCGATCTCGGTTTTGGTGAGGACGTCGGATTCATTCATGAGCTCGCCGGAGCCGGCGACGATGAAGTTCCAGGGGACGGTGACGTAGTAGTCGAAGTGGCCGTACTCGAGGTAGAACTCGGAGCCGATGTAGGGAAGCGTGTCCCAGCCGCGGATGTCGTCGTAGACGCACATGCGGGGGTACCACTGGGCCATGTCGTAGATCTCGCCGTGCTCGGCTTTGCCCCAGGAGGTGCGGCCGCCCCAGACGCCGGGGATGGTGTAGTGGTACTTGATGTGGATGCGGAGATGGCCGCCCTTGGGTGCGAGGGGTTTGGCGAGGCGGACCTGCATGCGGGTGTCGGCTACGACGTAGTCGGCCTTGGTGAGGTGGCCGGGAGCGTCTTCGATCTGGACGGAGTCGAACTCGATGCCGTTGGTGGTGCCGCGCTCGCCGCGCTCACGGGCTGGGGCGCCGCCGGGACGGGTGCGGCGCTCGCCGCCGACGGGCGAGCCGAGGTTGTGGGAGCGGGAGTCCTCGCGGTAGGTGTTCTGCTCGAGGTGAATCCAGAGCGAGGTGAGGGTGTCCGGGGAGTTGTTGGTGTAGGTGATGATCTCGGAGTTGGTGAGGATCTTTTTCTCGGTATCGATGCTGGCGTGCATCTCGTAGTCGGCTTCATTCTGCCAGTAGGAGGGGCCGGGTGCTCCGTTGGAGGAGCGGTAGGCGTTGACAGGGCCGGGTAGTGTGAGTGGTGCGAAGGTGATGCGGGGGTCGAATGTGCTTGTGGGGGTGTCGGGCTTGGCGGTAGGGGACTGCGCGAGTGCGAGCGACGCTGTGGCGAGCAGGGACAGCAGAGGCAGACGAAGTGTGGACTTCATGGAGATCCTTTGAGGTGAAAGGGTGCGTATAGCCCGGACGGCAGCTCGCGGCTTGGCGAGGGGTAAGGGCCTGATGGTGACGATACAGGTTGAGACGGTGAGGCGGTGGGGAAAGTCGCAGGGCGCTCGCTTCGCTCGCGCGGGAAGCAGGTTCCTCGCTGCGCTCGGAATGACAGAAAGAAAGGCAAGAGCAAAGGCTTTGAACGCAGAGGGCGCAATGTTTAACCGCAGTGTATGCAGAAGGAGGAGCTGCGGTGGTTACTCGGTGCGGCCAGGGCGGGTCATGAGGTTGCGGATGGCGTCCTGCGGGGATTTGTCTTCGTAGAGGACGGCGTGCATCTGCTCGGTGATGGGCATCTCGACGTTGTGGCGCTGGGCGAGGCCGAGGGCGGCGGTGGTGGTGCGGACGCCTTCGGCGACCTTGCCGTTGAGGGAGGCGATGATCTCGTGGAGCTTGCGGCCTTTGCCGAGCTCAACGCCGACGGTGCGGTTGCGGGAGAGGCCGCCGGTGCAGGTGAGGACGAGGTCGCCGACGCCGGAGAGGCCGGAGAGGGTTTCGCGCTGGCCGCCGCAGGCGACGGCGAGGCGGGTCATCTCGGCGATGCCGCGGGTGATGAGGGCGGCGGTGACGTTATTGCCCAACTCGAGGCCGGTGACGACGCCGGCGGCGAGGGCGATGACATTTTTTAGCGCCCCGCCGAGCTCGGTGCCGGGGACGTCGTCGTTGCGGTAGACGCGGAGGGACTCGGAGGTGAAGTCGTTCTGGAGTCGCTCGCCGAGCGCGGGGTCTTCGGTGGCGATGGTGATGGCGGTGGGCATGGCGGCGGCGACCTCCTGCGCGAAGGACGGGCCGCCGAGGGTGCCGACGAGGTTTTGCGGGGCGAGCTCGTGCATGATCTCGGAGATGCGGAGGTAGGTTTTTTCTTCGACGCCCTTGCTGGCGGAGAGCAGGATTTGTTGCGGCCGAAGTGCCGGAATCATCTGCTGCAGGGTGGCGCGGAGGGCTTGTGAGGGGGTGACGCAGAGGATGATCTCGGCGGCGGGTTGGTTTTGGGGCGCGATGGCGTCAGAGAGGGACGAGGTGACGCGGATGGAGGGCGGGACGGGGAAGCCGGGGAGATAGCGGGTGTTGGTGCGGGCTGCGGCGATGTCGTCGGCGTGGGCGGGCGAGTGGGCCCAGAGGGTGAGGGAGTGGCCTCCGCGGCGGGCTAGTGAGATGGCGAGGGCGGTGCCCCAGGACCCGGCTCCGATGACGGCGATGCGGCTCATGATGATTCCTTGTAGGAAGTAGGGAATAGGGAGTAGGGCGTCAGGATTAGGCGGGTTTCTTCTGGCCGAGGCGGCTTTCGGTGCCCTGGAGAAGTCTGGAGATGTTGGCGCTGTGTCGCCAGATGCAGACGAGGCCGACGATGGCCACGCTGGGGACGAGTGCAACGCTGCGGGGATGCGTGAAGAAGAACGCGAAGATGGGGATGGAGGCTGCCGCGAGGATGGAACCGAGTGAGACGTAGCGGGTGAGCGCGACGATGACGATGAAGAGCGCCAGTGCCGAGAGCGCGGCGACGGGGACGAGGGCGAGGAAGACTCCCAAGGCTGTGGCGATGCCCTTGCCGCCTTTGAAGCGGAGCCAGACAGGGAAGATGTTGGCGAGGACGCAGATGACGGCGGCGCTGGCGGCTAGTGGGCTGAGTGCGAAGGTGATGCCGGGCTGTGTCTGGCGGGCGATGAGGAGAGCGAAGTAGACGGCGGTGTATCCCTTAAGGGCGTCGAGGGCGAGCGTGAGCATGGCCAGGCCCTTTTTGCCGGAGCGGGCGACGTTGGTAGCGCCGATGTTGCCGGAGCCGACGGCGCGGATGTCCTGCTTAAGGAAGAAGCGGACGAGAAGGTAGCCGAAGGGGATGGAGCCGATGAGGTAGGCCAGCGCCAGAGTGAGGAGGATGCGGGTCATAGCAGTCACTGGTGAGTGTAGCAAGGGTGGGTGAAGAGAGGGGGCAGAGGCGCGCGCTTCGCGCGCGAGAAGCAGGTTCCTCGCTGCGCTCGGAATGGAAGAAAGAAAAGCAAGAGCAGGTCTCTCCGCTAGGCAGGACGATGAAGCTGTCCTGCCTAGCGATGACACTTCTATGGCAGGTGTTGGCCGGGCTACATCAAGCTGCGTCGAAGTAGCTCCAGGGCGTGCTGGGTGGACCAGAGGCGGATGCGTTCGCGGTCGCCGGTGATGTGGAGCTGGCGAACCTGGGTGTCTTCGCCGTCTGCCAGGCCGATATAGACGAGGCCGATGGGTTTGTCGGCGTCGGGGCCGGTGCCGGGGGTAGGGCCGGCGAGGCCGGTGATGCTGAGGCCCAGGGTGGCACCGGTGCGGAAGCGGATGCCTTCGGCCATGGCGCGGGCGACGGGGCCGGAGACGGCGCCGTGTTGAGCGATGAGGTCGGGATCGACGCCGGTGAAAGAAGCCTTGAGGGCATTGGCGTAGGTGATGGCGCCGCCGAGGAAGACTCGTGAGCTGTTGGGGACGGAGGTGAGGCGCTCGCCGAGCCAGCCGCCGGTGCAGCTTTCGGCGATGGCGAGGGTGTGTTCGCGGAGGCCGAGCATGAGGAGGACGACGGCTTCGAGGTCCTCGCCGTCGTCGGAGAAGATGTCGTCGCCCATCTCGCGGGCGATGAGGTCGGCGAGGGTGTCGACGCGCTGCTGGGCGAGCTCGAGGGTGTGTTTGCTGCAGACGAAGTGGAGCTGGATCTCGGCGTGGCCGGCGAGGATGGTGGTCTCGACGTCTTCAAACTGCGAGTAGATGGGGGCGCAGCGGGCGTCGACCTGGCTTTCGGGGATGAGGGCCATGCGAAGCTGGCGGCGCGCGATGTAGTGCGCGGGCAGAGCGGCGGAGAGGCGTGGGCGGCATTCGAAGTCGAAGAGGGGTTTGAGCTCTTTGGGCGGCCCGGGGAGGAGGATGATGATCTTGCGAAAGGCCTGCCCTGAGGCGTCGGGGAGGACGATGTCGGTGTACTGGCCTGGGGCGCTACCGTTGGCGTTGGGGAGGACATGGGCGCCGTCGAGGACGTCGGCCTGGCGGGCGTTGTTGGGGGGCATTGCCATTTTGCGCGCGGCGTAGCGGGCTCGGAGCGCGTTGAGGATGGTGGTGTCGCGATGCAGGTTGACGCCGAGGACCTGGGCAAGGCACTCGCGAGTGAGATCGTCTTCGGTGGGGCCGAGGCCGCCGGAGAGCAGGACGATGTCGGCGCGGGCGATGGCGATGCGGATGGCGGCGACGAGGTGGCGGCGGTTGTCGCCGACGATGGTTTTGAAGGCGACGGAGACGCCGAGATCGTTGAGCCCGGCGGTGAGGAAGAGCGAGTTGGTGTCCTGCCGGTGGGGGGTAAGCATCTCTGAGCCCACGGCGATGATTTCAGCGATCATGCTGAGGTGATGATAGCTGGTGGGTCGAGGTGCTGAAAGGCGGAGGCGCCCGCAAAGTGCGCGGAGGTTTTTAAAGAGAGTTTCGCCACGAGGGCATGGTCTAAAACGGAATTGGTACGAACGTGTGAGGCTTTCGTACTCACACGCTTGCTGTTGGGTCACCTATACTTCGCGATATGAAAGCCTTCCTGCAGTACGATCGAGCCGCTCCTGAGAGCGGCCAGTTTCGTTGCGGTGTTTGCCGAGGCTAGGGTGTCCGACGGGTTTCGGCGGAGAGAACGTCTTTGGTGCGGAGGCCGCGGTTGGGGTGCTTGAGGCGGTGGAGCTCGCGCTCGTAGCGGGCCATGGCGAGGCCGATCTGGCCTTTGACGCGGGCGGCCATCTCGGCGAGGAGGTCGCGGCCGGCGCGGGCGGCGGCGATGACGTCGCGCTCGAGCTGGGCGTGCTCGGAGTAGTGGAGGCGCTGGTGGGTGGCGTCGATGGCGAGGATGTCCTGCTGGACGAGAGCGATCTGGTGGAGGACGTGGGTTAGCTCGGCTTCGGGGGTGAGGGTTTCGATGGAGATGGTATAGCCGTCGAGGAGGCGCTGGAGGATGGTGGTGTCTTTGCGGCGGAAGGCGTCGTTGGCCTGGGCCATGAGGCGCGTGCGGTGGTGCTCGTCGCGGGCGCTGGTGGCGTGGTCGGGGTGGATGCGTTTGACGAGAGCGTGGAAGAGGCTTTTGAGCGAGGGCTCCGCGGCTTGATCCCGCGTCTCAGAGGCGAGACGCGGGGCACACGGTTCGTCGGCGGAGGAGATGTTGCCGAGGTCGTCGGCTAGTTCGGCTTCCAGCTCTTCGAGGGTGAGATTCTGAACTTGCAGGACGGCGAAGCGGCGCTCCCAGTGGTCAAGCTGGCGGTAGAGGATGCCGACCTGGCGGATGTAGCGGCCTTCAAAGCTGATGAGGTGGTTGCGCAGGTCGCCGAGTGCGAGCTCGCGCGCGGCGAGTGTGGAGCGGAGGGACTCCAGCTCCAGACGGCGGCGGACGAGTTCGGCTTCCGCGGGTGTGGGGCGGCGGAAGATGGCGGTGGACACGGGAAATCCTCAAGATTAGTTTAGTGTGCGGATGGGCAATATGGCTTCAGAAGGCATCGAATGATGCTACTTTTAGATGCGTGGAGAATATATGAGAACGACGTTGGCTTTGGATGATGAGTTAGTTGCCACGGCGCAGGAGTTTACCGGCGTGATGGAGAAGACGGCGCTGGTGCGCGAGGCCCTGCGGGCTTTGATTGAGCGCGAAGCGGCTCGCAGGCTGGCGGCGCTGGAGGGCTCGATGCCCAAGGCGAGTGCGGCGCCGAGGCGCAGGATGGCGGAGCGGTGATTCTTGCCGACACGTCGGTGTGGATCGACCATCTGAGGGGAACGAGTTCAGCACTGAGGTTTGAGCTGGAGCAAGGGCGGATTGTGATGCATCCGTATGTGACGGCGGAACTGGCGCTGGGATCGCTGAAGGACCGGCGGAAGACGGTGGCGATGCTGGAGATGTTGCCGCAGCTACAGGTGGCGATGCTGAGCGAGGTGCGGCGGATGGCGGAGGCCCATAAGCTGCATGGCAAGGGGATTGGGCTGGTGGATGTTCATCTGATCGCGTCGGTGATGATTACGCCGGGAACTAGTCTTTGGACGGTGGATAAGAGGCTGCATGGGGTGGCGGAGGCGATGCGGGTGCATCGGACGATCCTATGATTGTGGGAGCTGATGCCCATTGTGGCGAGGGTGAGAGCGTCGTCAACCCACTCATGCCGACGGTGAGGCTGTCGTCATGAATGGAGCACCGGGAGTTTGGGTGGGGCGAGTTGAGATCTCAGTCCAGAGGCTCACCAGTCCAGCGGCTTATATGAGCGGGAGGCCTTCGATGCCTAGGTCGGCGTGGAAGAGGGTAGTGTGGGTAGCGAGGGCGCAGCAGCCGTCGTCGAGGAAGCAGAGGCCTATGATGTCGGAGCCGGTGACGGTGAGTTCGGCGTGCATTTCGTTGCCGAGGCGCGAGGGCCAGACCCGGATGATGCCGCGTTCTCCCTGGAGTGAGGCGGCGACGTAGAGGTTAGCGTCGACGTCGAAGGCCATGCCCTGCGGGCGGCCGAGGCCGTGGAAGAAGGTGGTGGTGTTGCCGTCGCGGTCGATGGCGTAGATGGGCTGGTTGGAGCTGGTGGTGGGGGCGGTGACGAGCAGGCGGCCGTCGGGGTGGAAGCAGAGGTGGTAGAAGGCGACGGAGGGTTCGAGGGTGGCGAAGACGAAGATCTCGCCGGTGGGGTTGATGCGGAAGATGGTGCCGGAGCGGTCGCCGACGAAGAGGTTGCCGTTGCGGTCGAAGGCGATGCCGGTGGCGATGCCCATGCCTTCGGAGAAGGTGGTGACGTGGCCTTCAGGGGTGATGCGGTAGATGGTGCCGTCGGCGCGGGAGCTGGCGTAGAGGTCGCGGCCGGAGTTGCCGGTGGGGTCGAAGGCGAGCGCGGAGATGTTGAGGAGATCGTGCGCGAAGGCCGACATCTGGAGGTCGCGGGCGATGCGGTAGATGGAGACAGGAACCTTTTCGCCGCGGGGGCCGGAGACCATCGCGAAGAGGTTGCCGTCGGCGTCGATGGCGGGGTTGGAGACGAGGTGCAGGTCTTCCGCCATGGGCACGCCGACGTTGGCGTGGAGGACGTTGGAGGCGACGCCGTTGCGGCGGAGGACGAGGTCGGACGAGATGGCTCCGGAGGGGACGCGGATGCGGGCGTGGGTGGGGCGCGCCATGTCGAAGGAGGCAGGCGTTTCGCCGAAGAAGGCCTCGGGGAGCTCGCCGTCCTTGAGGAGGAGCGAGCCGGTGACCTCAAAGCTGCCGCCGGGGATGGCGGAGCGCGGGGTGAGGTGATCGAGGTGCGGAGCGTCGGGGTGAAGACGGATTGGAAGTTGCAGCGGCATCTAGAGTTAGGGTAGATGCCGCTGGGGGTGGTGGCAAATCAGGATAGGAGTAGGGAGTAGGTTGCGGTGTTTTACCAGCCGATGGCGTGGACGGCTTTTTCGCCGAGGCGGTCGCGGAGCTGCTGCAGGTAGAGGCTGTCGGGGATGACGGGGTGGCCGGGCGAGTCGACGGTGCCTTGGGGGATATCCGGGCCCTTGGGCTGGTTGTCGAAGACGGGCATGGGGCGGAGGACGCGCTCGCCGGTGGTGCCGATGTCCCAGTTGATGGTGCCGGGCGGCGATTGTACGGTGATGGTGTCGGCTGAGGAGTTCCAGACGACGCTCCAGGCGATGGCCCAGCCGTGGCCCGAGCCCATCTCGCCGCGGTTGTAGAGGTTGATGGCGCCGTCGTGGACGGTGACGTTGTCCACCAGCAGACCTGTTGCCCAGCGCTGGTGGGGTTCGAGTGCGGTGTCGCCCTTGAAGGTACAGTGGAGCAGCACGTTTGGGCCCTGGTTGCGGGCCTGCGTGGCGGCGAAGAAGATTTTGTCGCCCGTGATGCTGGAGCGCATGACGAGGGTCTGTGTGCCACCGAGTGAGAAGCCGAAGGGCTTGGCAGGGGTGGTGACGGTGACGGAGTCGACGACATCGACGCGGTCGATGGTGATGCGCTGGCTGGTGTCGGTGATGGTGATGGAGGTGGTGGTGTCGTCGATGCGGATGTCGCGGACCCAGGCGTCCTGCGTTGCGGTGAGGGTGATGGCGTCGAAGGCGGGGTTGCCGAGTGCGATGCGGCGTGGCGGCGCGACGATGTGCAGCGATTCGATGCCGACCTGCTGGATGCGGACAGGTGTGGCGATGCGGGCGACAGTGGTTTGCGTGCCGCCACCGTAGGCTGGATCGTAGTCGTCCATGAGCGGCGAGGTGAAGGTGAGGGTGTTGCCGTGGACGGCGGCGAGAGTGCGTTCGGTGGGGAGGTTCGCACCGACCCAGTGCTCGGGCTTGCCCCTACGGATGAGGTTGTCCATCTGCATGAAGTGCAGCCATGCGGGCGTGACGGGGCGGTTGATGAGGACGGTGTCGCCGGGATGGAAGAGGCGGGCGTTGACGACGCGAACGGAGAGTGAACCGTTGGGGACGTAGATGTCCGGTGCGAGCGTAGTGGATGCCTGTGTAGATGGCAGCTTTGGGTCGAGGCGGCCTTCGGGCTCGCCGGCGGCTGATGCCGGGCCGACGCGGAGGCCGAGGTGGGGCTCGCCGGTGAGGGTGAGTGTGGTCTTGTCTGCACCGGAGCCGCGCAGGACGACGTTGGAGCCGCGAAGCTCGATGGTGGTGCTGAGGTGGAAGTCACCGGGGGCGAGCAGGAGCGCGACGGGGTGGTTTGACCGTGCTGCGGCTTTGGCGGTGCGGTCGAGTGCGGCCTGCAGTGCGGCGGTGTCATCGGAGCCGCTAGGGTTGAGGGTTTCGGCGACGGGAGCGGTGGGGAGGGCGACGCCTCCGGCCATGTAGCCGGCGTAGGAGAAGTCGGGGATGCGGTCGCCGCGCGGGGTGGTCTTGTAGACGAGGTCGCCGTGGGGGCCAAGGTGCGCCCAGGCCGATTGCTGGGCGACGGCGGGCAGCGCGGGAGCAAGGACGACGAAGCAGAACGCAAGCGTGAGAGAGCGGCTGAACATGGTCGCCCATGATACGTGAATTTTGCTGATAAAAACCAGCGCTAACGTGTGAGAGGAAGGAATCGGCTGAGTATGGCGCCGAGCAGGAGGGCGGCGAGGCCGGCGGCTACGTCGTCGAGCATGATGCCCGTGCCTTCGGGGAGGGCTTCGAGCTTGCGGATGGGCCAAGGCTTGGTGATGTCGAAGGCGCGGAAGAGGAGCAGAGCGATGAGGGCGTGCTGACAGTTGGGCCGCATGAGGACGAGGGCGAAGAGCTGGCCGGCGAACTCGTCGATGACGACGAAGCCGGGGTCTTTGCGGCCGGACTCGCGGGCGACGGTGGTGGAGGCTGGGATGCCGATGAGCGTGATGATGATGGCGGCGATGAGAGTGGCTACCGCCAGCGTGGTGGGGGTGCTGGGAATGAGCTGCGCGGCGATGTACCAGAGTACGACGGCGGCGGCGCTGCCGTAGGTTCCGGGGCCGGGCTTGAGGTAGCCGGCGCCGAACCAGGTGGCGAGCGTCCAGGCCCAGAAGGATTTCTTGGGTTGAGTCACAGCTAGCAGTTTACCGGGTA
This sequence comes from Granulicella sp. 5B5, assembly GCF_014083945.1. Lineage (GTDB taxonomy): Bacteria > Acidobacteriota > Terriglobia > Terriglobales > Acidobacteriaceae > Granulicella. The sequence continues at coordinate 1,325,805 of NZ_CP046444.1, read as the reverse complement.
TAGGTGGCAGAAAGGGATCGAGACCCGAGGTGAGTTTTAGAGCGTCGGGGTTCTTCGACTTCCCCTTCGACAAGCTCAGGGTTCGCTCAGAATGACGGACCTTAGAAGATTAGTTCTTCCACTTCGAGAGGGTGTCGTCGGGGTCGGAGGAGGATTGTTCCTGGCGGCGCTGGAGGTCTTCGAGGAGCTCTTCGTCGAAGATGGGGGAGCTGATCTTGTAGTCTCCGGAGGCCCATTTGCCGAGGTCGATGAGGCGGCAGCGGTCGGAACAGAAGGGGAAGTCTTCGGCGGTGGGGTCGACGACTTTGCGGCAGGTGGGGCAGAGGATGGGCTTGGTGGCAGGCATACGTTTCTTTCGTGCGAAGGGGCGAGCTGAACTCGCACAGTGACGCTTTGGTTGAGGATACTGCACGAGGGTGAAGGATGAAAATTGCGTGACGGCGGTTACGGTTGTGAATTTGTAATGCTGTATTGATGCTTGTTGCAAGTGGTTTATTTTGAGTGGAATGCCTGGTTGATGCGAAATCGTTCGCATAACGATGAAGATTCTTTAGTGAGATTCGACTTGCAATTTGCAACTTCAAGGGTGTACCTTGCGTCTGTTTGTGTGGCAGTGGATCGCCAGCAACAAAGCCACGACCACGACGTCGTTGGTATCAAGCAGTAAGAGGCATCCGATGAGCAAGTTTTCCCGTATCGCAACGTCGCTGATCGCAGTGACGATGATGACCGCCCCGATGGTGATGGCGGCCCAGACGCAGAACCAGACCCAGAACAGCACCCAGAATGACTGGACGACGCCGCCGGCCGGCACAGAACAGGGCCAGGCTTACAAGGACGGCATCGAGGCAGCAAAGCTGGATACGGTAGCGAAGCGCCCGGTAGACCCCAAGACTTCCTACCTTTACAACCACCCCCCCGTGAAGAAGTCGGCTGACCGCGAAGCGTATCGCAGCTCGTTTACCGAGGGCTACAAGGCCGCGCTTGCGCATAACAACGGCAACGGTGGCATGTAATTTGCAGATGGAGACAGTGACGGCGAAGGGCCCCGTGTGGGGCCCTTTCTGCTGGGCGGCATGCCTTTATTCGATGATGCGGGCGACTACGTCGTAGTCGTGGGACTCGGTGATTTCGGCGCGGTAGAAGGTGCCGGGGACTAAGGACTCGTGAGGACCGAAGTCGTTGATGAGGACTTTGCCGTCGATCTCAGGGGCCATCTCGAGGGAGCGGCCCTGCCAGAGGAGCTCGGTCTCTTCGGACTCGCCTTCGACAAGGATGTCGAGTTCGCAGCCAACCCAGGCTGCGCGGGCTCGCTTGCTGATTTTTTGCTGGAGCTTCATCAGCTTCTTGCGGCGGGACTCGATGGTGCGCTTCGGGACCTTCTGGTCGAGTGCGAAGGCGCCTGCGCCTTCTTCGTCGGAGTAGCTGAAGACGCCTAGCCAGTCGATGCGAGCGGCTTCGACGAAGGTCATGAGCTCGGCGAAGTCTTCTTCTGTTTCGCCGGGGAAGCCGACGATGAAGCTGGTGCGGAGGACGAGGCCGGGGACGGTGGCGCGGGCCTTGTCGATGATCTGGAGGAAACGGTCGGCGGAGCCGCCACGCTTCATGCGGCGGAGGACGCTGGCGCTGGCGTGTTGCAGCGGGACGTCGAGGTACTTTGCGATGGTGTCGTGGCGTGCGATGGTTTCGAGCAGGCGCGTGGTGATCTTGTTGGGATAGGCGTAGAGGAAGCGCAGCCACTTAAGACCGGGGAGTGGGGCGAGGGCTTCGAGGAGATCGGCGAGTTCGGGGCGACGGAGATTTGTGGCGGTCCCAACTGCAGGTCTCTCCGCTTCGCTGCGCTTCGGTCGAGATGACACTTCATGGGTATGGAGAGGGATGCTTGGAAGGAGGTCTTCGCCGTAGCAGGTGGTGTCCTGGCCGATGAGGGTGATCTCGCGGACGCCTTGTGCGATGAGGGATTTGGCTTCCGCGACGATGGAGGCAATGGGGCGCGAGCGGAACTTACCGCGCAGTTGCGGGATGATGCAGAAGCTGCAGGGGTGGTCGCAGCCTTCGGCGATCTTGATGTAGGCCGAGGCGCGCGGAGTGGTGAGGATGCGTGGGGTCTCGTCGGAGTAGAGGTAGCTGGGGAGGGCGGCGGTGGCGCCGTCCCAGGCTTCGCGGGAGAAGCGGCCGGCTTGCTCGCGGGCGTCGCCTTCGGCTCTGGAAGCAGGGGAAAGAGAGTAGGGGATAGAGGATAGAGAAGACGATTCGGCCTCGTGGCGGAGCTGAGGGCTGTCGCCTTCCGGGCGGGAGTGCTGGTTGACGCTGCTGGCGTGGCGCTCGATTTGGGCCGAGGTGAGGATGGCGAAGGGCGAGTTGTTTTCGGCGGGGGCGGGGCGGTTGAGCCCTGCGGCTTCGAGGATGGCTTCTAGCTCGCCGGTGCCTACGACGGCGTCGACTTCGGGGATGTTCTTGCGGATTTCGTCACGATAGCGCTCGACGAGACAGCCAGCGACGATGAGGCGCTGGGCGCGACCACCGTTGGCGATCTTGTGCTGCACCATCTCGAGGATAGTGTCGACTGATTCCTGCTTGGCGGAGTCGATGAAGGAGCAGGTGTTGACGACGAGAATTTCGGCGTCTTCAGCGCGGGGGGTCAACTCGGCACCGGAACGGTGAAGTAGGCCCATCATGACCTCGGAGTCGACGAGGTTCTTGGGGCAGCCGAGCGAGACGAAGCCGACCTTGGGGCGGTAGAACTCGGTTTCGGGGGCTGTTGGAATTTCGAGGGTAGGGGTGTTGCTCACTAACTTTAGTTTATCAGTCCAGGCTTTTGCCGTGCTTCGGACGTTGCTGCAGGGACTGCAAGGGCCGGCCTGAAGAGGGATAGATACGCAAAACATGCACCGTCTTTGCGTCTACCCAAAAGAGAATCCGGTGCGAAGCATAAAGAAGCTGCCGCAAGGGGTGCCGGAAGTTTCCCCGTTCCTCAATGCGTGGGCACCGTGCGGGTAGCGTCTCTAGCGAAGCTATGGCTTTGAAGAGTCCGTCCCACCATTGATTGGCAGCGATGTTGTCATGGCTCTGCCCAAGGATGTAGGCGTGATACTCCTCGGCATCGCGCATGGCAGTGACGGCCATTCTAACGGCGTATGCCAAGTCTCAACTCCGCTTCTGCGAACGCCTCGCGAAATGGGCGCGTTCTGCCGGCTTCGACGTCGGCGAGCCCCTCATTCACGGCGGCTATAAAGCGATGTTCTTCTTCAAGCGAGTCCACCCGGTTCAAGAGGTCCTGGTAGGTTGCGGCATCCTGAACGACGATGGCGGCGCTGCCGTTGACTGTAAGAACCATGGGAGCTTTGGTCTTGCGGAGGCGGGCAACATGCTTTTTCGCGTTGCGCTGGAAGTCTGTGACGGAGCGGATATCGTTGATGTCGACGGCCGGGAGCTTTGGCATGGTGCAATTATAAGCAGAGAATTCCATGCTGTCGTCAAGGTTTGCCGACGGAGTGCTCCTTGTAGGTCTTCTGGACGAAGTAGAAGGCTTCCTTCTTCTTGCCGTCTTCGGAGATGAGACCCTTGCGGTTGTAGCCGTCCTGTAGCTTGGGGATGTTGCGGGTGGGGGAGCGGAAGTCCATGAGTATCCAGGGAGTGTCGCCGCGGAGCTGAGGGATTTTGGAGAGCATGGTGAACTGGTGCTGGAGGACGAAGACCTGTTGCTCTTCGGTCCATCGCTGATTGACCGTTCCGTGGTTGCCCTGTTTGGCTTCGGCGCCGAACTCGCTGGCGATGATTGGCTTCTGCGGGAGCGTCCACTGGATCTTGTCGGCGCTTTCGGGCGTGCCGGTGTACCAGCCGATGTACTGATTGACGCCGACGACATCGAGGGCGTTGGCGAAGGGGTCAGGCAGCGTAGCAGTGGTGCCTTCGATGTGGGCGGTGTTGAGCGCGGAGGTGATGGGGCGGGTGGGGTCGAGGGCGCGTGCTTCGTTGGCTAAGTTGGTGAGGAACTGGGTGCGGGTGGGGTTGTTGGGTGTCTCGTTGGAGATGGACCAGAGGATGACGGAGGCCTTGTTGCGGTCGCGGCGGATCATCTCCTTGAGCATGGTGACGGCTTTGGCGTAGACCTCGGGCTTGTCAAAGGAGATGTGCTGCCAGAGGGGGATCTCAGACCAGATCATGATGCCGTCGCGGTCGGCTGCGCGCTCCATGCGCTCGTCGTGCGGGTAGTGGGCGAGGCGGACGAAGTTGGCGTTGAGGTCTTTGAGGTAGCCGAAGAGGATGGAGACGTCCTGGTCGTTGTCGACGCGGCCGCCGCGGATAGGGGCTTCGGCGTGGAGGTTTACGCCTTGCAGATAGATGGGCTTGCCGTTGAGGAGGATATGCGTCCCATCGACGCGTATGTCGCGGAAGCCGATGTCGTCGGTGATGGAGTCGCGTTGATCGCCAGTGCCGGTGGCGAGAGTGACCTTGTAGAGCTTCGGTGAGTCGGGTGACCAGAGGGTGAGCTTGCTGGCGGTGACGGTGAAGGGCGCGCGGCCGTCGGCGTCGGTGTGGAGCGTGGTGTGGATGCCGGCCTCGGGGATGTCGAGGGTGACGGGCGTGTTGGCGGTCGCGTTGAGGATGTGGATGTAGCCGGTGAGCTGTTTGTTGCCGGGCTGCCAGGCGGGGCCGTGGGCGAGGTGGACATCGTAGTCGTCGATGAAGGCGGTGGGGACGGTGAGGAGGGAGACGTCGCGGGTGAGACCGCCATAGTTGAGCCAGTCGATTCCGACGGACGGAATGCCGTCGACCATGCGGGTGGCGTCGACGGCGATGACGACGAAGTTGGAGCCGGGGTGAAGGACGGAGGTGGCCTCGCAGTCGAAGGGCGTGTAGCCGCCTTCGTGGTCACAGATGCGCTTCTGGTTGACCCAGACATGGGAGCGGTAGTTGGCGGCGCCGATGTGGAGGAAGGTGCGCGTGCCGGGTTTGGGCTGGAAGTCGAAGTCGCGCTGATACCAGATGACACCCTCGTAGTTGAAGAGTTGCGGGACCTGGGTGTTCCAGTCGCCGGGGACTTTGAGGGTAGGCGCGGTGGCGAAGTCGTACTCCTGATTGTGCGGGCCGACGATGGTGGGGTGGGTGTTGAGGGCGTACGTGTTGTCGTTGATGGCGCCGGTGGGAGAGTAGAGCGCGCGGGCCGGGGACTGATCGATGAGGTAGTGCCAGTCGCCGTCGAGCGAGACGACGTTGCGATGGTCGATGCCGACGAGCAGCGTCTGGAAGTTTTTGGGCGCGGCCTGCGCGGAGGCTCCGTGCGAGGCGACGGAGAGAGCGAGCATTGCGAAGAAGTATGTTGAAGTGCTGGCGCGGCGCAGAAAGGAGGGAGTCGGCATAGCAACACGTTATACGGCAAGAACGTGGGGTGTGAACATCGTAAAGTTGCAGGTATGGGACTGCTGAAACGAATTGGTTGGGTGATGGTGATGGCGGCGCTGAGTGCCACAGCTCAGAAGCCTGCGGCAAGTGGGCCGGGGTTTGAGGCGGCGACGATCAAGCCGAGTGCTGCGGGGCAGAGTGGGCGGTCGTTGGGGTGGGAGGGGCGACGGTTTGCGGCACACGATACTACGATGAGCCAGATGCTGCAGTTTGCGTATAACGTGCAGGCGAAGCAGATTGTGGGTGAGCCTTCATGGTTTGATACGGAGACGTTCGATATTGAAGGCGTGGCGGAGGCTGGTGAGCCTTCGGCGGCGGAGTGGCGGGAGCGAATGCAGCGGCTGCTGGCGGACCGGCTGGGGATGCGGTATCACCGCGAGCCGAGAGTGATGCCGGCGTATGCGCTGACGGTTGCGAAGGGTGGTCCGAAGCTGGAGACGGCGAGGGATGTTGAGGGGATGGCGAAGGGTGTGCGCATCCAGCGCGGGCCGCACCTGTGGATGCGCGTGGTGGGCGTCTATGGGACGATGCCGCAGCTGGCGGCTGAACTACAGCGGGTGGAGATGGACAGGCCGGTGGTGGACCAGACCGGGGTGAAGGGAGAGTTCAACTTCGACATGACGGCGACTTCGACCAAGCCGTTCTTCGCGGGTGAGGAGCCGGCGACGGATGGCAGCGCGCCGCCGGAGTTGTTTACGGCGATCCGCGAGCAACTTGGATTGAAGCTGGAGCCGGTGAAGACGGGTGTGGAATGCATCGTGCTCGACCAGGTGGAGCGGCCGTCGGCGAACTGATTGCGCGTGGTTACATGACCCGCTTGGGGATGGGTGGGAGAACGGTCTTCTCGGGCATGTGGCGGGTGACGACGACGCCGTTGGTCTCAAAGTGGGTGACGCGGTGGCCGTAGTCGTGGCCCATCATGACGGCTTTTTTGAGTAGCGAGAGGTGGCGGCGGGTCTCCTGCGGGAAGTACTTGTTGACGGAGGCCTCGTAGTCGGCGATGAGCAGGTAGTAGACGTCGCACTTGGGGCAGTAGACGGGCTCTTCAAGCTGACGCGTGAACGCGCCCGGCGGCAAGGGAGCCACCGGGTCGGTCCCTGATTTGATGGCGGCGATGATGTGGTGCATAGGGCAGGGAATAGGGAGCGGGGAATAGGGAGTAGAAACTGCTCCTTATCCCCGCTCGCTGCTTCTTGTTTTTACCAGATGCGCACGCGCTGGTCGGGGGCGAGGTAGAGCTTTTCGCCGGGTTGGATGTGGAAGGCTTTGTACCAGGCGTCGAAGTTGCGGACGGTTTCTGCGCGGTAGTGGCCGGGGGCGTGGGGGTCGGTGAGGATCTGGCGGCGCTCGGCGGCTTCGCGGATCTTGGTGCGCCAGATTTGGCCGAAGGCTAGGTAGAACTGCTGGTCGCCGTCGAAGCCGTCGACTACTTTGATGGGCTGGCCATGCTGGGCGGCGTGGAAGGCGTCGTAGGCCGCGGCGAGGCCACCGAGGTCGGCGATGTCTTCGCCGAGGGTCTGGCGGCCGTTGACGTGGACGCCGGGGTAGGGCTCGTAGCCGTCGAACTGCGCGGCGAGCGCGCCGGTGACCTGTTTGAAGTGCGCATAGTCGGCGTCGGTCCACCACTTGCGGACCTGGCCTTTGGAGTCGAACTCGGCACCCTCGGAGTCGAAGGTGTGGGAGATCTCGTGGCCGATGACGGCACCGATGGCGCCGTAGTTGGAGGCGTCGGGTGCGGAGGCGTCAAAGAACGGCGGTTGCAGGATGGCCGCGGGGAAGTTGAGGCCGTTGTTCAGCGGCAGGTTGACGGCGTTGACGGTCTGCGGCTCCATGCACCACTCGTGGCGGTCGACGGGCTTGCCGATGCGCGAGAGGGCGTAGTGGTACTCGAAGAGGTCGGCACGCTGGTAGTCGCCGAGGAGGTCGTCGGGCTTGATCTCGAGACCAGCGTAGGAGCGCCAGTGATCGGCGTAGCCGACGCCGACGTAGAGGGCGTCGAGCTTGCGGATGGCCTCGGCTTTGGTGCTGGGGGCCATCCAGTCGATGGCTTCGAGGCGCTTGTGGAAGGCGGCGAGGAGGTTGGAGACCATCGCTTGTGCTTTGGCGCGCGCGGCGGGCGGGAAGTAGCGCTCGGCGTAGAGCTGGCCGACGGTGTCGCCGAGATAGGAGTTGACGACGGCGAGGGCGCGCTGGTCACGGGGGCGCTGCTGTGGTGCGCCGGAGAGCGTGGTGCCGAAGAAGGCGAAGTGCTCGTTGGCGAGGGCCTTGGAGATGCCGGAGGTGTTGTCGTCGATGAGATGAAGGGCGAGCCAGTCCTTCCAGGCGTCGAGCGGCTGCGAGGCGACGAGGGCGGACTCGCCGGTGATGGCGGTGGGCTGCCAGACGTAGAGGGTCTTCTGGGTGGAGAGGCCGGCGGCGTGGAAGAACTCGGTCCAGTCGAGGCCGGGGGCCTTTGTGGCGAAGTCGGCGGTCTGCCAGAGGTTGTTGGCCTTGTGGATGTCTTCGTTGTCGGCGAGTGCGATGTGGGCTTCGGCGATGGCGTGCTCGAGGGCGATGACGCGGGCGGCGCGGGCTTCGGGATCGGAGAGGCCGGCGATGGTGAAGACAGCGACGACGTGCTTGGAGTAGGAGTCGCGGATGGACTTCATGTGCGCGGAGTCGTCGAGGTAGTAGGCTCGATCGGGCATCTCGATGCCACCCTGCATGAGGTAGGGGGCGTAGTGGTCGGAGTCCTGAAAGCCGGGCGCGACCCATAGACCGAAGATGTTGGAGGTGTGGAAGTTGGTGTTGTTGAGGGCGTCGGTGTCGGCGCGGAGAGAGTGGCCGAGGGCGGTGGAGAGCTCGTGCTTGTCCTTGATGGCGGCGATAGCGGCGAGCTGCGGCTTGAGGGTGGCCATGCCGTGCTTCTCGATGGCGGACTCGTCCATGTAGGCGTGGTAGAGGTCGGCGATGAGGCGTTTGCTGGTGCCGGGAGCGGCGTTGGCCGCGGCTGCGTCGTCGACGATGGCGGCGACCTGCTTGTCTGTCTTGTCGGCGACGATGGAGAAGGCGCCGATGGCGACGCGGTCAGGCGGCAGGACGGTGCGATCGAGCCAGGTGCCGTTGGCGTAGAGGTAGAAGTCGTCGCCGGGCTTGACGGCGTGGTCGATGTCGTTGGGCTGGATGCCGGGGGTTTGCGCTATAGCGAGAGTGGCGGCGAGTGAGGCGGTGAGCGCGAGTGTAGTGACGAGGGCAATACGGTGGGAAGGCATCGGTGGATCTCCGAAGAGAAGCATACCTCAGGGCTAAAGCCCTGCTTCATTTTGGGTTATGAAACCCGAGGCTGAAGCCTCGGGGTACCTGATTTGTGGCCGTTTACGCAGAGCGATGGGAGGTTAAGGGAGTTTAGCGGCGGCGGCGATGGGGTTCCATTGGTCGCGACCTCGGAGGAAGTTCTGGGGCTCGAAGGCGGAGGCTTCTTTCGCGGTGAGCATGTGCTCCCAGGAGGGGCGCTCGGTGGGCTGCCAGCCGGGGCCGGAGTTGTCGAACTCGGCGTACCAGGCGAGCGGTGGGACGGGGTCGTCGCGCTTCCAGACGGTGTAGCCCGCGGGGTTGAGCTGGGCGGGGAGAACGGTATGCATGAAGACGACGCGGGCGTAGGGGCGCCAGGGGCGGCCGAGGGCGGTCATGTTGTGCGCGGCTGCTGTGGAGGCGACGCCGGGTGCGCCTGCGGGCGGAGGTAGTGTCGCTTCGAGTGAGGTGGTGACGGTGGAGTGGGTGATGACGTAGCCGGTGGGCTGGTTGGGGTCGGTGCGGGATTGGGCGGTGAGGTAGCCGGGGCCGTTGGCGTGGAGTTCGACGTGGTCGAAGACGGCGGCGGCGTTGCCGAAGATGAAGTCGACCCCGCCTTCGATGTAGCTGTCGACGTAGTACTGGCGGCCGTAGTCGGCGAAGAGGGTGTCCTGGTGGCCGAGGAAGCGGCAGTGCTTGAAGACGGCGCGGTCGCCACGGACGGCGGCGGCGACGGCCTGGCCGGTGTTGCCGGCGGTGTTCTCGAAGGTGAGGTTATCGGCCTCGAAGCCGGTGCCGTTGATCTCGGCGGTTTCGGTGAAGAAGGTTCCGCCGGCGGTCTTTGCGTTCAGCGAGTTGGTGATGACGACGTCCTCGGGGGATTTGCCGAGACCGAGCAGCGTGATGTTGTTGTGGTTCTGGGTGACGATGATGCGCTCGTGGTAGACGCCGGGGACGATGGAGATGATGACGCGATAGCCTGCGGGCGCGAAGGGATGGTGGTCGAGCGCCTGCTGGATGGTGGTGTAGTCGGTGGTGCTGGCGATGGAGCCGGGACCGTGGGGATCGACTTTGACGTGGACGTCCTGAGCTTGAACTGAAGAGGCGAGGGAGGTCGCGGTGAGGGTGGCAAGAAAGAGGAGCAGACGCATGGGTACGAGGCTATGCGTTTGGGCGCGGGCAGGCAAGCGTGTTGGCGGGGCTATCCTGAGTGAATGGCTGAGGAGATTGTTGCGGAGTATGAGCGGCGCAGGAGTGGCGCCAATGTGGAGTTCGCCAAACAGAAGAGCCGTGGAGACATGTTTGGGATCTTTGTTGCCGCGCTGGTGGTGATGGCGGTGCGGCAGGCGTATCTGGCGATATGGGGCCATGGCAGTGGACTGAACGTGCTACTCGTGCTGGTGCCGCTCGTTGCGCTGACAGTGTACTGGCGGTTGATACGCGCTCGGGAGCGGAAGGCTGTGAGGCTTTCCAGCTTGTATGCGACGGCGCTGGACCGCGTGAACGGCGTGGCGACGCAGACGGGACATACGGGCGAGAGCCTGGCGGCGGAAGACCATATCTATGCGTGGGACCTGGATGTGGTGGGACGGGACTCACTGCTGGGGATGCTGGCGACGACGCGGACGGCGATTGGACAGAAGGCGCTGGCGGAGCTGTTGCTGGAGCCGACGACGGTTGCGGCCGCTCGGAAGCGGCAGGCTGCGGTGAAGGAGCTGACGCCGGCGCTGGATTTGCGAGAGCGTGTGGCGTTGCTGGGTGCGTCGAAGTTTGAGGAGATTCCGGCGGAGACCTACGAGCGGTGGCTGGAGGTGGAGACAGAGGCGCCGGCGGTGTGGATTCGGCCGCTGCTGATTGCGGTGAATGTGGGGTGGATTGTGCTGCTGGCGGTGGGTTGGGCTCGTTATGGGGCGCTGACGGCGTACCTGCGGCCGACGGAATCATTGCTGCTGGCGCAGGCGATGATTTGCCTGTGGCTGCGGCCGCGAGCGCGGCAGGAGTTGGCGGCGGCGAAGAAGCTGTTTGGGCAGACGACGATTCTGCGGAGCGGACTGCGGATTGTGCAGGAGGCGAAGTTCGAGTCGGAACGGCTGCTGGAGCTGCAGCGTGAGTGCGCTGGACAGGACGAAGTGCTGCGGCTGCTGGAGCGCTGGCTGATGGTGGTGGAGCACCGCGAGAAGGAGTGGTTCTCGGTGCTGACGGTGTTGTTCTGCGGTGGAACGCAGGCGCTGTTTGGGCTGCGGCGATGGAAGAAGCTGTATGCCGAGCCGATGCGGCGCTGGCTGGCGGCGTGGTCGGAGATGGAGGCGCTGCTGGCGCTGGCGACCTATGCTGCCGAGCATGCGGAGAATGTGTATGCGGAGATTGTCGATACGGCTGCGGTGTTTGAGGCTGTGGCGATGGTGCATCCGCTGCTGCCGCGGGGGAAGGCTGTGGCGAATGATGTGGCGCTTGGCGGAGAGGCGCAGTTTCTGCTGATTTCGGGGTCGAATATGGCGGGGAAGTCGACGCTGCTGCGCACGATTGGCGTGAATGCGGTGCTGGCGCTGGCGGGAGCTCCGGTGCCGGCGAAGAGGCTCCGGTTGAGTGCACTGCGAATCGGCGCATCGCTGGCGGTGCGCGACTCGCTGGCTGAGGGCAAGTCGAAGTTTCTGGCGGAAGTGGAGAGGCTGCGCGCGGTGCTGACGATGGCTCGTGAGAACCCGGCTCAGTGCCTGTTTTTGATTGATGAGATTTTGAGTGGGACGAACTCGGCGGACCGGAGAGCGGCGGCCGGGGCGGTGCTGCGGGGGCTGCTGGAGGTTGGAGCGATTGGGGCGCTATCCACGCATGACCTGGCGCTGGCGGAACTGGCGGAGATTGCAGAGCTGAGCGGGCGCAATGTGCATATGGCTAGCCCGAACGACGACGATCCGCTGGAGTTCGACTACCTGCTGAAGCCTGGCGTGAACCGCACGACCAATGCGCTGGCGATCGTGCGGTTGCTGGGGCTGATGGGTTAGAACTCCCAGCGGAGGAGAGTGGAGCCGATGGTGTAGCCGCCGCCGAAGCTGGCGAGCATGACGAGGTCGCCCTTCTTGATGCGGTTTTCCTTGATCGCGGTGTCCATGGCGAGGGGGATGGTTGCGGCGGTGGTGTTGCCGTAGCGGTCGATGTTGATGACGACGCGTTCGAGGGGCATGCCGAGACGGTCGGCGGTTGCCTCGATGATGCGGCGGTTGGCCTGGTGGGGGATGAAGCAGTCGAGGTCGGCACCGGTGATGTCGTTGCGCTTGAGGACGCACTCGGTGAGCTCGGCCATTTTGCGGACGGCAACCTTGTAGACGGAGCCGCCGTCCTGGTGGACGTAGTGCTGGCGGGCGTCGATGGTGGCATGGGTGGCGGGGTGGAGGCTGCCGCCGGCGGGCATGTTGAGGGAGGCTGCACCGGTGCCGTCGACCTCGTGGACGTAGTCGATGAGGCCGATCTCGCCGGGTTCGCAGGGCTCTAGCAGGGTTGCGCCGGCGCCGTCGCCGAAGAGGATGCAGGTGGAGCGGTCGGTGTAGTCGACGATGGAGCTCATGACATCGGCACCGATGATGAGGACCTTCTTCTGGGCGCCGGACTCGATGAGCTTGGCGCCGATCTGGAGGGCGTAGAGGTAGCCGGAGCAGGCGGCGGAGAGGTCGAATCCCCAGGCGTTGGGCGCGCCGAGCTTGGCCTGGACGATACAGGCGGTGGCGGGGAAGAGCATGTCCGGGGTGACGGTGGCGACGATGATGGCGTCGAGCTCGGAGGGGTGGATGCCGCGGTTGGCGAGGCAGATCCTGGCGGCTTCGACGGCGAGATCGCTGGTGGCGGTGCCGGGCTCAACGATGTGGCGCTCGCGGATGCCGGTGCGGGTCTGAATCCACTCGTCGTTGGTCTCGACCATCTTCTCGAGGTCAGCGTTGGTGAGCAGGCGGGGAGGGACGTAGGCTCCGACGGCTGAGATCTTGGCGCGGACGGAGTTCCTGGGCTTCAACGACAGACTCAAACTTCAACCTCCAAAGGCTTTAAGGCAACAGAGAGCATCTTATCGCGTCCGTACGCAAGGGTCGCGCGTGGCGGCGATGAGGACCGATGGCTGCGGATTGGAGCGAGGCAGAACCGGCGAGGATGCGCTGATTTTTCAAGGAATAGAGAAGGGGCTGAGAACCGCGGTGGTGAAGAGGAGAAAGTGTACCGGGTTACCCTACTGCGCCCGTATTGGCCCGTTACCGTTGCTTCCTTCCGGACCTGGCGGGGTTGGCGGGAATACGTCGCGTAGGACCCGGCACAGGAGCTAGTTTATCAGAGGGTGAATGTGGATCGTTCCGATACCCCTCCCCCCTCCCTATGTAGCGGAGGTATCTAGTGGAATCAGCGACTTACGGGGTGATCCAAGGGGTAAGTGGCTGATTCTGTATATAGTTACGGGTATGATATGGCAGGGAAAGGGGTTAGAGGGGGTCTGTGCAGGTTCGGGTTTGCGGCGCTCAGTTGCCAGTTTGCCAGGGAACCAGTTTTGTTTCCTGCTTCCAGTATAGAAGGTGGGGTGGGAGAAAGTGTTTTTGGTTTTGGTGGCTTAGTAGTTGTTTTAGAAGGAGTTATGTGGCCCGTGAGGGAGACGGGGCTTGACAGGGTTAGCAGATGCTATGCGGAGACGGTGGAGGCGTGTTTCATCTCGCGGGAGGCCTTGTAGAGGCGCCAGATGGCGATGGCGGTGAAGAGGATGATGAGCGTCCAGATGACGGTGAGGACGGTGGCGCCCCAGCGGGCGGAGAAGCGGTTCCAGAGATGGAGGACGTGGCGGCCGTAGTAGACGCCGATCCAGGCGGCGAGGGCGTGACGGACGAGGCGACTGAGGGTGAAGGCCGTCATGAAGGTTCGGCGGGACATGTGGACCGCTCCGGCGACGAGGACGAAGGGCGAGAGCGGCATGGGCGGCGGCAGCAGCGCGGGCAAGGCAACGGCGAGGATGGCGTGGTGTTCCATCCAGGCTGAGGCTGGTTTGAGGATGCGGGCGGGGACGTGTTTTTCAAGGAACGCCATGCCGCCGGCGCGGCCTGCGGCGTGCGAGAGGAAGCCTCCGATGGCGGAGCCGAGGGTGGCGAGGCCGACGAGGAGGAAGACGTTGGCGTGGCCGGCGGCATAGAGGATGATCATGATGTCGGTGACGCCGGGGACAGGGAGCGGGACGAAGGAGCTGTCGACCGCGGAGATGATGGGGAGGCCGGCGAGGCCGAACTTGAAGAAGAAGTGCATGACGGGGTTGCCGTGGTGAGCGGCGGGGGCGGCAAGAGCGACGAGAGTGGCGAGGCCGTGGGTCATGCTTGCTGTCAGGTTTGACGCTATAGCAAGAACGGTAGTTGCGGCGGGTGATCGAGGTTTAATCGAGGAGTGCGTCGAGTTCGGCGGGCGACAGGAGGAAGGGGTTGCGGACGGTGATGGTGCCGTACGCACGGTTGTGCTGGAAGTCTTCGCTGAAAAGTGTGGTGCAGCCGGAGCGGGCGGCGGTGGCGAGGAGGAGGGCGTCGAAGAACTGAATCTTGTGCAGGTCGTGGAGACGCATCGCTGCGGCAACATCGCTGGAGTCGTAAGGGATTACTGGTGAGATCGAAAGCGTTCTGGTGACGATCTGTGACGCATCAGCATTTGAGAGCAGGGATTTTCGAGTTGTGGCGAAGTACAGCTCTGACAAGGACTGCAGCATCACTGGATATCGACGAATCGTATGGGCTTGGACAATTCGTTTCGCGGTGAGATGCTTCGGCAAATCGGTGGCGTCGATGGAATAGACCAGGATGTTCGTATCGTTCGTGAACATCAGATAGCGTCGTCGTAAAGTTCATCGCGATTGATGCGGAGGCCTTTGAGATCGGCCCCCTTGTCCATCATTTCGAAAAATTCCTTGATGGCAGCCTCGCGTTCGGGGCCTTCGGGAAGAGGGTATTTCTGCTCAGTAGGCGCCAGTGTGACGATGGCTTTGCCGCCGCGGACCAATGTGAGGCGTGAGCCGGCTTCGACTTCGGAGATGAAGTCGGCGGGGTGCTGTTCGAATTCCTGCACGGATACGCTGCGCATCGAGATCGTTCCTCAGGCTGATTCTAAATGGATTCGGGATGGCACTGCTAAACTTAATCCCTATGCGTAACTTGAGCGGGAACCAGATTCGGGAAGAGTTTTTGCGGTTTTTTGAGAGCAAGGGGCACCGGCGTGTCCATTCGTCGTCGCTGGTTCCGGCCAATGATCCGACGCTGCTGTTTACGAATGCTGGGATGAACCAGTTCAAGGACGTGTTTCTGGGCGCGGAGGTGCGGGAGTACTCGCGCGCTGCATCTTCGCAGAAGTGTGTAAGGGCGGGCGGCAAGCATAATGATCTGGAGAACGTGGGGTTCACGCGGCGGCACCATACGTTCTTTGAGATGCTGGGGAACTTCAGCTTTGGCGACTACTTTAAGAAAGACGCGATTGCGTTTGCGTGGGAGCTGCTGACGAGTGCGGACTGGTTTGGGATCGATAAGGACCGTCTGTATGTGACGGTGTTCGAGGGTGACGCGAAGGTGCCTCGGGATGACGAGGCGGAGCGGCTGTGGATTGAGACGGGTGTGCCGAAGGAGCGGATCTTTGGGATGTCGGCCAAGGACAACTTCTGGCAGATGGGCGATACCGGGCCTTGTGGGCCTTGTAGCGAGATTTTTTATGATCTTGGGCTGGCTGCGAGTGAGACGGGGGAGGACAAGCCGTTTCCTGAGGATGACCAGCGGTATGTCGAGATCTGGAATTTGGTGTTTATGCAGTTCGATCGGTCGAGCGATGGGGTGCTGACTCCGCTGCCGAAGCCGAGCATCGATACGGGGATGGGGTTGGAGCGGGTTGCGGCAGTGCTGCAGGGGAAGCTTTCGAACTATGAGAGTGATTTGTTTACGCCGCTGATTGCGAGAGCGATGGAGTTGACGGGGTTCCGTGGCGGCACAAACGCAGGTCTCTCCACTCCGTCCGCAAAGAACGCGGACTCCGGTCGAGATGACACCTCTGGGGTGGGTCCTGGTGAGAGCGAGGTTGAGCGGCTGGCGGTGAGCGATGAGAAGGGGGCGGCGTCGCTGCGGATTATTGCGGACCATGCGCGGGCGAGCACGTTTTTGATCTCGGATGGGGTGCTGCCGAGCAATGAAGGGCGCGGGTATGTGCTGCGGAAGATTCTGCGGCGCGGGATTCGGCATGGACGGCTGCTGGGGCAGGAGAAGCCGTTTATGCACGAGATGGTGTATGCGGTTCGGGATGAGATGGTGGCGGCGTATCCAGAGCTGAAGGAGAGCGCGGAGCGGGTTGCGAAGGTGGTGCTCGCGGAGGAGTTGCAGTTTGCGCGGGTGCTCGACCTCGGCTCCCGTGAACTCAACAAGTTGCTGACTGAGTCCAACGCTAATCACAGCGCCAAATGTTCCGCTAGCGCAAGTTTGCTCGCGCAAAATTATGGCGATGAGAATATCGCTTTTACCGGCGAGAACAAGCTTCACGACCGTGATGTCTTGTATGGTTTCGACGCTAAAGCGACCTACACCAAACTCGCTCCAATAGTTCCAGCACGGAGCAAGGATCGAGAATATTTAGAAATTCTAAACACGCAAGCCGTCTTTGATGGCGCTAAAGCGTTTGGTTTGTACGAGACGTTTGGCATGCCATTGGACTTCATGGTCGATGCTGCACGTGATGCTGGTATTGAGTTTGATATGGCTGGCTTTGAGCGCGCGAAGGAAGAGGAGCAGCAACGGGCGCGGGCTAGTTGGAAGGGTGGGTCGCAGAAGTCGGCGGCGCCGGTGTATCGGGAGCTGCCGAAGACGGAGTTTGAGGGGTATCAGGCGCTGCGGGTGGATGGGGCGAAGGTGCTTGCGCTGGTGAAGGACGGCGTCGGTGTGCAGATGTTGAAGACCGGTGAGACGGGCGAGGTGGTGCTGGATGCGACGAGCTTCTACGCGGACTCGGGCGGACAGGTGGGCGATGTGGGCTGGCTGCTGGCGAGCGATCATCATACCGTTGTGGCCGAGGTGACCGGATGCAAGAAGCCGGTGCAGGGCGTGTTTGCGCATCAGGTGATTGCGAAGCAGACGATTGGTGTGGGCGATACGGTGGACACCCAGGTGAATGGCGAGGTGCGGGCGGCGGTGATGCGGAACCATACGGGGACGCATCTGCTGCATGCGGCGCTGCGGCAGGTGCTGGGGACGCATGTGAAGCAGGCGGGGTCGTTGAATGATCCGAATAAGCTGCGGTTTGATTTTTCACACTTTGCCGGTGTCGCTGACGAGGAGCTGGCCGAGGTGGAGAGCATTGTGAATGCTCAGGTGCTGAAGAACACGCCGGTGCAGACGATGGTGGATGTGCCGATCGATGTGGCGGTGCATGAGCTGGGGGCGATGGCGCTGTTTGGCGAGAAGTATGGCGAGCGCGTAAGGGTGGTGAAGATTGGGGACTTCTCGACGGAGCTTTGTGGTGGAACGCATCTGGCTGCGACGGGTGAGATTGGGCTGCTGAAGCTGGTGGGCGAAGGGGCTGTCGCGAGTGGGGTGCGGCGTGTGGAGGCGGTGAGCGGGCTGGGGGCTCTCGATTTGTTCAGGCGCGATGCGGATGTGGCGAAGGTGGCGGGGCAGTTTGTAGGTGGCGGTGATGTTTCGGCCGACGGGCTGCGGGCTCGTGTGTCGCAGCAGGAAGAGGAGATGAAGAAGCTGCGGCGCGAGTTGGAGTCGCTGAAGATGAAGAGCGCGAGCGCGGCGACGGCGGATGCGGCTGGGTCAGCGGTTGAGGTGAAGGGTGTGAAGGTGCTGAGCCAGCGGGTGGATGCTCTGGATAAGAGCCAGATGCGGAACCTTGTGGATGAGCTGCGTGGCAAGCTGGGCAGTGGTGTGGTGGTGCTGGGAGCGGCGGGTGAGGGGAAGGTGTCGCTGATTGTGGGTGTGACGAAGGACCTGACGGGCAAGGTGCAGGCTGGGAAGATCGTTGGCTTGCTGGCTGCGAAGGTTGGCGGCAAGGGCGGCGGACGGCCTGATCTGGCGGAGGCTGGCGGGAGTGATGTTGGTGCTCTGGATGGTGCGTTGGCCGGGGCTAAGGATGTGGTTGGGGAGCTGCTGGGGTAGAGATTCGGTGTTTCCATCTGGCATCGCCCGGGGCTAAAGCTCATCTTCAGGCGGATGGAATTCAGGGGCCTGAAGGCCCCTGCTCCCTCCCAGAATTTGGCGCTGTGCTACTTCGGTAATTAATACGGAGAGAGTGAAGATGGTGCGATAGGATTGCCGCGAATGAGTGTGGTGGATACGGAGACGCGGCGGGTGCTGATCTACAGGCTGGGCAGCCTGGGCGACATGGTGGTCGCGCTGCCGAGTCTGCACCTGATCTCGCGGGCGTTTCCGAATGCGGAGCGGCGGATGCTGACGAACCTTCCGGTGCATGCGAAGGCACCGACGGCGGAGGCGGTGCTGGCGGGGACGGGGTTGGTGGATGGATATTTGGGGTATCCGGTGGGGACGCGGAGTGGGTGGGAGTTGACGAAGCTGGTGTGGGCGGTCCGACGATGGAAGCCGGAGGTGGTGGTGTACCTGGCGAGCGCTCGTGGGATTGCGATTGTCGAGCGGGATGAGGGGTTTCTGCGGAAGTGCGGGGTGAAGCGGTTCATCGGGCTACCGCTGACCGAGGGGCTGCAGCGGAACTTTTATGGGGCGGAGACCGACGAAGGATGCAAGGGCAACTGGGAGCCGGAGGCGGAGCGGCTGGCGCGGTGTATCGCGGAGCTGGGCGATGCGAAGGTGGGGCAGAAGGCTAGCTGGGACCTGCACTTGTCGGAGAAAGAGCGGGCGGAGGCGGTGCGGCAGATTGGCGCGCAGGCGTTGGAGCGGCGTCCGATTGCGGTGAGTGTGGGGACGAAGGTGCAGGCGAAGGACTGGGGCGTGGAGAACTGGCGGGCGCTGCTGGGGAGGGTGGCGGATGTGTATCCGCGGCGAACGCTGCTGCTGGTGGGGGCTCCGGAGGAGAGTGCTGCGAGCGAGTTTGCGGCGACCTCCTGGCGCACGAATGGCGGCGGGCAGGTGGTGAACCTGTGCGGGCGGCTGAACCCTCGGCAGAGCGCGGCGGCGCTGGAGACGGCGCAGATTTTTATTGGGCATGACAGCGGGCCGATGCATCTGGCGGCGGCGGTGGGGACTCCTTGTGTGGCGCTGTTTGCGGCGCGGAATATACCGCGGATGTGGTTCCCGATGGGGGACAAGCATACGGTGATCTACCACGAGGTGGAGTGCGCGGGGTGCGGGCTGGAGACTTGTGTCGACGAGGGGAAGCGGTGTCTGCTGTCGATTGAGGTGGGCGAGGTGATGGAGGCGGTGGGTGAGATGCTGGAGCGGGTGGCGCCGAAGCACTAAAGGCAGGGAGTAGGGAATAGGGAGTAGAGCGTCGCGTTGGTGGGTGAGATGATGGTGGGCGGAGACAGGCGGCGATGCTTAGGGACGTTCATGTGGTGCTCGGGTTGCTGGAAGAGGGGTTTGGCCGGCTGAAGGTGCTGGTGGTGGGCGACCTGATGCTGGACCGGTACATATTGGGGGATGTGGACCGGGTGTCTCCGGAGGCGCCGGTGCCGGTGTTGCGGCATGCGCAGCGGTATGAGCGCGCTGGGGGAGCTGCGAACGTCGCGATGAACCTGGCGGGGCTGGGGTGCGAGGCGCTGCTGGCGGGGTTCTGGGGGGATGATGGGGAGCGCGCGGAGCTTGCGGGGATTCTTAGCGGCGCGAAGGTGGATGTGAGTGGCGTGGTGACGACGGCGCTGCCGACGGTTTCGAAGACGAGGATTGTGGGGCGGAGGCAGCAGCTACTGCGGCTGGATATCGAGAGCCGTGAGAAGCCGGGGCGCGTGGATGAAGAACGGCTGCGCGAGCGCGTGGAGCTGCTGGTGGAGAAGGTGCAGGCGGTGGTGCTGTCGGACTATGCGAAGGGCGCGCTGACGCGCGAGCTGTGCGCGGCGGTGATCCAGAAGGCTCGGGAGCGGGGTGTGCCGGTGCTGGCGGACCCGAAGACGGCGGACTTGAGCAAGTACTCGGGCGCGACGGTGGTGTGTCCGAACCTTGGGGAATTGGCGGCGGCGACGGGAGTGGAGGCGCATCGCTGGGACGCGCTGATGATGGCGGGTGAGGCGCAGCGGCGGGAGCATGAGTTCAAGTACTTGGCGGTGACGATGAGTGAGCGCGGGATCTGCGTGCTGTCGGAGGCGGGGGTGCGTGAGTCGCCGGCGCGGGCGCGCGAGGTGTTCGATGTGTCGGGCGCGGGCGATACGGTGATTGCGACGCTGGCTGCGGGACTGGCTGCTGGGGTGTCGATGGAGACGGCGGTGGAGCTGGCGAACCTTGCGGCAGGGGTGGTGGTGGGCAAGGCTGGGACGGTGCCGATTGCGGCGCATGAGCTGGTGAGCGAGCTGACGCCTTCGAGCGGGGTTCGCAGCGAGGAGAAGGTGCTGACGCGCGAGCAGGTGGAGCGTCGTGTGGCGGAGTGGCGCGCGGCGGGCGAGACGATTGTGTTCACGAACGGGTGCTTCGACCTGCTGCATGTGGGACATGTGGCGCTGCTGGAGGAGTGCAGGGGATTCGGGTCGAAGGTGGTGCTGGGGCTGAATACGGATGTGAGTGTGCAGCGGCTGAAGGGGCCGTCGCGGCCAGTGGTGGGAGAGCGGGAGCGGGCGAAGGTGATGTCGGCGCTGGCGGCGGTGGATGCTGTGGTACTGTTCGACGAAGAGACTCCTCTGGCGTTGATTGAGGCACTGCAGCCGGATGTTCTGGTGAAGGGCGGCGACTATACGGTGGAGACGGTTGTGGGCCACGAGGTGGTGCTGGCAGCGGGGGGCAGAGTGGAGATTGTGCCGATAGTGCAGGGGTTTTCGACGACGAACATTATGCGGAAGATGGTGGAGAACGCTACAGAAAATACGACAGACTAACGAACGGCTTCGGATGGAGGCGGTGCGATGGGCGAGGGGCAGGCGGGGATACTTTGCATCAGCAGCTATGAGAAGGGGCAGGCGTTTCTGCGGCAGGCGGCGGTGCTGGGCTGCCCGGTGAGTTTGCTCACGACGGAGAAGCTTGCGGGGGCGGACTGGCCTCGCGAGTCGCTGACGGGGCTGCACACGATGCCGGTGAACCTGACTCCGGAGCAGGCGCTGCCGTACATCACGCGACTGTTTCGGCATAACAACTATGGGCGCATTGTGGCGCTGGATGAGTTCGACATGGAGACCGCGTCGCTGGCGCGGGAGCACCTGCGGCTGCCGGGGATGGGGCAGACGGCGATACGGTACTTTCGGGACAAGCTGGCGATGCGTGAGGGCGCGCGGCGTGGTGGTGTGGCGGTGCCGGAGTTTCATGGCGTGGCAAACCACTATGATCTTTGGCGGTTTATGGGGAGCACGGGTGGACCGTGGTTGCTGAAGCCGCGCTCGAATGCTTCGGCGATCGGGATACAGAAGGTGGGCCGTCAGGATGAGGTTTGGCCGCTGCTGGAGCGGCTGGGGGATGAGGCGAGCCATCATCTGCTGGAGAGCTTTGTACCGGGTGAGGTGTATCACGTGGACGCGCTGTGGTGGCATGGCGAGCTGAAGTTTGCGGCGGCGCACAAGTATGGGCGTCCTCCGATGCAGACGATGCACGAGGGTGGGGTGTTTACGACTCGGACGCTGGACCGCGAGAGTGACGAGGCTCATGAGCTGTATGCGGCTCATGCGAAGACGGTGCGGGCGCTGGGGGCTGCGGGCCACGGCCAGATGACCGGGGTGACGCATACGGAGTTTATCCGCGCTCATCGCGACGGGCAGGTTTATTTTCTGGAGACGGCGGCGCGCGTGGGTGGGGCGTTCATCGCAGAGGTGGTGGAGTTTGCGAGTGGGCTGAATCCGTGGGCGGAGTGGGCGAAGATTGAAGTCGCTCAGCTGCGTGGGGAGGAGTATGAACTGCCTTCGCTGCGGTATGACTATGCGGGCAGTGTGCTTTGCCTGGCGCGGCAGGAGCATCCGGAGTTAGGCAGCTATGATGCGGCGGAGGTGGTGTACCGGATGCAGAAGCACCACCATGCTGGGCTGATTGTGAAGTCCCAGTCGGCGGAGCGGGTGAAGACGCTGCTGGATGATTACAGCGCGCGGTTTCTGGATGAGTTCTGCGCACGGATGGATGTGCCGGATAAGCCGACGTCTTAGAGGCAGGGAATAGGGAGTGGGGAATAGAAAAGTGGGACTTGAGCTCGGAGCATAGTGCCTCTTTCCAGCCTTTGTATAAAGTGCACTACCAAATGCTGGAACTATGCACCTGGTAGAAGGACGAAGGCCCGCTCGTGAGCGGGCCTTCGTTTTATAAGAGTTTGAGTAAGCGAGGTCTCTTCTACTCCTTACTCCCACTCCTTACCTCTAGATGTTCTTGTTCTTCGGATCGACCGCATGCTGAACATGGTCCTTTACGTTCTGCGCGGCGTTCACCAGCGACTCGCGTACGTTGTGCGCATGCTGGTCCATCTCCGGCTTGTGGCGGTCATGGGAGTCCTTCACGGCATCCTTCACCGAACCCCAGGCCTGTTCCACATGGCCCTTGATCTGTTGCGCCGCACCTGCGTTGGCGAGCTTTTCGTTGCCGGTCACCTCGCCGACAGACTGCTTCAGCTTGCCGGTGCCTTCATCGATCTTTCCGTGCAGAGTGTTGGTTGACATGGCGATACTCCTTTAGTGCGTTAGAGAGAGTGAATGAATCAAAGAATCGAAGATGACCTTGCAGGCCCAATGGCTATAAGGCGCGGCGGCCGCTGATCAGGTTGAAGATCAGCGAGATCAGCGCGAGCAGCAGAAGCAAATGCACCCACATACCCAGCGCGGGGAAGCCTATAAAGCCGACGAGCCAAAGCAAGACGAGAATGACAGTAATGGTCCAGAGCATAAGTCCGAACCCCCTTTGTGTGCGTCCTTAGCTACTTGCTGCGCGGAAGCACTCAATTTGTGAAATCGCGCGCGTATGGCGCACAGTATGGTAAGTTGCCGCATAGAGCAACGAGGTTGTCCTGATCCAGGTGGGCAAGCGGGAGAAGTCTGCACGAATGACAGACACACAGGAAGAAGCGAAAAATAAGGCGGGCGACGAGGCAACCCGCGACACCGAAGTCTTACGCATCGCCATCCAGGGCGAGCGTGGCTCGAACAGCCACATGGCCGCGCTGGAGATGCTGGGAACCATCGACATCGTGCCGTGCAGCGTATCGGCCGAGGTCGTCGCCGCCGTCGTGCAGGGCCGCGTCGACGCCGCCGTGCTGCCTATCGAAAACAGCCTGCACGGCTCTGTCGCCGAGCACTACGATTTGCTCATGGAGCAGCCCGTGCGCATCGAGCGCGAGAGCCTGCTCCGCATTCGCCACAACCTCATCGCCGCGCCCGGCGTCATGCTCGACGACATCAAGGTCGTCCTCAGTCACCCTGTCGCGCTCAGTCAATGCCGCCGCTATCTCTCCGCGTTGACGGCCACACGCAAGGCACGCGCCACGCCGTTCTACGACACCGCGGGCAGCGTCAAGCACGTCATGGCCGAACGACTTCGCGACACCGCCGGCATCGCACCTGAACTCGCCGCGGAAGAGTACGGCGCGGAGATCCTCGTGCGCGGCATCGAGGACCACGTGCAGAACTACACGCGCTTCCATCTCGTTCGCCGCGCTACCGACGCGCGCGACCCCGCGCTGCCACCGCCGGACAAGATGAGTGTGGCCTTCGCCGTCGAACACCGCCCCGGCACTCTCGTCAAGGCGTTGCAGGCGCTCGCCGACGCCGGTGTGGACCTCACGCAGATCGAGTCCCGCCCCGTGCCCGGCAAGCCTTGGGAGTATGTTTTCTACGTCGATCTCCGCATCGCCGACGCAGCCATGGCCGACCGCGCCATTGCCGCTCTGCTGCCGCACTGCGGCATGGTCAAGGAGCTCGGCCGCTACAAAGCCGCTTGAGGCAAAGCAGCAGAGGAGTAGACCGTCTCTACTCTTCTACTCCTCCACTGCTCTACTCCCTCTACTGCTTCTTACGCGGACATCACCTCGGCGAACGCCGTCTTGAACGCCGCCATCTCCGCTGGTGTGCCTACGGTAATGCGCACGGAGTTCGGCCAGATCGGCCACGTCCGCCCGATGAACACGTTCTTCGCAGCCATCGCCGCGATCACCTGCTTGCCGGGCTTGTCCGTGTCGATCATGAAGCAGTTCGACACCGACGGGATGAACTTGTATCCCTTCTCCTTCAGCCACGCGAAGGTGTCGTTCCTTGTGTCGGCGACGATCTTGCGCCGCGTTGGCACCAACTCCGTGTCCTTCAGGCTGGCCACGGCGGCGGTAAGGCCGGTGATGGGCAGGGGGTTCTGGCCGTAGGCATCCAGCCTGGCCAGCAGATCGGGCCGCCCAATCGCCGCGCCGCAACGAATGCCTGCCATGCCGTAGACCTTCGAGAACGTCCGCAGCACGATCACATCCTGATGCGCCCTGACCAGGTCCAGGCTGTCCGGCACCCCGGCAAAGTGGATATACGCCTCATCGATAAGCAGGATCGACCCCTTCGGCTTGTTCTGCAGCGCCCACAGGATGTCTGCTTTCGGCGTCAGCGTTCCGGTCGGGTTGTTCGGGTTGCAGATGTAGAGAAGGCCGGCGTTGGGGCTGGCTGCCACCATCGCCTTCACATCGTGCGCGTGGGTTGGGGTCAGCGGCACTTTGATCACAGCCGCTCCGCCGGACTTGGCCGCCACCATGCCTGCCTCGTAGGAGGGATCGGCAGTCACATACGGCTTGTCCTTAGACGTGTAGGCGAGCACGGCGAACTGCAGCGGATCGCTGGAGCCGGCGTAGACCTTCACATAGTTCTTCGGCACATCCAGCACCTTCGGGAAGACCGTGAACATCTCTTCGTAGTCACCGTTGGGATCGTAGCGGCCGCCGAAGTGCGCGCTGCGGTTGATGGCCGCGATGGCTGCGGCGCAGGGCCCCAGCGGGTTCTCATTGGCGTTGATCATCACCGCCTTTGTAGGGTCCAGGGCGGGCGCAATCCCCGATTCACGCATAGAGGCCCAGGCCAGGTGGCCTTCGCTCAGAACAGGCAGCGTGGCCGCAAGGCCGGCAAGGCGCAGAAAAGACCTGCGCGTAGGCTGGTTTGGTAAGGGGCTACAAGGAGTGGATGCGGTCGGCATGGCGTTGGGCTCCTGCGAATAGATTTTCGTTATGACAGCGATTCTCGCACAATTCACACATATGACATGGCGCTTGGATGTGTCGTCGTCGCCTGTACCCCCATCAAAGCCAATTAATGCGGCACTTTATCTCCAACGAATTTCTTTACAGACAAGGGGACAGACAGGTAGGGTGTTGGCGACCGCTATAAATGCACTTCGGGGCAGCGTATCTCCGTCCGTGCAACATCCTATCTTACAGGCGCGGTAGCATGGGATACGCATTCGGTGACACTTCAAACAAAACAAGCCCCACCTTCCGGCTGCGGGCAGGAGACAGATGATGGCAGAAGCGACGTGTGACATCGGCCTGATTGGCCTTGCGGTGATGGGCCAGAACCTTGTGCTGAATATGAACGACCACGGCTTCAAGGTGTGTGTCTTCAACCGCACGACTTCCAAGGTCGACGAGTTTCTGGCTGAAGAGGCCAAGGGCACGCAGGTGGAAGGCTCGCACTCCATTGGGGAGATGTGCTCCAAGCTCAAGACGCCCCGCCGCGTCATGATCATGGTCAAGGCTGGCGATGTCGTCGACAAGACCATCGACACCATCGTCCCGTTCCTGGAGAAGGGCGACATCATCATCGACGGCGGCAACTCGCTGTTTACGGACTCCGAGCGCCGCACTAAGGACCTCGCGGCCAAGGGCCTGCACTATATCGGCACCGGCGTCTCCGGCGGTGAAGAAGGCGCGCGCTTCGGCCCGTCCATCATGCCCGGCGGCGACCCTGCTGCGTGGCCGCACGTCAAGGACATCTTTCAGGGCATCGCAGCCAAGGTGGAAGATGGCACGCCGTGCTGCGACTGGGTGGGCGAAGGCGGCGCAGGCCACTACGTCAAGATGGTCCACAACGGCATCGAGTACGGCGACATGCAGCTTATCTGCGAAGCCTACCAGCTGCTGAAGGACGGCCTCGGCCTGTCTCCAGACGAGCTCGCCGCCGTCTTCACCGAGTGGAACAAGGGCGAGCTCGACAGCTTCCTCATCGAGATCTCGGCCGAGATCTTTGGCAAGAAGGACGACGATGGGCAGCCCATGGTCGACAAGATCCTCGACACCGCCGGCCAGAAGGGCACCGGCAAGTGGACGGCGATCGACGCACTCGACAATGGCATGCCCGTCACGCTGATCGGCGAGAGCGTCTTCGCGCGCTGCCTCAGTGCGCTGAAGGAAGAGCGCGTCGAGGCCTCGAAGATTCTGCAGGGACCCACCGGCGTGACGATTCCGGCCGACCACAAGGCGGAGTTCATCGAAGAGGTGCGCCGCGCTCTCTACTGCTCCAAGATGATCAGCTACGCGCAGGGCTACATGCTGCTCCGCGAGGCCGGCAAGAAGTATGGCTGGCACCTCAACATGGGTGGCGTCGCCCTCATGTGGCGCGGCGGCTGCATCATCCGCTCGCAGTTCCTCGGCAAGATCAAGGACGCCTACGACAAGAACCCCGCCCTCGAGAACCTGCTCATGGACGACTTCTTCTCCGGCGTGCTGAACAAGTACCAGGCAAGCTGGCGCAAGGCGCTCATTCATGCGATTGAGGCCGGTGTGCCCACTCCGGCGTTCTCCACCGCGCTGGCCTTCTACGATGGCTACCGTACTGCCCGCCTGCCTGCAAACCTGCTCCAGGCGCAACGCGACTTCTTCGGAGCCCACACCTACGAGCGCGTCGACAAGCCCCGCGGCGAGTTCTTCCATACCAACTGGACCGGCCGCGGTGGCCGTGTCTCCTCCACCACCTACAACGCCTGATCGCATCGCTTCACGAAAGACGGCAACGCCCGCTCATCCTCATCAAGGAGCGGGCCTTGCTGTTTGATGAGGCAGGCAGAGCTAGTTTGTGGGCAGGGTGTGAACGATCCACATGCCGCCGGCGAGCAGGGTCAGAAGGATCGTGACACCACCGAGACCCTTGCAGATGGGGGCAAGAGAGTTCAGGCGGCGCACAACCTCATCGTTCTCCTGGTGTACGGAGGAGGGGGTGGTCTCGTTGAGGAAGAGTTGATCTGTCTCATGGTTCGACAGACTGGCGCGGTAGATCATGACAATGATGAAAGACACGGTAATCACCGCCCAAAGTACGGTGATGGACATCAGCATGTTCATAGCAAAGCCCCCAAAGATACTTAGATCTCAGGTCCTGGATACCGAGCGGGTCCGCATTTACAGCGGGCTCAGGGGGTAGGCTGGGCCGTTGGCACGGAATCATACGCCTGCTGCTGTGGAAAGAGGAACATCTTCTTACGAATTGAGATTAGAGAAAGCGCACCGGGTGCGCCGTGACCCCAATCACCTCGCCTGCAGAGGGGGCGGACGGCTTTTGGAGGTCAGAATTAAAGTCGCCGCCGCTTGTTGGGTATCCGCCGCTAAGTGTAATCGGCTGCGGATCTTAGCCCCCAAACCCCGGGGGGGGCCTTACAGGATATGCGCCAGCACAACGGCTGCAACCACGATGACGATCAGCCCCACCGTCATCAGAGCCAGAATGAACCAGGCTGCACGACGTTTGGTCTGCGCTGTTGGTTGAGTGATGCCAAAGGTCTTGAAAAAAGCAGCGGCGAGGGCTTCCAGGACGTTCATGTCTCCACGATACTCCGCAGGCTCAAACCTGCAATCAGGAATCTTGATGGCCTGGTCAGACATCGAATGCAAGTTGTCCGAAACGGGAGCTTGATGCCAGGCCCGCCGAGGACTAGACTGGATATACGACCTGTTCCGTCCTAGTCGAAGCGACGGACAGCGCCGAAGGAGACTGAACCCATGGCAACTGCCACGACAACCCCGAGTGTAGAAGTAGTGACCGGCCCGGCAACGACGCCGAATGCTCCCGTGGTGCTCACCCCTGCTGCGATCACCAAGGTGAAGGAGATCATGGCCACCCAGGACCCCATCCCCGCAGGTCTGCGCATCGGCGTGGTGGGTGGCGGCTGCTCCGGCTTCCAATACTCCATGAGCTTTGAAAACGCTGCGGGCATGATGGACAAGGTCGTCCGCTTCGAAGACCTCAAGGTCTTCGTCGACGCCACCAGCGCCATGTACCTCAACGGCTGCACGGTCGACTACGTGGAGACCCTCGAGGCCGCCGGCTTCAAGTTCGAGAACCCCCAGGTGAAGTCCACCTGTGGCTGCGGTTCCAGCTTCAGCGTCTAACGTTCCGCTTCATCGGTCGTTATCAAGGGCTTCGCTATGGCGAGGCCCTTGCGCGTGTAGGCGAAAGGGTTCTGCGAACGTCTAAGATGAGTGAAGCCTCCCAAGGGACGTAGCGCCACACCTGCATGAATGAGTTCACAGTAAAAATCGCGGACGAACGAGGGCGCATCCAGGAGCAGGTCCACTCCGCGGCGACCGCCGAGGAGCTGCGCAGCCGCTTCACGCAGGCGGGCTACCACGTCTTTTCCGTGAACCAGCGCTCTGCGCTCGGTGGCTCGACCAAGAAGAAGATCAAGCTCGACACCTTCCTGGTCTTCAACCAGCAGTTCCTCACGCTCATCCGCGCCGGTCTGCCAATCCTCGGCTCACTCGACCTGCTCTCGCGCCGCCAGAAGGACCTTGGGTTCCAGGCACAGCTTGAGGATGTAACCGCCCGCGTCAAGACCGGTCAATCCCTCTCCGAAGCGTTTGACGCGCAGGGAACCACGCCGCTGGTCTACACCACCACGCTGCTCGCGGGCGAGCGCTCCGGCAACCTCGAAGAGGTGCTGCAGCGCTACCTGGACTTCCAGCGCGTCTCGCTTACCTTCCGCAAGAAGCTCAAGGCGAGCCTCATCTATCCGGCCTTCCTCATCGTGATGGTGGTCTGCCTCTTCATCTTCCTCATCACGTTTGTGGTGCCGCGCTTCGCCGACCTCTACAACCAGCTCGGCACCAAGCTGCCCTCGCTTACGCTGGCGCTGCTCGCGCTAGGGCAGAACGTGCAGCACTACGGCATTTACGCTGTACCGGTTATTGCAGCCATCATCTGGCTGGCCGTGCGCTGGGCGAAGACTGACGCTGGTGACGCCCTGATTGACCGCGTCCGTATCGCTCTGCCTGTGCTCGGTCAGGTCTGGCTGAAGTACCAGGTAGGCCTCTTCTCCCGCACACTCTCCACCCTGCTGACCGGGGGCCTGCCCCTTGTCCCCAGCCTGGAAACTGCTGCGAAGTCCATCGAATCCAAACAGATTGCCAAGGCCGTTTACTCCTCAGTGGAGACGGTGCGCGAGGGCAAAGGCCTCTCCAACAGTTTGGAGAAGACGAAGGTCTTTCCCGAGCTTGCGATCGAGATGATCGAAGTGGGCGAGAGCACAGGCGCGCTGCCGCAGATGCTGAACTCCGTCGCCGAGTTTTTTGAGGAAGATGTGCAGACCTCGCTGGCAGCCATCATGAGCCTGATCGAGCCGCTGATTCTGATTGTGATGGGCGTTGTAGTGGTCATCGTGCTGATTGCACTGTATCTGCCGATCTTCAGTTTGAACAGCGTCGGCGGCGGTTAGAAGAAAGTTTCTGAGTTTCCTGGTTTGAAGGTTGGAGGAAGAAGATGGCGAGTCCAGTTCCTATAGTTCAGCCGTACACGAACGATGCGTTGAACGAGACCGAGCGCGCGCAGCTGCTGGCGCGGCGGTATCATGCAGAGTTTGTCGATCTGAAGAACTTCAAGATCCAGCATGAGCTCTTCAAGAGCGTGCCCGTGGACATGATGTTCCGCTACAACTTCGTTCCGCTGGAACAGAGCGAGGGCAAGCTGGCTATCGCGGTAGCTGACCCCTCGAAGCTGATGGTGATTGACGAGATCTCCGGTCTGCTCGGTGCGCGGATCGTTACGCGCGTCGCGACCCTGAGCCAGATCACTGACCTGCTGAAGAAGAATGAGCAGAGCCAGCGCGTGCTCGATGAGGCAAGCGAAGGTCTGGCGTTCGACGTACTCACCAGTTCGGAGAACGCTGAGGAGACGCTGTCGATCCAGAAGCTGACGGCGGATGAAGACATCTCGCCGATCATTCGTCTTGTCGATACGACGATCTTTACAGCGCTCGAGAAGCGTGCCAGCGATATCCATCTGGAGACCTTTGATGATTCGTTGCTGGTGAAGTACCGCATCGACGGTGTGCTGCAGCAGGCGATGGCGCCGATCGCGCGTGAGCACCACCAGACGATCCTGAGCCGCATCAAGGTTATGAGCGAGTTGGACATCGCCGAGCGCCGCGTACCGCAGGACGGCCGCTTTCGCGTGCGCTACAAGGGGCGCCTGATCGACTTCCGCGTCTCGATCATGCCGACCGTTCACGGCGAGAATGCAGTGCTCCGCGTGCTCGACAAGGAGTCGATGAGCGAGAAGTTCACTAAGCTCTCGCTTGACGTTGTGGGCTTTGCGGAGAAGGACCTAGCCCGCTTCCGTCGCTACATCAAAGAGCCATACGGGATGGTGCTGGTGACCGGCCCGACCGGCTCCGGCAAGACGACTACGCTCTATGCCGCGCTCAATGAGATCAAGAGCGAGGAAGACAAGATCATCACCATCGAAGACCCGGTGGAGTATCAGATTCGTGGCATCACGCAGATTCCTGTAAACGAGAAGAAGGGACTTACTTTCGCGCGCGGTCTGCGTTCGATCTTGCGTCACGATCCCGACAAGATTCTTGTCGGCGAGATCCGCGACGCGGAGACTGCGCAGATCGCCATTAACTCCGCACTCACCGGCCATCTGGTGTTCACGACAGTTCATGCCAACAATGTGGTCGATGTGCTGGGACGTTTCCTGAATATGGGCGTCGAGCCGTACAACTTCGTCAGTGCGTTGAACTGCATCCTGGCCCAGCGGCTGGTGCGCCAGGTGTGCGACTTCTGCGTGCGCGATGTGAGGTACTCCGATGCAGAGTTGGAGAACAACGGATTGAATCCTCGCGAATGGCAAGATGTGGCCTTCCGTGAGGGCACGGGCTGCATTGAGTGCGGCGGCACAGGTTATCGCGGTCGGTCGGCCATCCACGAGCTGCTGGAACTGGACGACGAGATTCGCGAGATGCTCCTGGAAAAGCGGCCCGGGTCCGAGATTCGCAAGAAAGCCAAGGAAAAGGGCATGGCGTTTCTAAGGGATTCCGCCCTTGAACGGGTGCGCGCAGGTATTACGACGCTTCGCGAGATCAACAAGGTGACATTTATCGAGACGGGACGTTAGAGCGTCGGTCTGGCGAGTGGAGCGTGCAGGATGCAGGGCCTGAAACGGCACCCTCTTTCGTGCGTCCAACGCTTAGGACTGCCGGTCGACCATCCGCCAAGGTACTCTAGATAGAGCTTCATGAATCTACTTCCCCATGCATCAGGAAATCGGCCTCGTGTGGCGTGTGAGATCTCGCCCCAGGGCGTAATCGCGGCACGCTCGGCGAGTGCGACGGCGGCCCTGTCGTCAGTGGCCCGCGTTGAGCTTGCCAGCGGTGCGGTGGTGCCTGGGCTGAAGCCGGGGAATGTTGTAGACCGTGTTGCGGTCGCGGCGGCCATCCGCAAGGCGCTGGAGTCGGTGGATGCGAAACCGAACTCGCGCAACGCGGACATGACGCTGGTTATCCCCGACGCGGCGGCGCGTGTGCTGTTGTTGGACTTCGATGCTTTGACGACGAAGCAAGCAGAGGCGCTGCCGATCGTGCGTTTTCGGCTGAAGAAATTATTGCCGTTCGATGCTGACGAGGCGATGGTGAGCTACCAGGTAATGAGCACCAGCCGTGGCCTTGTGCGTGTGCTGGCGGTGGCCATCCCGCCCGATGTCTTGAGCGAGTATGAGACGGTGACGCGCGAAGCAGGTTTTGAGCCGGGAGCGGTTCTGCCGAGCACGCTGGCAGCGTTGGCAGCGCTGGAGAACGATGGGCCATCGTTGCTGGTGAATGCGAATGGCATTGGCGTTACTGCAGCGATTGTGCAGAACGGCGTGCTGCTGTTGCATCGCAGTGTCGATCTGCAGGACCACACGGGGAACGCTTATGCGTCGACAGAATCGAGCCTGCCGCCCAGTCCAGCTCTGCCCCCTGAGGAGACCGCTCAGGACCTACAGAAGGTGCCTTTTTCGAGCGAGATTGCGCAGGCGGTGAGTGTGGCTGCGGCGTATTTTGAGGACACATTGGCTACGTCTCCAGGCATGGTCCTGAGTGCGGGACCGCTGGGTGCGGAGAAGCTGGGACGCATGCTCCGTGACGAAGGAGTAGGGCCCGAAGAAGGACTCTCCGTTCGCGAACTGGTGGACAGCTCTTCGCTGTTGAGTGATGCCGTTGTGGCATCGGTGCCGAGGTCGTGGTTGTCGAGCGTGACGGGGGCGCTGCGAGGCTAGATGAAGATTCAGGTCAATCTTGCGACGCGACCGTATGTGGAGCTTCGGCCTTATATGCTGCGGCTGCGATGGGTCATGGCCGGGCTGGCGGCGCTGTCGCTGGCACTGTTGATTGGGGCCCATGTGCTGCAGAAGCAGCTGGACACAGCACAAGCCCAGATGCAGGCCATAAAGACAAGGACCAAGGTGGCTGTGTCGGAGAAGCAGGCGAATGAGCGCAGAATGCGTCAGCCAGCTAACGCTGCGGTTCTGGATCGTGCGCATTTTCTGAACGCACTCTTTCTGCGGAAGAGCTTTTCATGGACCGCGGTGATGATGGACCTCGAGACGGTGTTGCCGAGCGGGGTGCAGGTGACGTCCATTGAGCCGAGCGTGACTGCTGATGGTGACGTAGTGATTCGCATGCGTGTGGCGGGAGACCGTGACCGAGCTGTGCAGCTGGTGCGAAACCTGGAGCATTCAAAGCGGTTCCTGCAGCCCAGACTGAGCAGTGAAGCGGTACAGGCAAAGGACCTGGCGCAGGCCAATGCTTCGGCCAATGGTGCTCCGGGTAATGTCGAGTTCGAGATTCTTGCTAACTACAACCCGCTACCGGAGGGTGAGGCGTATCCCAAAGAGAAAGCTGTAGTGGAGGAAACATCGACGCCGATGGAAGGCAGGAGCCATGCGGCGAAGAGCGGTGCCGCTGCTCATGCAACTGCGACAAGGCCGGGTGTGACTCTGAAGCCGATGCCTCCGATGCAGCGCAGAGGGCCGGTGCCGAAACCGAATCCTCAGATGCCAGTGGCGCCGTCGAAGCCCGGGCAGAATGGGAAGGCTGCATGAGCACAACTGCTGTGACGCCCTCCGAGAATGGATCGCTGCTGCGACGCATGCCGCAGATGACCGAGCGTGCGAAAGCGCTTTTGACGGAACTGAACCTGCACTTTGCGGGCGTTGCTATTCTTGCCATCGTGACTTTGTATTTGGCTGTGCAGCTGTTGTTTGTCTGGCAGGGCCTGAACTCGAACAACGCGGCGGCGATGGACCAGGCTCGATCGCAGATGCGGGCTGCTGAGATTGCAGCGAAGCCGCTACGTGGACTGGATGCGAAGCTGGAGAACTCGACTGCAGATGCGAACAAGTTTTACCAGCAGCGGCTTCCGTATGCGTACTCGCAGGTGCTGACTGAGCTGGGTATGTTGACGAAGAACAAAGGCGTTCGATTGATGCACGTGCAGTATGCGCAGAGCCCGGTGCTTGCAGGCGATGCGGCGCTGACCGAGCTGCGGCTCGATGCGAATGTGACCGGGGACTACAGGTCGATTGTTGAGTTCATCAACACGGCCGAACGTGACAAGCTGTTCTTTGTGATCACCAATATCAACCTCTCCGGGCAGCAGACGGGACAGGTGAACCTCCGGTTGAGGATGGTCACGTATCTGCGCAGCCCGAGTGTGGCGGAGTCGATGGCGCCCCCGGCGGCGGCTGACGCCAGCACGACGGCGGGAGGCAAACGATGAGCACTCCTCAGCAAAAGGAACAGCAGAAGAAGATGATTGCCTACATCGTCTTTGGAGTGGTGTTTCTGGGCGCAGCCATCTATGTGTATGAGACCGACTTTGCGACAAGCACACCGGCACCGCAGCAGGCGCCGGTTGTGTTGACGAAGCCGAGCGGCAATACGCCGCGGGCTGGAGCCGCGCAGAGCGCCTCTCAGGGGACAGGGCAGGGAGTTGCACCTGGTGTCGCGGCGACGAAGATGGCGAGCACTTCCAGCAGCCTGGACCCGACTCTGGATGAACGAGCCATGCTGCGGACGGAGAGCCTGGTGTACACAGGCACGGGACGGAACATCTTCTCGCTGGTCTATGTTCCGCCAACTGCGAAGGTAAACGGGCCGGTTCCACCTGCGCGACCAAACACGAATACGGGGCCGGTGGTTCCGGTGCAGACGGGGCCACCACCACCGCCACCGATCAACCTGAAGTTCTTCGGGACGGAGGTTACCTCTGACGGTAAGAAGCAGGCTTTCCTGCTGCATGACGAGGATGTGTATCTTGCTGCGGAGGGCGATATCGTCGCGCGCCGGTATAAGGTCCACAGCATCGGTCCCGGCGGCGTCGAGGTGGAAGATCTGTCGAATGGCAACGTGAAGTCGTTGCCATTACAGACGAACTGACTGAGCGCGCCTAAGGAGCATCACGCCCGCGATGGCAACGGAGATCCAATCCGAGGCAGGAGAACGAGCGACAGCTAATGGCGAGGCCGGCTACATGCTGCTGGCTGTCGTGGTGCTGATTGCGCTGGTGATGATTGCACTGGCTGTAGCTGCGCCGATGGTTGCTGCCGATCTACAGCGCGATAAGGAGCTGGAGAGCCAGCGGCGGGCCGAGCAGTACGTTCGCGCCATCCAGCTCTATTATCGGAGGAGCCATAGCTATCCGCCGTCGATCAAGGCGCTGGAGAACACGAACAATATTCGTTATCTGCGTCACCAGTATGTTGACCCACTGACTGGCAAGGCGGACTGGAAGCTGATCCATCTGGGTGAGCAGAAGACGAAGATCCATGTGTTTTTTGGTAAGGAACTTGGTGAGGCGGTAGCCGGGCTTGGTGCTGCCGCGCCGGCGGTTGGGGCTGGAGGGCTGGGGGGAGCAGCCATCGGGCCGACGACGGTGAACAGCTCCAATGCGCTGAATGCGGGCTTTGGCGGATCCACGATTGGCGGCAGTTTGGGAGCGACCGGTGCAACAGGCGCGAGTGGGGCGACCGGCAGTACGGGTAGTAATGGAAGCAGCGGCGATGGCGGCATGTTTGGCGATAGCGCGGGCGGCGTGATTGTTGGGGTGACGACGTCGAAGTCGGGTAACTCGATCACGAACCCGAACCAGCAGACGACCTATGACACGTGGGAGTTCTGGTACGACCCGCGGATCGAGATCCTGAAGCAGTCGGTGAACATTACAGGAGGCGGGATTGCGTCGCAGTCGGCGAGCAGCTTCGGAAACAACCTGAATGGGACGCCGAACAGCGCGAACGGAGCCAGCGGTTCTACAGGACCAAGTTTCGGCGGCTCAGGCACAACGACTTCGCCGAGTACGAACCCGTTCCCGTAGATGTGTGGTTAGTGCTTGATAACCCACATGAGCCAGCTGATGACGATGACGCTGCCGACAAAGAGTACGAAGCAGTAGGCGCCGAAGCGGACCATCATGCGCGGCTGCGCGCGCTGCGTGATACCGAAGACTACCGAGATGAAGAGCGCGAAGAGCAGGACAGCGGAGAAGTGGCTCAGCATTAGTAGGAGGCCTTTCTGCCGTTGGCCAGCGAGTGCGCGTCGACCGCGGAGATGAGGTTGAGCAGGCCGGCGATGACGAGGGCCTTGGTGCCGTAGTCGGCGAGGGTGTTGACGGCTGACGTGGCGCCGAGCGAGAAGACCCGCGCGATGACGTAGAGCAGGCCCATGCCGAGCTGGCCGACGAAGCCGAGGATGTCGAGGATGTCTCCTGTGTTGGGCTGGTAGACCTTGCCGGCGAGAGAGAGGCCGATGAGGTACATGCCGAGGATGGAGACGAAGAGCAGCAGGGCGCGGATCTTTTTCCCGACAAGGACGTGACCGAGACCGGGGACGAGCCAGCCGGCTAGGAGGACGAGCATCGGGAAGGTTGAGTTTTTAGCCGCTGCGTCTGGGGCGGCGGGGGTCTTCGCTGGAGTAGCCATCGGTCTCGATTCTAGCAGTGTCAGACGCGGAGGAGCTCGGACTGGGCGGGGCCGGTGACGACTGCGCTGCCGGGACGGGTGATCATGTCGACCTCGCTGCGGACACCGAACTCGCCGACGATGTAGATGCCGGGTTCCACGGAGAAGCAGGTGTTGGGCAGCAGGAGGCGCTCGTCGTGGGTCTCGAGGTTGTCCAGGTGCGCGCCGTTGCCGTGGAGCGAGACGGCGATGTTGTGGCCGGTGCGGTGGGTGAACTCCGGGCCGAAGCCTGCGTTGCGGATGATGGCGCGGGCTGCGTCGTCGGCCTGCCAGCCGGCGATGGGCTGGTTCTTCGCGTAGGCTGACTGGACGGCTGCGATGGCGGCGTCGCGGGCGTCGCGGACGGTGTTGAAGACGAGGTGCTCGCGGTCGGTGGGCTCGCGGCCGACGACGCCGGTCCAGGTGATGTCGTACCAGATGGCCTGTGGGGAGTTCAGTTTGGCCCAGATGTCGATGAGGACGAAGTCGCCCTGCTTGATGGGGCGTGAGGTTTCGGCTGTCGGCTCGTAGTGGGAGTCGGCGGAGTTGGGGCCGACGGAGCAGTTGGGGCCGTGATCGGTGAAGAGGCCTTCGCGCTGGAAGGACTCGAGGAAGAAGTTCACTACGTCGATCTCGCCAATCTTCGTGCCAGCGCGGACGCTGTCGCCGATGCGGCGCCAGCCGGCGGCGAGGACGGCGTCGACCTTCTTCTGGGCGGCGTAGTGGCTGTCGATCTGCTCCTCGGTGAGGACGGCCTCGAAGATGCTGACGAGATCGGCGGAGCTGACGATGTCCTTGCCGAAGCTGCGGATGAGCTCAACGGTTCCTGCGTCGACCATGGAGACGTACATGATGGCGTTGCGCGGGGAGTATTGCATGGCGATTCTGGTCGAGCCATCGAGCATGGACTCGAGTTTCTGTTCGAGCTCCTGCCAGCTGGAGTAGGCGTCGCGGGTGCCGGGGAGTATGTCAAGCTTGCCGGACTCGATGCGGTGGACGAGCTTGCGGGGCTCGCCGGTGGCGGGGACGAAGTAGAACCAGCGGCGGGAGACGAAGCTGTTCTCGTCGAGGCCGAGGATGCGGTAGGCGATGGGGTCGCGGTGGTGGTGGTCGTAGAAGAGCCAGCCGTCGAGGTGGGCGTCGCGGAGCGCGGACTGCAGGGCGTCGAGGTTCACGAGTCGATTGTAGACCGAACTCGTAGATACACCCCACCCCTCCCCCCGGGTACTTTTTGATCTAAAATCCGGAGCCGATTGGGGTTAAGGGTGGACTTGTGAAGGTCTGATCAGGGCTGCGGGATGCTGAGGTACGCTCGCGCCTTTGGCGCTTGCTGCGGCAAGAGCTTTCACGCAGAGGGCGCAATGTAGAAGCCCGCAGAGTACGCAGAGGAAAACAGGCAAGGGCAGTTGCCAAGTTGTCCCTACTTCTATTGTACGGTTGGGTGGAGGGTGATTGTGTAGTTCTATCCTTTTTCGATTGAGTGACTTGAATGATTGATCGCTTGACAGTTTTTGTGGTGGAATTCACAGACGTTCGGGAACCCGGTCCGTCCAATTTGCGTAGCTCCGAGCGAAACTAATTGAATGCGCGTATGCCCGGTCGCAGACCCGCAACGGATGGAGAGTTTGTGCTGAAGCTTTTGTTGCTCTGCGGGTTGGTAACCGGTGGTGGGGCGGTTGCTGTGGGACAGGTATCGACGGGGGGACAGGCTGGCAAGCCGACGGTGGTGACGGCGGCGCCTCCGAAGCCGCAGCAGGCGACGGATAAGAAGGTGCCGGTGCTGTCGCGGGGGATCACGCTGCGGGACTTTGCGGAGATGGAGCCGAAGGCGGAGATCAAGAACCAGTTGACGGAGGTGGATGGGTTTATCCAGAGCGCGCCGAGCGACGGGTTGCCTGGGACGCAGAAGACAGTGGCTTGGATTGGGAGGACGTCGACGGCGCTGTATGTGGTGTTCGCCTGCTACGACAGTGATCCGGCGGCGATCCGCGGACACCTGGCGCGGCGGGAGAACATTCTGACTGATGACAATGTGTCGGTGCTGCTGGATACGTTCCAGGACCATCGGCGGGGGATTCTGTTTCAGACCAATGCGGCGGGCGTGCAGGCGGACGCGGCGTGGACTGAGGGAAACGGGACGGACTACAGCTACGACCAGGTGTGGGATTCGGACGGCGAGGTGACGAGCAAGGGGTGGATGGCGCTGTTTGCGATCCCGTTCAAGAGCCTGCGCTTCCGGCCGGATGCTCAGGACTGGGGCGTGGTGCTGCAGCGGAACTTTCCTCGCAACAGTGAGACGGACTCGTGGCCGCACATTGCGACGAGCATTACAGGGACTCTGCCGCAGGAGGGGACGCTGCTGGGGATCACGGGTGTGACGGGGTCGCACAACATTCAGTTGAACCCCTACATGCTGGGGCAGAACGTCCATGCGCTGAATGGGCTGAACCCGCTGGACCCTTACTTCAGCACTCGCAATGCAGAGGCAACCGGGGGCGGTGAGGTGAAAGCCGTGGTGAAGGACTCGATCGTGCTGGACGCGACGGTGAACCCGGACTTCAGCGACATTGAGAGCGACCAGCCGCAGTTCACGGTGAACCAGCGGTATCCGGTGTACTTTCCGGAGCTGCGGCCGTTCTTTCTGGAGAATGCGAATTACTTTACGACCCCGATCGACCTGCTGTACACGCGCAATATCGTGCGGCCGGTGTTTGGGGTGCGGGCGACGGGCAAGATCGGCGGGACGAACATCGGCATTCTGCTGGCGGACGATCGCGGGCCGGGCGAGACGTTTGCGACGAGCGATCCCGACTTCGGCAAGAAGGCGCTGTTTGGCGTGGGACGCGTGACCCAGGACCTGGGCAAGGGATCGAGCCTTGGGCTGATGTATACGGACTATGAGTTTGCAGGAAGCTGGAACCGCATTGGGGGCGTCGACTTTACGTGGCGGATGAATGAGAAGTGGACGGCGACCGGGCAGATGGTGGAGAGCTCGACGAAGAACGTGAATGGGACGCTGCTAGGGAGTGGAGACGAGGGCAGCGGCGATAGCTATAGCGCAGGGCCGGCGAGCACGCTCAGCGTCAGCCGGCAGGGGCATGCGTGGAACCTCCAGAATGAATTCGACGACTACAGCACGGGCTTTCAGAGTGCGGTGGGGTTCATCCAGACGACGGACTACTATCACGACCAGGAGCACTCGACCTATCAGTGGTATCCGAAGCACAGTTTTGTGCAGAGCATTGGGCTGGAGAACAATCAACAGGTGGCGTATGACCACCAGGGCAACCGGATTTATCACTACTCGCAGTTCGATCCGTTCTTCACGCTGAAGGGCAATACGGTGATTGCGCCGATCGGTGGGGAGAACTCGGATACGGTGGGGCCGCAGGATGGGTATGCGCTGTCGCACAGCGTGAACTTTACGGAGAACTATGGCGGGTTCGTGGTGCGGAGCGCGCCGCTGCGGCAGTTGAACCTGAACATCGTAGGCCTGCGGAGCGGCAATGTGAACTACAACCCGCCGGCGAACAACGATGTGCCGTTCCTGTTGGACCAGCAGACATTGCAGGCGCTGGTGAGCGTGCTTCCACTGCACAACGTGACCATCGACAACACGTACCTGCTGGACCGCGACCACAACGCGCATACGAATGCGGATGTGTATGAGAGCCAGACGTTCCGGACGAAGATCAACTACCAGTTCACGAAGGCGCTCTCGGCGAGGACGATTGTGGAGTACGACTCGGTGCTGGCGAACCCGCTGGAGACGAGCCTGCAGCGCACGAAGCATGTGAGCACGGAGGCGCTGCTGACGTGGCTGCCGCATCCGGGGACGGCGGTGTATGTGGGATACAACAACGATATCCAGAACATCGACCGCGCGTTGTGCAACCGGTTGCCGGATGGGGATTGCGATCCGAACAATACGACGCCGCCGGTGTCGAGGCTGTATTTGAATGATGGGCGACAATTCTTTGTGAAGGCGAGCTATCTGCTGCGGTTTTAGTCGCAAGACTTTCCCGCCAAGTGCGCGAAGTTTAACGCGGAGTTGCGCCACGGCGCTGGTAGATGGTTAAGGAAACCCTGAACGTGCGAGCGTTCCCTCCGCGGCTAAAGCCGCACTGATTTCGGAGGCTTTACGGCGGGACTAAAGTCCCGCCCCTTCAAAGCACGAGACCTTGTTCAGAGCTTCACTAAAACACGTATGGTTGACGATGCTTTCGTCATGCTGTGGATGATGGCGCGAGGGGCGAGTCGCGCATCTAAGTCAGGCATCGGGCCTCAAGGGCTTACGGGGAGTGTTGCCATGGCGAAGTCAAAGTTTGCAGAGCAGAGCAGAGTCGCGCTGAAGGGCAGCGCACGGAAGCCGTTTGAAGCGGCGGGGCAGGTGGGTGCGGTGGAGCGCTCGGCGGAGTCGGTGGCCGA
This sequence comes from Granulicella sp. 5B5, assembly GCF_014083945.1. Taxonomy (GTDB): domain Bacteria; phylum Acidobacteriota; class Terriglobia; order Terriglobales; family Acidobacteriaceae; genus Granulicella. The sequence continues at coordinate 1,285,436 of NZ_CP046444.1, read as the reverse complement.
GGCCGGGATTACGGTGACGGTGATTGTGAAGCCGAAGAGCCCGGTGCCGCCTGCGACGGGCGTGGGGCAGGTGCGGATGAGCCGCGAGGAGTTTGCGGAGAAGCATGGTGCCGATCCGGCGTCGGTGGCGGTGGTGAAGGCGTTCGCCGAGGAGTTTGGATTGACGATGGACGCGAGTCCTTCTCCGGGGCGATGCACGGTGCATCTGCATGGGACGGTGTCGGATATGGAGCGGGCGTTTGGTGTGGCGCTGCGTCGCGTGGAGTCGGGCTCGGGTGCGTTCCGGGTGCGCGAGGGAGCGGTGAATATCCCGCAGGAGCTGGACGGGCATGTGATAGCGGTGCTAGGCCTGGACAACCGTCCGCAAGCGAGGCCGCATTTTCGGATCGCAAAGCCAAACGCGGTGACAGGTTCGTTTACGCCGGTGCAGGTGGGAGCGCTGTATGGGTTTCCGCAGGGCGTGACGGCGAGCGGGCAGACGATTGGGATCGTTGAGCTGGGCGGCGGGTTTGTGGAGTCGGATATTGAGACGTACTTTTCGGGGTTGGGATTGAGCGCTCCGGCGGTGACGGCTGTGACGGTGGATGGCGGGACGAATTCTCCGGGCGATCCGAGCGGCGCGGATGGCGAGGTGATGCTGGACATCGAGGTGAGTGCGGCGGTGGCGCCGGGGGCGAAGGTCGCGGTGTACTTTGCGCCGAACACAGACCAGGGATTTGTGGATGCGGTGTCGACGGCGGTGCATGACACGGTGAATAAGCCGAGCGTGGTGTCGATCAGCTGGGGCGGGCCGGAGTCGACGTGGACGGCGCAGGGCCTTGCGGCGCTGAACGCCGCGTGCCAGGCCGCCGCTGCTGTGGGTGTGACGATTACGGTGGCGGCTGGCGACGATGGTTCGACCGATGGTGTGAGCGGGTCGGCGAACCATGTGGACTTTCCGGCGTCCAGCCCAAATGTGTTGGCGTGTGGTGGGACGAAGCTGATGGGCAGCGGGACGCGGATCACGAACGAGGTGGTGTGGAATGAGCTCTCGGACGACGAGGGCGCTACCGGCGGCGGTGTGAGCAACTCGTTCGCGCTGCCGAGCTGGCAGGCGAACTCGAATGTGCCGGCGCCGACGACGAAAGGTGGTGGGCGGGGGGTTCCGGATGTGGCGGGCGATGCGGACCCGTCGACTGGATATGAGGTGCTGGTGGATGGAGAGCAACAGGTGATCGGTGGAACGAGTGCTGTGGCGCCGTTGTGGGCGGGGCTGATCGCGCTGGCGAACGCGCAGAACGGAAGCGATGCAGGGTTTGTGAATCCTGCGTTGTATGCCTCGGGTGGTGCGGGTGCGTTTCGAGACATCACGCAGGGGAACAACGGTGGGTTTTCCGCAGGGCCGGGGTGGGACGCATGCACGGGATTGGGGAGCCCGGTCGGCAGCGCGATCATTTCGCTATTGAAAACCGTGTAGCGGGAATGCCCCAAAAGGCGGATAGAAATCAATACACTGGCCACATCGTGGCGAACTGCGTGGATTCGGCAAACACGGCTGGCCGAAATGACATATTTAGCGTGGTTCCGAATGACACGCTTTGGGGGTGGGGAAGAGCTGACGGAAATACGAAGGGCCGGGAGAGTGTCCCGGCCCTTCGCTGTTTGGAGGAGCGGCTTAGACTGAGGCCGTCTCCGTTTCGGTGGCGTTGGCAGCGGTGGTCGCGGCTTCCTTGGCAGCGGCCTCCTTGGCGGCCTTAGCTGCTTCGGCGGTGTTCTGCCCGAGCTCCGCGGCCATCTTCTCGGTGGTGAAGGCCTCGATGATGTCGCCTGCCTTGATGTCCTTGAAGCCGGCGAGGTCGATACCGCACTCGACGCCCTGACGGACTTCGGAGACGTCGTCCTTGACGCGCTTGAGGCTGGCGATCTTGCCCTTCCAGACCTCGACTCCATCGCGGAGGACGCGGACCTGGTTGTCGCGCTTGATGAGGCCGTCGCGGACCACGCAGCCGGCGATCTGGCCGACCTTGGTGATCTTGAATACCTGCAGGACTTCGGCGCGACCCGCGTAGTTCTCCTTGTAGACCGCATCGAGCAAGCCGAACATGGACTTGGTGATCTCGTCCTGAAGCTCGTAGATGATGGAGTGGAGGCGAATCTGCACCTTCTCCTGGTCGGCGAGCTCCTGTGCCTTGCGTTCGGGGCGGACGTTGAAGCCGATGACGACTGCGTTGGAGGCGGAGGCCAGCAGGATGTCGGACTCGGTGATGGCGCCGACGCCGGAGTGGAGGACCTTGACGCGCACCTTCTCGGTGGACATGCGGGCGAGCGAATCGGCCAGCACTTCGACCGAACCCTGCACATCGCCCTTGAGGATGAGGTTGAGGTCCTTGACGCCGGCCTGCTTGATCTGTTCGGCGAGGCCTTCGAGGGAGACGCGCGAGCTCTTGGCGAGCTGGGCTTCGCGCTCCTTCATGGTGCGGTACTTGGCGATCTCCTTGGCACGGTCGCGATCGGCCATGACGAGGAAGGTGTCGCCGGCGTCGGGGATGGACTCAAGGCCGAGGATCTCGACGGGTGTCGAGGGACCGGCTTCCTTGATCTCCTTGCCGCGATCGTCGAACATGGCGCGGATCTTGCCGAAGGTGTTGCCGACGATGAAGCTGTCGCCGGTGCGGAGCGTGCCGTTCTGCACGAGGATGGAGGCGACGGCGCCGCGGCCACGATCGAGCTTGGCTTCGATGACCGTGCCGACTGCGGGACGGTCAGGGGTTGCCTTCTGCTCGTTGGTGTCGGCGACGAGGCAGATCATCTCCTCAAGGCCATCGAGGTTGATGTGCTTCTTGGCGGAGACTTCCACGAACTCGATGTCGCCGCCCATGCTGGTGGCCTGCACGCCGCGCGCAGCGAGCTGCTGCATGACGCGTGAGGGGTCGGCCTCGGGCTTGTCGATCTTGTTGACGGCCACGATCATGGGCACCTTGGCGGCACGGGCGTGGTCGATGGCTTCGAGGGTCTGGGGCATCACGCCGTCGTCGGCTGCGACGACGACCACGACGATGTCAGTGATCTTGGCGCCGCGGGCACGCATGCGGGTGAAGGCTTCGTGACCGGGGGTGTCGAGGAAGACGATCTCGCGGCCGAAGGCGGGCGAGTCCGGCTTGGTGACGTGGACCTTGTAGGCTCCGATGTGCTGGGTGATGCCGCCGGCTTCGCCAGCGGCGACGTCGGTGGAGCGGATGGCATCGAGCAGGGAGGTCTTACCGTGGTCGACGTGGCCCATGATGGTGACGACAGGGGCACGGACGACCTCGACGAGACCGGTGGTGTCCTGCAGAAGGCCTTCGAGTGCCTCGTTTTCGAGCTGGTCTTCGACGGAGATGACGGTGGCGTCGGCGCCGAACTGGCGGGCGACATCCTTGACGAGCTCGCCGTCGAGGGACTGGTTGACGGTGACCATGACACCCTTCATGAGGAGGGTGGCGATGAGGTCCTTACCGCGGACTTCGAGCTTCTCGGCGAGGTCCTTGACCGAGATGCCTTCGGTGACGGTGATGTGCTTGGTGATCGGCAGCTCGCCCTGGGGGATCATGGCGGCGCCGCGGCTGGGGGCGTAACCCTTCAGCGCGACTTCCTTGTTCTTCTCGTAGCGCGGACCGCCGCGGCCACGCTGGCCGGGACGCTGCGGGCGGCCGGGGGCCGGTGCGGCCTCGGTCGGCGGAAGCAGGCCACCGGGGCCGGTGCCTCCGGCGCGATTGCCGAAGCCGGGGCGGGGCGGGAAGCCAGGACGCGGTGGGAAGCCAGGACGGCCACCGGGACCACCTGGGCCTCCACCAGGGCCGCCGGGAAAGGTGCGGGTGGGGTGCATGGGCCGGCGAGCGCCGGGAGCCATGGGAGGACGTGAACCGGGCGCGCCACCGGTGTTAGAGCCGGGGAAGCCGGGACGCGGCCGCTGGAAGATGGGAGTGCGGGCTGCACCAGCGGGGGCTGCGTAGGTGGGACGCGGGCCAGTCTGCGGCATGATGACGCGGCGGACGGGCGCGGCTGGAGCCGCGGGAGGCTGTGGTGCGGCGGCCACGGGTGCCGGTGCGGGCTCGGGAGCTGCAGGCGGCTGGACTGCTGCTGCAATGGGTGCCGGTGCTGGCGTAGGCGCTGGTGCGGCAACTACGGCAGGCGCTGCGGGTGCGGGCTTGACCACGACCGGAGCTGCGGGCGGTACAGCGGCGACGGCGGGGGCTGCCGGAGGACGAGCCACGACGGCACCGGGCGCGGGCCGGGCGGCGGGTGGCGCTACTACATAGACAGGAGCCGGGGGACGCGGCAGAGGAACGATGCGGCGCGGCGCGGGCGGCTGCTGAGGCTCCGGTGCGGGGGCGGCGGCAGGCGGCGGTGCCGCAGGGCGCGCGACGGAAGCTGCGGGCGGCGCAGCGGCGACAGCGGGCCTGGCCGGGGCGACCACGGCGACAGCGGGACGCTGCGGGGGAGCAGCCTTGGCGGCGGCTTCAGCCTGCTTGCGCTCGAGGATGGCCTTGAGCGCATCGCCGGGCTTGGAGACATGCGAGAGGTTGAAAGATTCCTTCTTCTCGGCCGGGGCGGGGCGCGCAGAGGTGCGGGAGCCGCGGTTGAAGTAGCCGCGCACCTTCTCGGCTTCATCTTCTTCGATGGAGCTGGAGTGCGTCTTTTTCTCGGTGACGCCAACCGCCTTGAGAGCATCGAGGATGGCGTTGCTCTTAACTTCCATCTCTCGTGCAAGATCGTTGATTCGAACTTTGCTCATTCAATCCTTCTTGAGGCCGGCGGGGATGGGCCGGACTCGCTTGTGTTCCTCTACGCGTTAGCTGTTCATATCAGCCTCAGTGAAGCAGGATTTGCGTGCAGAGGCTTTCACCTCCGAGCGCGGCAATTCTTTGTTCCGTTGAAGCGCTGTTGCGAGCAGCGATAACTCTATTGTAGCCGCTTCTTGCAAGAGATGGGTTTCGGCGGCGGGAGCGGCGGTGCCAAGTCGCCAGGGCTAAAGCCCGAGGAGACCGAGCAGGTTTTCAGGGGCCTGAAGGCCCCTGCTCCCTCCGGGTTGAAGGAAGCAGGAGCACTTAGGCGGCTCCTACTCCCCTCCGGGTTGAAGTTAGTCGTCGATGCCTTCGGAGGAGTTCTCCTGGGCCTCGTCGACGAGGGTGTCGAGGGTGTCGTTGTCCTGCTCGATGCGCTCTTCGCGGGCGTCGTTGTCGTCGTTGGCGTCGGAGAGGGACTCGTCCTCCTCGACGGCGGCGAGGTCCTCGGCAGAGAAGCCGTTCACCTCTTCGGTTTCGCCGGAGCGGGCGGCCTGGTCGGCGAGAATCTCTTCAGGGGTGTGGGTCATGGAGTGCACCTCCGGGTCATGAGATGCGGCTTCGCCATCGCTGGCTGCGGCGGCTACAGCCTCCTCACCGCCTGCGAGCGAGGGCTCGGAGGTGGGTGTGGGAGCTGCCGGACGCTCTTCGCCTTCTTCGTACTGGCCGAAGTAGTGGCGGACGGCGACGGCGATCTTCTCGACGGTCTTGTCGCCGATGCCGGGGATCTCGCCGAGCTCTTCGGCGGTCATGTCGGCGAGGGACTCGACGGTGGTGATGCCGGCGGCGATGAGCTTTTCCATGACGGATTCGCCGAGCTCGGTGACCTGCTCGATGGGCGTGGCGGGGCCGCTGCCCATGCCGGACATCTGCTGCTCGACCTCCTGGCGCTTCTCCTCTTCGGACTTGATGTCGATCTTCCACTGGAGGAGCTTGGCGGCGAGGCGGACGTTCTGGCCCTTCTTGCCGATGGCGAGCGAGAGCTGGGTGTCGTCGACGATGACTTCGAGCTGCTTTTCGGCGAGGTCGGTGATGCTGACGCGGCTGACCTTGGCGGGCTGCAGGGCCTTTTCGGCGAAGGTGGTGATCTCGTCGGAGTACTCGATGATGTCGATCTTTTCGCCGCGGAGCTCGCGGATGATGGACTGGACGCGCATGCCCTTCATGCCGACGCAAGCGCCGACGGGGTCGACGTCCTTGTCGCGGGACTGGACGGCGATCTTGGTGCGCTCGCCGGCTTCGCGGGCGATGGCGCGCACGGTGACGGTGCCGTCGTAGATCTCGGGGACCTCGGACTGGAAGAGCGACTGGACCAGTGCCGGCGCGGCGCGGGAGACGATGACCTGCGGGCCTTTTGCAGCTCGGTCGACGCGGAGGAGGACGACACGGACGCGCTCGCCGATGGCGAACTGCTCGAGGCGCGACTGCTCACGCTTGGGCATGCGGGCTTCAGCCTTGCCGAGGTCGAAGATGACGTCCATGGGCTCAAGGCGCTTGACGGTGGCGTTGAGGATCTCGCCGACGCGGTTGCCGTACTCGTTGAAGACGGTGTCGCGCTCGGCTTCGCGGACTTTCTGGAAGATGACCTGCTTGGCCATCTGGGCGGCGATGCGGCCGAGGGGAGAGGTGTCCTTGTAGAAGCGGAGCTCGCCGCCGACTTCGACTTCGGGCGCGATCTCGCGGGCCTGCTCGATGGTGAGCTGGTTGTCGGGGTCCTCGACGAGCTCGGGTGTTTCGACGACGGTCTTGTAGACGTAGGCGCGGATCTCGCCGGTCTCCTTGTCCATCTCGCCGCGCATGTTTTCGACGGTCTTATAGAACTTGCGCGTGGCGAGGGCGATGGCGTCTTCAACGGCGCCGACGACGATCGCGGGGTCGATGCCCTTTTCGCGGCTGAGGATCTCGATGGACTGGTACAGGGGGCTTGACATTGGAAACAGGGATTAGGGAATAGAGAGTAGGGAGTAGCAAACGGATTTTCGCTGCTTCGATCTACGTGCTATTGCCTGCCTTTCTTCAGATTTCTGCTACTAGGTTGGCCTTCTCGACGTTGGCGAGCGAAATCGTTACGGTCTGGGCGGTGAGCGCTTTTTTCGCTTTGCCCTTCTGTTTGATGGCGCTGAGGTCGAGGGTGAGTTGGGTGCCGTCGAATGTTGAGAGGCGGCCGGTGAAGTGGCGGTTGTTTTCGATGGCCGAGAAAGTCTGGAGCTTGATGAGGGAGCCCGTGAAGCGGGTGTAGTCGGCGGGGCGGAGGAGCTTGCGCTCGAGGCCGGGGGAGCTGACTTCGAGGGTGTACTCGGCGCCGGGGATGAGGTCTTCGACGTCGAGGACGGTGCCGAAGTCGCGGGCGAAGTTGGCGCAGTCTTCGTGGGTGACGAAGGAGAGGGTTTCAACGGGGACGCCTTTGGGCAGGCCTGCTTCCTCGTCGGCTGCGGCCTTGGCAGCGAATTCGGCGCGGGCGGCTGCGTCCTTTTCGAGGAAGACGCGGAGTGTACGGTGCTTGGCGCCGCCGGTGAACTCGAGGTCGACGAGGTCAAGGTGGTGCGAGGCGGCGACGCGGTCGGCGGTGGCGCGAATTGTATCGAGCTGAAGTGCCATGGTGCGATTGGGCCTTGTCTGAAGCTGAGATGCAAGGCGGGGCCGGGGCGTTTGAGGCCGGGGCGTAGCCTGTGTTTAAAGCAAACAAAAAGTGAGCTTTCGCTCACTCATCTACTCCGCCGTTTTTGCCGGTGTGCTCACGGCGACGCCATCCGGTGGTCTGGGCGACTGCGGCAGAACAAACTCGTCTGCTGACAACCATGGTACATCCGGGTCACAGGCAAAGCAAGGTGTCTGGGAGGATGTCTCCGCGCCGAGCCCTATTGGGCATCCGAGGGATCTCGAGGATGCATTGACTGCTGCGGCATAGGTTCCCGGCGCGAAGCGCAATGACCGGCTGCTATTTGGGAGAAGCCGTGTTTGTGGGGCCGGCAGGGGAGACGGAGCGGATAGGTTCATTCTTGCCGTGCTCCGGATCGTAGTCGTGCTTTACCATCCACGTCTTGAAGGCAGCGCTGGGTTCAGAGGACATGCTGCCGTTGTGCGCGGTGTAGGCGTAGTCCTTTACGTCGGTCTTGATCGTGCAGGTGAAGAACGCATTGGACTTTCCGAAGACGGGCATCAGGACCGTAAGTTCCTGATGGGGCTTCTTCCATCTGGCCGGATAGGTTTCATAACCGAAGGAGTTCTTCAGCCTGTCCGAGCAGTCGAAGCTGAAATCCACGGCGTGGACGTCTCCGTTTTCGAAGAGATTGGCGCGCCCTTCGCCCTTGGCCTCATCCTCTGAACGGTTGTGGTAGAAGGTCGTCTGGTTATGACCGAATATGTGGATGCGCAGCGGATAATCTGCGGGGTTTTTGCTTTCGGAGAAGAGCGGTGCGGCCAGCAAAAGGACAAGCAATGGAAGACGAAACATGAAGCGAGGCATGGATCACCTGTGTCAAGCGGGATGAGTTGCCGAAAGTGTACAACGAGTCGTGACGCGTCGTTCTGAGAAATGTTTGGTTGAATACGCTTTGAGATGCGAAGGCGTATTCAACCCAATATTCATAGCCGCGGCTATTCCGCAGATTTGGTGGCGGGTGAGGTTTCGGGTTTGACGTAGGTGTCGAGCCAGCGGGACATCTCCCAGAGCATGTGCTGCAGGCTTTCGTGGGCGCCGTAGTGGTGGGGTTCGAGGGGGAGGAAGACGAGGCGGACGGTGGCTCCCTGGCCCTTGAGGGCGGCGTAGAAGCGCTCGCTCTGGATGGGGAAGGTGCCGGTGTTGTCGTCGGCTTCGCCGTGGATGAGGAGGATGGGGGTCTTGATCTTGTCGGCGTAGCTGAAGGGCGACATATCGAAGTAGACCTTGGGGTCCTGCCAGTAAGTGCGCTCCTCGTTCTGGAAGCCGTAGGGGGTGAGGGTGCGGTTGTAGGCTCCGGAGCGGGCGATGCCGGCGCGGAAGATGTCGGTGTGCGCGAGGAGGTTGGCGGTCATGAAGGCGCCGTAGCTGTGGCCCATGACGCCGACGCGGTTGCGGTCGACGGTGCCGGTGGCGACGCCGGCGTCGACTGCTGCTTTGGCACCGTCGACGAGCTGCTGGACGTAGGTGTCGTTGGGCTGCTTGTCGCCTTCGCCGATGATGGGGATGGCGGCGTTTTCGAGGACGGCGTAGCCGATCTGTGTGAAGTAGACCGGCGAGCCGCCCCAGCCGAAGGTGGGGAAGCGGTTGGGCGAGCCGGCGACCTGGCTGGCGGCGGCGCGGGTCTTGAACTCGGCGGGGTAGGCCTCCATGAGGGTGGGCAGCGGGCCCTGCGACTTGGTGTAGCCGTAGGGAAGCCAGAGGGTTGCGGTGAGGTCGAGGCCGTCGGCGCGCTTGTAGTGGAGGACCTCGTGCGTCGGCATGTTGATGCCGGCGTAGGGGGAGGGGAAGGTGGTGATCTGGGTGAGGGCTGTGGCCGGATCGGAGAGCGAGGCGGTGAAGTAGTTGGGGGACTCGGTCTGGGACTCGCGGCGGACGAGGAGCTTTTCGCCGGGGAGGACTGCGACGGGCTGGATGTAGTACGGGTCGGTGGAGCGGTAGAGGATGGTTTCCTTGCCGCCGGTGAGAGGCATGGTGGCGATGAAGGGCTTGTCGCCGGTGCGGCTGGCGCCGTCGGAGAGGAAGTAGATCGATTGGGCATCGGATGAGAGCTTGAGGACGGGGTGGCCGGCGGTGTTCATCACTGTGAGCGGGCGGCCGGGGCTGTGGTAGCGGTCCTGCGAGGAACCTTCGTAGATCGTTGTGACCTTGCCGGGGGTTGAGGGATCGAAGGCCAGGATCATCGACTTGCGGTCGGAGAAGCGGGAGACGGTGGCGATGGCGAGGTGGGCGTTGCCCCATTCGAGGCCGCGGGCGCCGCCGCTGGCTCCGTTGAAGGCGCGGGCGAGGCGAAGCGGAGCTTCAAGGATGGTGGTGGGCTCGCCGGTGAAGGGTGCGGGGAGGGCTTTGACGTAGTCGGCGACGGGAGCTTTGGGGGTGGGGAGACCGCCGTTGGCGGCTTCTACCCAGACGAGAGTTGAGGGAACGTCGGAGCGCCACTGGTAGTCGCGCGGGCCGGGCTCTACGGCATCGCGGGAGATGGGGAGGTTGTCGACAACGGGGCGGTCGAGAAGGACTTTGGCGGTGCCGGTTTTGAGGGTGACGACCTCGGTTTTGAGGGGGAAGCGCTGGTAGGGGACGGTGTAGCTGAAGGGGCGGTGGTAGAGCTCGACGAGTGCGTAATGGCCGTCGGGCGAGGGCATAGCGGCGCCGATGAGGCCTTTGAGGGGGAGCGGATGCGCGGGGCCGGTGAGGGGGATTTCGACGAGCTGCGAGGTGGCGTAGTACTCGAAGATGTTTTCGTCGTCGGGGGTGGAGAGCATGTCCTCGTAGGTGGGCGCGGGAGTGACTTTGCCGAGGTTTTCCGAGACGTGGGGGCCGGTGGGGACTTCGCTGATTTTGGGGGCGGGGCCGCGGGTGGCGGGGACGGTCTTGCAGAGGAGGCCGGCGGAGTTGGGCAGCCAGGCGCAGGGGCGTCCGAGGACGGAGTTGAGCTTGAGCAGGCCGACGCGGTGGGCGTGGGCGGTGGCAATGTCGATGACCCAGAGGTCGAGGGCGGCCTCGGAGCGTTGGACGAAGGCGATGTGTTTTGAGTCGGGCGACCAGAGGATGTCGGAGGCGCGGAGAGCGGGGGGCAGGCCGGTGATGGCTTTGGGAGAGCCGGGGGCGATGGTCTGCAGGCGGAGCTCGATGCTGTCGGCCGTGACGCTGGGGCCGGCGTTGCGCGGGTTGAAGCGGATGCCGGCGAGGCGATAGCGGGGCCGGGCGACCTCGGCGATGCTGGGGAAGCTCTGCGGCTGCGCGATGAGCAGGGTGAGGCCGTTGGGGGCGACGGAGACGGTGGGCGTCGCGGGGGCGTCGAGTAGCTGCTCGATGGGCGCGGGGGGCTTCTGGTAGGTGATGGCGGTCTGCGCGAGGGTGGTCGCGGCAAAGAGCAGGGGCGCGGCGATGGCTATGGAGACGAGGGACAAGGAACGGCTCTGGGTGGTTGTGGAGAGCATACGGGTGCCTCGGTGGAAGAAGTTGTGTGGTGATTTCAAAAGATACACGACTGGAGTGCTGGGAAGGTTTCAGTACAAGGTGGAATCGGCGTGTTTTATGGTGCAAATAGGGAGATTCATGCAATTCGGCACGTGGGATGCAACAATAGAGAATTATGATTGAGAGCCAAATTCCCGAAGCGCTCACGTTCGACGACGTGCTGCTGGTCCCCGCTTACTCCGATGTTGTGCCGACGCAGGTGAGCACACAGGTGCAGTTGACGAAGAGAATTACGCTGGCGACGCCGTTGATGTCTGCCGCGATGGATACGGTGACCGAGTCGCGGTTGGCGATTGCGATTGCACAGCAGGGCGGACTGGGTGTGGTGCATCGCAACCTGACGGTGGAACAGCAGGCCGGGGAGATCGACAAGGTGAAACGGTCGGAGAGCGGCATGATCGTTGACCCGGTGACGATCGAGCCCGAACGGCCGATCGCCGATGCGCTCGATGTGATGCGGCGGTTCAAGATCAGCGGCGTGCCGGTGACGAAGCAGGGCAAGCTGGTGGGCATTCTGACGAACCGCGATCTGCGGTTTGTCTCGCGCACGGACATTCCGATTGGCGAGGTGATGACCAAGGAGAACCTGATCACGGTGCCGGTGGGCACGACGCTGGAGCAGGCCGAACATATTCTGCATCAGCACCGCGTGGAGAAGCTGCTGGTGGTGAACGATGCCTATGAGCTGAAGGGATTGATCACGGTCAAGGACATTCAAAAGAAATTGAAGTATCCGAATGCGAGCAAGGATTCGCAGGGGCGGCTGCGCGTGGCCGGCGCGATCGGCGCGACGGGCGACTATATGGAGCGCGCTGAAGAGCTGGTGAAGATGCGGGTGGATGCGCTGGCGATCGACTCGGCGCACGGGCACTCCGAGCGGGTGCTGGAGGCGGTGCGCGAGGTGAAGCGGCGCTTTCCTGAGGTGGACCTGTTTGCCGGAAACGTGGCGACGTATGAAGGTACGAAGGCGCTGATCGAGGCCGGTGCGGATGCGGTGAAGGTGGGCATCGGGCCGGGGTCTATCTGCACGACGCGCATGGTGACGGGCGCGGGCATGCCGCAGATTACGGCGATCAGCGAGGCGTATCGCGCGGCGAAGGAACGCGGCATCGCGATCATTGCGGACGGCGGCATCAAGTACTCGGGTGATATTACGAAGGCGATGGCCGCGGGTGCGAGCGTTTGTATGATGGGCTCGCTGTTTGCCGGTGTGGACGAGAGTCCGGGTGAGACGATTCTGTACCAGGGGCGCTCATTCAAGGCGTATCGCGGCATGGGCTCGTTGAGCGCGATGGCGCAGGGGTCGGGCGAGCGGTACTTCCAGGGCAAGGACGATATCGCGACGGATGGGCGGACGTCAGTCGTGGCGCGCGATGCGAACGGCGGGAATCGATTGGCGAAGTTTGTGCCGGAGGGCATCGAAGGACGCGTGCCGCACCGTGGGCCGCTGGAGGCGATGGTGTATCAGTTGGTGGGCGGGCTGAAGTCGGGCATGGGCTACCTGGGTTGCGGCACGATTGAAGAGCTACAGACGAAGGCGCGGTTCATCCGGATCAGCGGCGCGGGGCTGCGCGAGAGCCATGTGCATGATGTGGTGATTACGCGCGAGGCCCCGAACTACCACGTAGAGTAGGGTTGCTGGCGAGGTAGGTCTTTGCGAAGGGGCAGACGGGGTGCAGTGTGAGGTGGCGCTGCTCTGCGAGTGCGCGTGCCTGCTCGACGAGCTCGCCTGCGATGCCGCGGCCGCGCAGGGCGAATGGGGTTTCGACGTGCCAGATGGTGAGTGTGCCGGCTGGCTCGATGGTGTAGTCGAGTACGGCGGTCTGGCCGTCGCGCTCGACTTCGATCCGTTGCATGGCGTTCATTCGTAGATCTCCCAGGGTTTGAATGCGTACTCGTGGTGTTCCATGTCGACTCTGTCGCCGCGGAAGCGGACGCCTTCGAGTTTGAGTCGTGAACGCTGCTCGCGGGCTGCTTCGCCGGGGAGCTTGATCTCGCCACCCGCGCCGAGGACGCGGTGCCAGGGGAGATTGTCGGGTGGGTCTGTACGCAGAAGACGTGCAACGGCGCGGTGATAGAGCGGGTATCCAGCTGCGGCGGCTACTTTGCCGTAGGTGCTGACGCGGCCGGGAGGAATGGCGAGGATCATGCGGCGAAAGGCAACGTCGCGCAGCTCTTCTGGACGTGCGGCATCGCGCAGGAGCCTTCGTTTGGCTTGCTGTAGAGAGAGTTGATCGGTTGCGACGGTTCTTTTTCGTGTGTTTCGGGTGGATCGGGTAACGGCATTCATCTCCTGCACCCCTTCGTGGACGAATCTGATTGCGATGCTGGCTGGTGGAGCTTATCTATCCCAGACCATGGCTTCGAAGCGGTGTCGTTGTGTGAAACCGTTGCTGCTGTAGAGGCATTGGGCGCGGATGTTGGCCTCTGTGACTGTGAGCGAGAGGCTGGTGAGGCCGCGGTGGGCGCCCTGGGCGGCGCAGTAGTTGAGCAGCAACTCGCCGAGGCCGTTGCCGCGCAGTGCCGGGGCGACGCAGATCTGGGTGATGTGGCCGACGTCGTAACGGATGCGGGAACAGAGGAGCATGGCCTTCATCTCGGCGGTGTGGGCGTCGCGGAGCACCCATGAGTCTTCGGCGTCGAAGATACCACAGCCGGGGAAGCGGATGATGTTGTGGAGGAAACGCTGGGCGCCGTGGAAGGTCTTGTACTGGTCGTTGATCTCGGCGTCCATGTGGCCTGCGTAGCAGCGGTGGATGAGGCCTGCGGCACCTTCGTAGAAGGCGGGATGCCAGGTGTGGAGCGTGAGGTTGTGCTCGCGAAGGAGCGACCACATGTCGGTGTGGCTGGGGTGCTGCTGGTGGGCGAGCGGCTGGGTTAGATCGCGGACCATGAAGAGGCGCGGGTAGGCGCGGAAGTGATGCTCGCGGAAGGGAGCTGCGAGGGCGCCGGCGGGATACATCAGGAGCTGCGACTCGATGCGGTCGACGCCGGGAGTGGCTTGCAGGGTTTCGAGAGTGTGGCGCAGGAGCAGGTCGCCGACGGGGTTGGTGGTGGACTCGGTTTCACCGAAGGCATAGATGTCGCCGATGACCGCCTTGGAGCCCTCGAAGACGTGGAAGGCATAGCCGAGGATGCGGTTGCCGTCGGCTGTGTCGACGGCGACGAGGCCGGGAAGGATGCGGCCTTCGAGGTAGTCGAGGAGGATGTTGGTGGCGTGGGCGTAGTCCCACTGGAGGCGGTTTTGCCAGCGCGCGGCCTCCTCGCGCAAGAGGGGATGAAGCTGCGACGCGGAGAAGTGGCGGAGGTCGAGGACGTCGAGTTGAGGGGCCGAGGTCATGGGGCGCGCAGTCAGAGTTCGTCACCCCACTCATGTTCGATAGAGCCGCCATGAATGGGGCACCCAAGAATGTTGCCGGTGTGGTGAGGTAACAGTGTAGAGCGTTCAGCTGCGGGGGTAGACCTTGTAGACGGAGAGGCCTTGCGTTTCGTAGAGGAAGAGCTGTTGGTAGACGCGGCCCTGGAGGAGATGGTCAAGGTCGCCGGTGTCGTGGGTAGGGATGACGAGGATGTGCTCTTCGGACGGGATGCCGTCGTTGGCGTAGTTGAGGACTTCCTGATTGCGGTAGAAGGCGAGGCCGTAGACGAGGTCGCGACGGACGTCGAGCTCGGCGACCGGGGTAACGTCAGGGGCGGCCTTGGCGATCTCGCGCGCCAGCGGACGGGCGGAGTAGTTGAGGTCGAGCAGGTGGCCGTTGCGTCCGAGAAGGAAGTAGAGGAGCAGGGCCAGCGGAATGAGAGTGGCCGTGCGGATGAGCTGCACGCCGTTGCGGCGAACGACGATGATAACCAGGAGGGCCGCGAGAATGCCGCCGATGGCTGCCTTAACGAACTCAATGGGCGCGGGGATGATGCGCTGGTAGACCATGTATTGCGGGCAGAGCAGAAGGACGAAGGTAATGACTCCGGTGGCGGCGGCGTGGGCGTAGAGCAGCCACGCGGGGATTCCGGTGCGACGGATGCGGAAGAGATAGTCGCCGGTGAGGATGGCCAGCGGTGGTATGGACGGCAGGATGTAGCCGGGAAGTTTTGAACCAGAGAACGAGAAGAAGATGATGGGAAAGAGCGCCCAGAGGACGAGGAACTCAGGAAAGGCGTCGCCGGCGCGGACGTGGCCGACGTAACGCTGCGGCTTGAAGCGGACAGCCCACTCGGCGATGGAGATTTGAAGGCCGTCGATGAGGGCGCGGATGGAGAGCACCGTCCAGGGCATGAGGCCGAGGATGAGGACGATGATGTAGTAATACGCCGGCTGGTGGTGGCGGTAGAGATCGGTGGCGTAGCGCTCGAGGTTGTGCTCGAGGAAGAATTCGCGGAAGAAGGTGGGGTTGCGGCGCTGGACGGCGATGTACCAGGGCAGAACCATCGCAAAGTAGAGGAGGACGCCGGGAATCCAGATGGTGCGGCGGAGGGCTGACCACTCACGGCGAAGGCCGAGGAAGAGGCAGATGATGACAAGCGCCATGAAGGGCGCGACAGGGCCTTTGGCTAGGGTTGCAGCCGCGTTGAAGAAGTAGAGATCGAAGAGCCAGAATTTCTTCCCGGTCTCATACCAGGCGTACCAACCGAGCATGCCTATACAGAAGGGCGCGGCTAGCTGCATGTCCGTGGACGCGCCTCGGGCGAAGGCGACGATGGCGACGCAACTGACCATGATGAGTGCGGCGTCGAGGTGGCCTCCAGGCCTGAATCTTCGCAGATGCAGGAAGGCGAGGATGATGAGGGCCAGCGCGCCGGTGGCCGAGGGTATTCGCGCGGACCAGTCGGAGACACCGAGCTCCTTATAGAAGCCCATGGTGCGCCAGTAGTAAAGGGCGGGCTTCTCCAGCCACGGTTTGCCGTAGAGGATGGGCGTGATGGTGCCGCCGGTGAGGCAGACGTAGGAGGCGCGGAGGTCCTTGAGGCGGAGGCTGTGTGGCGTGATGCGCGCGTGAACCTCATGGCAGTCGGTGGAGTGCGCAGCGAGCATCTCGCGGGCGATCTGGGCGTAGCGTGGCTCGTCGGCACCGACGAGGCCGAGCTGGTCGCCGCCGAAGAGCGGAACCAGGCCGTAGAAGAGAAAGTAACAGCTGAAGACAAGGAGGACGGCCAGTTCGCCGAGGTCGAGGCCGAGGCGGGTGTGTACCATGCCCCGCAGGCGCTGCAGGAACGACCCGAGGGCGGAGGACGCTGATGCGCCCGCGGCGGCGGGGTCTTCCGTCACCAGCTCTACGGATTGGGGAGTGTCCGTCAAAACTTTGCTTGAGGTGTTTGGGGGAGTGCCGGGGGTGGCAGCAGGGGAAACCTGGCTGACACCGCGAGGAACTCCTCAAACGTCCCTTAGGCTAACAGAGTTGAGGACCTGCCGGGAGAGTTGACTGGGCGTCCGGTGTGGGTTTGGGAGGCGGGGTCGTTGAGCAGGGCGTCGAGATAGTGCAGTAGGCGTTCGACGATGCTGGCGGCGGTGCCTCGCAGTGTGCAGCCGGAGGCGGTGCGGTGTCCGCCGCCACCGAAGTGCTCGGCGACGCGGGAGACGTCGAGTTTACCGATGCCTTTGCTGCGGAGGCTGAGGCGATATTCGTCCAGGTTCTCCTGCTGGCGGAGGAGAATGGCAGCCTCGATGCCGGCCATGCTGATGAGGTGGTTAACCACGCCTTCGCAGTCCTCCGCGGTGGCGCCGGCGAGGGCTAGGTCGTCCTGGCTGATGACGCTCCAGCAGACTTCACCTTTGATGTGCATCTTGGAAAGCGCCGCGCCGAGCAGGCGGACCTTGCCGGGCGGGTTGGAGAAGTACATGGCCTGCGCGATGCGGTTGGCGTCTGTGCCGCACTGGATGAGATGGCCGGCGAGGGCGAAGGTGGAGGCGCTGGTGCCGGGGTAGTTGAAGGAGCCGGTGTCTGTGAGGACTGCGGTGTAGAGGCAGTCCGACATGGCGGTGCTGATGGGGACTTTGGCGGCGATGGCGACATCGTAGACCATGGCGCCGACGGCACAGGCGCGCGGGTCGATCCAGTTGAAGTCCGCGTAGTTGCGGCCGCTGAGGTGGTGGTCGATGTTGATGGTATAGGCGGCCGGAATGCTGGTGAAGCCGGTGCGCTGAATGGAGTCGCACTCGAGGAGGATGGCCGCGTCAGGGAGCTCCGCCGGGAGGTTGTGGACGATGCGTTCGACGCCATCGAGGCACTGGAACTGCTCGGGGATAGGGTCGCTGAAGGCGACGGTGACGCGCTTACCCATGGCCTCAAGCAGGTGCATGAGGCCAACAGACGAGCCGATGGCATCACCGTCGGGCCGGGCGTGGGAGGTGATCAGAAACGTGTTGCGCTCGCTGATAAGGTTCAGCAGTGCGCGGATGGACTCTTCATTCGTCATGGGACAACTAGCTCTTCCTGCCCTGGTTGAGACAGGGTCTCAGCCAAGAAACGAACAACCCGGCGATATTGGATGGGTCAAATTTCGACTCTTCTCGAGGCCCGACTAACCAATGGCGCTCACCAACTAACTCGAATGTTTCTCATGCGCCGATCCCTGCGTAGGCTCCGGGCTAGTTCCGGTGGCCTTGCGGGCGGAGCGACGTTCGAGCTTTTCCTTGTGCTTCTCCACGCGACCAAAGAGCTCGTCCATGCGCGCATTGACCTTTTCGGAGCGGTCGATGGCGAAGGTCAGCTCGGGGACGTGGCGTACCCCCATACGGGAGCGAATCTCACTGCGGATGTACCCGCGGGCGGCCATGAGGCCGGCGAGGGTGTCCTCCTCTTCCTTCTCGTTGCCGGTGACGGCGATGAAGACACGGCAGCTCTTACCGCCGGGGGCGAGGACGACCTCGGTGACGTGGCAGGGCGCGATGCGGGGATCGGAGAGCTCGCCTTCCAGCATCGCCGTGATCTCCTCGGTGAAGGTGCTGGCGACTCTGCCGCGGTGATAGGTTTTTGCTCTCTGCTCTGGCATAGATATCGACATTTCAGGGTATCACTGCGTGAAGGGTGCGGCACAGGACGAAAGGCGCTCTTATTTCGGCACTTTCAGCCGGATGCCGGTGGGCCGGGTTCGGGGGCGTCGAGGACGACGTCGGATTCGATGAAGCTGTCGAGGATATCGCAGCCGAGGGCGGGGCAGAGACGGCGGACGGCGGATTCGACCTCGCGGAGCTGGCCGGCGAGGTAGCCGGGGGAGCTGGAGATGGCGACGATACCCAGGGTGGCGCGGTTCCAGACGAGTGCCTCGTCGAGCTCGGCGACGGAGACGTTGAAGCTGTGACGGAGCTTGTCTTTGAGGGAGCGGACGGCCTGGCGGCGGTCTTTGAGGGATTGAGCGTGCTCGATGGCGAGCTCGAGGGTAAGACTGGCGATCGGCATTCGTAGTGTTGGACGTCGGCGACGGTTGAGAAGTTGTGGATGGACCCCTGGGGCTCCCCCCCCGGGTACTTTTTGATCTAAAATCCGGAGCGAATTGGAGTTAGCGGCGGACTTGTGAAGGTCTGATCCCGGTGGTTTGAGCGTTTTGACCTGACGAGCTTTTGTGGTTTTGTTCTAGTTCTATTATAGCGGATTGCGGCGAGGACAGGTCTGTTCTATTTGCTTTGGAATGAATTGGTTGCGCTGAAAATTGCTTGACAGGATTTGATGCCGCGAAGGTCGTAGAGCGACGGGGGTGGTATACCCTGACGAAAATTAAAGCTGGAGATGGGAGAGGTGATGACGAAGTCGCGACGGGAGTTTTTGGCGAAAGGTTCGATGGGGTTGATGGGGGCGGCGATGGCGGTGAGGGCTGAGGGGCAGACGCCGCAGGGTGTGCCTCCGCAGCAGGCTGGATCACAACAGGCGACGCCGGGGGCTCCGACGGCTTTTGGGACGGCGGCTGCGGTGGGGCCGAAGGTGGATGCGGAGACGTTTGCGGTTGCCGGGAAGCTGATGCAGGTGGAGATGACGGCGAAGGACCGCGCGGAAGCCGCTGGGAACTGGCAGCAGAGCATGGCGGCGGTGGTAGAGCGGCGGGTGGGGCCCCGGAAGGTGGAGATTGGGTATGGGGATGTGCCGGCGACGGTGTGGAACCCGGGGCATAGAGGGCTGGAGTGCGTGTCGCTGACAGATGATCTTTGGGTGGGCGCGCTCAGGGCTGAAGAGATTGAGCCGGGGGATGATGCGTCCATCGCCTTCGCCGGTGTGTACCAGCTGGCGTATTGGATCAAGTCGAAACAGCTGACAAGCGAGCGGCTGACGAAGATTTATCTGGAGCGATTGAAGAAATATCAGCCCGTGCTGAATTGTGTAATCACGCTGACGGAAGAGCATGCACTGGAGCAGGCTCGGAAGGCCGATGTGGAGATTGCGGCCGGGAAGTATCGCGGGCCGCTGCATGGGATTCCGTGGGGTGCGAAGGATTTGCTGGATACGGCGGGGATTCGGACGACGTGGGGTGCGGAGCCGTTTGAGAACCGGGTGCCGGTGGAAGATGCGACTGTCACGAAGCGTTTGAATGAGGCTGGGGCTGTGCTTGTTGCGAAGTTGAGCCTGGGGGCGCTGGCGCTGAACGATGTGTGGTTTGGCGGGCAGACGAAGAACCCGTGGAATCTGGATGAAGGAGCTTCGGGATCGAGTGCAGGGCCGGGTGCGGCCGTTGCTGCGGGGCTGGTGGGGTTTGCGATTGGGTCAGAGACGCAGGGCAGCATCGTGTCGCCGAGTATGCGGTGTGGCGTAACGGGGCTAAGGCCTACGTTTGGGCGGGTGCCGAGGACAGGAGCGATGGCGCTGAGCTGGAGCTGCGACAAGCTGGGGCCGATGGCGCGACATGTGGAGGACACGCTGCTGGTGCTGCGGGCGATCAGTGGGCCGGATGGGAAGGATGTCGCTTGCGTGGCAGAGGGTTCGGCGGCGACGCTGGAGAAGCAGATTCCCTACGGGAATGACAACCAAAAAGGCAAAGGCGATATTGCCGGTCTGAAGGTTGGGTAC
The DNA here is from genome assembly GCF_014083945.1 of Granulicella sp. 5B5. Lineage (GTDB taxonomy): Bacteria > Acidobacteriota > Terriglobia > Terriglobales > Acidobacteriaceae > Granulicella. Next base: position 1,265,505 of record NZ_CP046444.1, on the reverse strand, counting down.
TTTCCGAAGTGGATGGAGGAGGCTCCAGCGACGGATGTTGATCGTGCGGCCATGGCTACGGCGAGGAAGCTGGGGATGGAGTTGGTGGAGGTGAGTCTGCCGGACTGGCCGTATGACTCGCTGAATGTGATTTTGTTTGCGGAGAGCGCGGCGGCGTTTGAGGAGATCACGCTGAACCATCAGGTGGATGAGCTGAAGATGCAGGTGCCCGATGCGTGGCCGAATACGTTTCGGCAGTCGCGGTTTTTGAGCGCGGTGGACTTTGTGCAGGCAGACCGGCTGCGGCGGAAGGTTGCGGTGGAGTTTGCGAAGGTGATGGCGCAGGTGGACCTGCTGCTGGTGCCGAGTCTGCGCGATGAGTTTCTGGTGATTACGAACTTTACGGGGCATCCGAGCCTGACGCTGCGGGCCGGGTTTGTGGAGGTGACGGAGGAGCGGAGTGATTGGGCTCCGAATCCTGAGAAGCCGTTGAAGAAGTTTTCGCCTCCGCGGCGGGTTCCGCATGGGGTGACGCTGGTGGGGCAGCTATTTGGTGAGGGGACGATGGTGGCGGCTGGGACGCGGTTGGAGAATGCGTTTGGGGTTGCGGGGGAGAGGCCGGAGATCGGGGAGTAGGGAATAGGGATTAGGGAGTAGAAAGGCTCAGGCGTGGGAGGTCTCATAGGGGAAGTAGCGTTTGAGGCGGAGGAATGGCTGCTCGAAGAGGTGGTAGCTGAGGACCGAGACTGCTAGCGAAAGAGCGGTGAGGAGGGCCGCGCCGGCGAGGACGGCGAAGAGTTTGGAGTGGTGGGCTTCAAGCATGGCGCGGAGTGGGGCCTTGAGGAGCGCGGCGATGAGCTCGTGGTAGATGTAGAGGCCGTAGCTGTAGGTGCCGAGGGTGCGGAGCGGTGCGATGGAGAAGAGGCGTCCGGCGGCGCTGCCGGGCTGGAGGCTGAGGAGGATGAGCGCGGCGAAGAAGATGTCGAGGAGCGTGAAGCCGAGGGTGTAGGCGGCGGGGTCCTCGTTGGCGAAGCTGTGGCGCGCGACGGCGATGACGAGGATGGTTGCGAGTGTGATGAGGCATGCGGAGCGGGCGAGTGCGATGAGGCGGTCGCGGGCGGCAGCGGTGAGGGCTGCTTGTGGGGTTCTGTCGAGAGCGAGGGCGAGGCAGCAGCCGATGAGGAGGGCGTCGAAGCGGCAGGGTGTGGCGTTGGCGACGATGTCTTGCGGCGCGTGGATGGCCCAGAGAGCGATGCGGAGGGCGAGTGCTGCGGCGCAGGCGAAGACTGAGCCACGGAGAAGCCGGCGGCGGTCGCGGATGAGGAAGAGGACGATGGGCCACGCGAGGTAGAACTGCTCTTCGAGGCCGAGGGTCCAGAGGTGCTCAATGGCGGAGAGGTCGGGCGGATGGGCGGCGAAGTGGTGAGTGCGGAGGAGGATGCCGATGTTGTTCTGGAGGTCGGTGAGGTAGAGCCATTGGAGGCCCTGCCAGTGGAGCCGAAGGAAGGCCGGGAAGGCGATGGCGGTGAAGGCGACGAGGTAGTAGAGCGGAAAGATGCGGAGCGCTCGGCGGGCGTAGAAGGCGCGGAAGTAGGCGCGGCGGGTTTGGGTGGGGTCGGCGTCGAGGGTGCGGAGGAGGATGCCAGTGATGAGGAATCCGGAGAGGACGAAGAAGAGATCGACACCGACCCAGCCGGCGGTGGTGAATTTCTGGATGAGATGCAGCGTGGGTGAGGTGGACCAGCCGGCGACGAAGAGATGATAGAGAACGATGACCAGAGCCGCGAGGCCACGGAGGCCGTCGAGGGGCAGAAGGCGGTGAGTGGGTTGTGGCTCGGCGGGCATCTGGGATGATGCTATCGGAAGTAGGAAGTCGGGGTAGAAAGGCGAAGCCCCATGCTTTGGCATGGGGCTTGGTGTTGCGGTGTGGGGAAGATGAGTTAGGACTGGACCTTGCTGGTCCAGGGGGTGGCAGATTGGAGTGCCTTGTTGACGTTTTCGATGTTTTCCACGCCGGTGGTTTCGAGCCATTGCTTGAAGGCTTCGGCACCTTGTTTGGCGTAGACGGGGATGCCGTCTTTCCAGGTGGCGCGGCCGCAGAGGACACCGTTGAAGGCGACGCCAGATTCGCCCGCGAGCTCGAGGGTTTCGATGAAGACGGGGTTGGAGACGCCGGCGGAGAGATAGATGAACGGTTTCTCGGTGGACTCCCCGACGGAGCGGAAGAGGCCGAGAGCCTCTTCACGGGTGTAAGCGGCTTCGCCCTTGAAGGCGTTGGTGCCTTCAACGAACTCCATGACGATGGGGACCTCGACCTTGAGGACGTCGACGCCGTAGCGGTCCTTGGAGAACTCCTTCATCGCGCCGGCGACGACGGAGGGCTTCTTCTTTGCGTAGGCGACGGACTTTTCGTCGGCGCCGGTCTCGTCGTAGCCGACGAACTCGAGGAAGAAGGGGATGTCGTTGGCGCGGCACTCGTCGCCGATGCGCTCGATCCAGGCGTGCTTGATCTCGTTGATCTCAGGCTTTTCAAAAGGCGTGTAGTAGAGGAGGATCTTGAGGCAGTCGGCACCGGCTTCCTTGAGACGGCGGACACTCCAGTGGTCGAGGAGGTCGGGCAGGCGGCCGGGGGTGTTGGCGTCGTAGCCGGTCTTCTCGTAGGCGAGGAGGAGGCCTTTGCCGTTCCGCTCCTTGGAAGCGGGGAGGCCGAACTCGGGGTCAAGCAGGATGGCGGAGGCGTGGCGGGTGAGGACGTCGGTGACGAGCGACTTGAAGACCTCGAGGTCATGACCGGTGGCGGGGGTGCCACGCTCTTTGCTGAGAGACTTCTGGAGAGAACCGCGCTGGTCCATGGCAGCAGCGGCGATGACGTTGCGCGCGTCGGAGACGGCCTTGAGGCCGGCGAGCTTTCCGGGTGTGAGCTTCATTGTTTTCCCCTGAGAGATTTGTTCCTGTGTGGAACGGATTGCCTTCGTTAGAGATTGTACAGGGGGAGAAGCAGGGGATAGAGGATAGAGAAAAGCAGGTGTCGCATCGACACTGTCCTCTATCCCCTGTCCCCTTGCTTTATGCACGGAGGCGGTCGCGGAGATCGGAGGCTAGTTCGACGACGTGGCGCAGCTTGGGTTGCTGGGCGGGCGGGGCTTCGCGGAGGGCCAGCTGCGACTGGAGGAGCAGGCCGGCGAGCGTGGAGGCGAGCTCACTGTTGAGCGCGGCGGTAGCGGCGATGCGTGCCTGGGCGCGGTCCTGAGCGCGGCGGGTGAGCGCAGCGCGGGCATGGCGGACGATGCGTTCGGCGTTGGAGAGGACAAAGTTGATCTCGAGCAGCAGAGCGCCGGAGGCAGCCTTGTAGAGCTGGTCGGCGGCTTCGGGATCGGCTGTGGTAAGGCTCTCTTCGAGGATGATGAGCGCAAAATCGTTGCGGCGCAGCAAGGCGACAGCGGAGCGGCGGCTGGGAACGATCTGGACTTCAGCGTCGAGTTGTTTACGGATGGCGGCGGCGACGGGAGTGGCTGCGATCTCCGACGCGACGAGCAGAATAGTAGTGGTCATGCAGGTCCCTCTTCAAGGCAGTGATGCAGTCCAGCGGTTGTTGTGCGTGGGTTGCTTCTCTGGAAGTATGGTGAGACCTGAAAGAAGAGGCGATACGAATCCGATGTGGCCCCTCTGGATGGGAGCGTTGGATGATGGAGAGCGTGCAGGAGATGCGGGGCGCCTGCCGCGGAGATGTGCTTACTTTACAAATCGTCGCTCAAGCCGTACTCCTTCAGCTTTCTGTATAGCGTGGTTTTGCCAATGCCGAGGAGGCGGGCGGCCATGAGCTTGTCGCCTTTGAGCTCGCGGATGGTGTTGAGGATGGCTTGCCTTTCGAGCTCGGCGATGGAGAGCACGACGTGGGGTTCAACCTTGGGCAGTGCACCGATGATCACGGCAGAGGGAGCTGGGGTGGCGGGCTCGTGACGGTGCTGCATATGCTCGCGGTGGTTCTGGAGCTGGGTGGGGAAGTCGCCGAGGTGCAGCACGGGCCCGCTGGAGAGCGCGCAGGCGCGCTCGATGGAGTGCTCGAGCTCGCGGACGTTGCCGGGCCAGTTGTACTCCATGAGAAGGCGGAGCGCATCGTCGGCGAAGGTGTAGGCGAGGCCGTTGTCGCGGCGGATGCGGTCGAGGACGTGGGCGGAGAGCAGAGGGACGTCGGACATGCGCTCGCGCAGGGGCGGGATGTGCAGGCTGACGATGTTGAGGCGGAAGTAGAGGTCCTTGCGGAAGCGGCCGGTCTCGACCATGGCGAGGAGGTCGTGGTTGGTGGCGGCGAGGATGCGGACGTTAGTGGGCGTGCCCGTGATACCGCCGATGGGGCGGACTTCGCGATCCTGCAGAGCGCGGAGCAGGCGGGTCTGGAGATCGAGAGGGAGCTCGGCGATCTCGTCGAGGAAGACGGTGCCGCCGTCCGCGGCGGCGAGCAGCCCGATTTTGGAGGAGGCGGGGGAGCGCAGATTCGCAGGAGCCGCGCCTTTGACGTAGCCGAAGAGTTCGGCTTCGATGAGCGAGGGGAGGACGGAGGCGCAGTCGACGGCGATAAAAGGCTTTTCGGCGGTGGGGCCGTTACCGTGAATAGTGCGGGCGACGAGCTCCTTGCCGGTGCCGGCTTCACCGAGGATGAGTACCGGGTGGGTGGTGTTGGCGACCTTGGAAAGGATGCGGTAGAGCTTCTCCATGGCCGGGGAGCTGCCGATGAGGTTGCCCATGCCCTTGCCGGAGCGGAGGCGTTCGCGGAGGGTGCGGGATTCGGCGTCGAAGGCGCGGCGGTGGGCGGCGCGTTCGAGGACGGTGGAGAGCTCTTCGAGGGAGAAAGGCTTGGTGAGGTAATCACCCGCGCCGATGCGCATGGCCTCGACAGCGGAGTTGACGGTGGCGAAGGCGGTCATGACGACAACGACGGTGTCGGGGGCCTTGGAGCGGATCTCCTCAAGCAGGGGGAGGCCACCGCCGCCAGGGAGTTTGAGGTCGAGCAGGACGAGGTCGATTGGACTGCGGGCTAGAACGGCGTGGGCAGCGGGGACCGACTCGGCGATGAGGGTGACGAAGCCGAGCCCGGCGGCGATCTCCGCGCAGGCGTGGCGCACAGGGGGATCGTCATCGACGATGAGCAGATGCATCTGCGGAAGCTGGGAGTCGCCGGCTCCCGCAGGATAAAGTGGCTGGTGACCGGCGGCGTTGCGTGTCAGACCGGCTACGTCCGGGTTCACGATGGGCTGAACCCTGGCAGAGTCAATCGAGACTGGAGACTTAGATAAAAGATGTACAGAAGGCCTGCGATCTAGCATGTGACAACTCCGAGCCTCCGGTTGCCGCGCGTGGATGCAGACGCGGTCCCAGAAGGACCTGGTTTCGCGATAGCGGGTACAGGCCACTGTATAGAGACGGTCGTGCCTCGTCCAGGACGTACCTTGAACGAGAGAGTACCGCCGCTGCCGGTGACGAGTTCGTGAACGATGCGGTGGCCGAGGCCGCGGCGTGCGTTCTGGGGCAAGGGAGCCGGCGAGAGGAACGAAGCCACTGTGGTGACGGGCATGCCGGGGCCATTGTCTTCGACGGTGAGGCGAAGGTGCCCAGCGAGTGTCGCGAGAGAGACTCGGATGTACCCACCAATACACCGTAGCGGTGCGAACTCGATGGCCTGGGCCGCGTTGCGGACCAGGTTGACGATAATGCGCTCAAGGGTTTCAGCGGGCAGAGGCGGTGTGGGCAGAGCGCGCGGCGTTTTGACGGAGACCGTTGCGGAGCGTCCGACGATGGCCACGAGCAGAGGCTCGATCTCGCGCAGGATATGGGCGGCGTTGGGGGCTTCGGGTGCCTGCTGGGCGGCCTCTACAAGGAGTGGTGCGCCGGGCTGGGGTTGCTGAGGGGTTGTGAGGAGTTTTTGTACCAAACGGTTGCTGCGCTCGGTGAGCTGGCGGAGTTCGGTGATGTAATGACTGTGTTCAGGACGCAGAACCCCAGGGGCACTCAGAAGATCACAGTAGAGATTGAGCGCAGCGAAGAGATTGCCGGCATCGTGGGCTAGACCAATCCCTTGAGCCACACTGGGCAAAACAGAGGTAAGGCAACGGCTTTCGGCCGATGTGGAATCGACCGGAAAACCGGGAGCCTGTAACGGATCCCGCACAGCGTGGGTACTCTGCGAGTGTGCTTGCATGGTGTTCTCCGAGTTGTTCCGGAATGTGAGCGTCACGTTCTTGTCTGTGCGGTGAGTTCCAGAGTGGTTCTAAAGCTGGAGCTGATTCGCGTTCGTTTTTGCTTTTTCTGCGCTCGAGCGGGCGTGGGGGGAGAACGACAGAAGCATCTCAGCGGATCAATTGGGTTGCCTGATGAGAAAGTAACATATAGAAAGCCTCGAAACTCGGCAGAATTGCTAAGAAAGGTCTTTATACGGGTAACGACAGTACCGTGGACGATTCGCAAAGCAACCAGCTCGGGAAACTGTTCCGAATTGGAACGCTGGGCACCGAAATGGGCTGCAGCGAGGCAGGGTGTTCTCCGCACACTATGATGGCAGATGCCAGAGACGTTGACTGGCGACAGAACAGAGACGAAGTGAGGAACGATGGAACAGGTGTTTCGCAGTGAGGAACGGGGAGCGGCGGAGGCAAGGCCGCTGAAGCTGACGCCGGGGTTTGTGGCCACGGCCGAGGGGTCAGTGCTGATTGAGGTGGGGCACACGCGGGTGCTGTGCAATGCGAGCGTGGAGAACGGGGTGCCGGGGTGGATGCGGAACTCGGGACGCGGTTGGGTGACGGCAGAGTATGGGATGCTGCCGCGGGCGACGCTGACTCGGAGTCCCCGGGAGGCTGAGAAGGGCAAGATCGGTGGGCGGACGCATGAGATCCAGCGCCTGATTGGGCGGAGCCTGCGCAGCGTGGTGGACATGAAGCTGCTGGGCGAGCGGACGGTGATTCTGGACTGCGATGTGCTGCAGGCCGATGGCGGGACGCGGACGGCGGCGATTACGGGAGCCTGTGCGGCGCTGGCGATTGCGCTGGGGAGGCTGGTGGATGCCGGGACAATCAAGGAGAGCCCGCTAAAGGAGATGGTGGCGGCGACGAGCGTAGGGATTGTGGACGGGCGCGTGTTGCTGGATCTGGACTACTCGGAGGATTCGCGGGCCGAGGTGGATATGAATGTGGTGATGACGTCGGGCGGCGGGCTGGTGGAGACGCAGGCAACGGCGGAGAAGGGGACGTATTCGCGGGCGCAGTTGAACGAGATGCTGGATGTGGCCGAGGCAGGGATCAAGGAGCTGCTGGCGGCGCAAAGGGTTGTGGCTGGGTTGAAGTAGATGGCAGGGTTGGAGGAGCCATGGCGGAGACGACGATTGTTCCCTGGGTTTCGGTGAAGAAGGGGCGCGGTGTGGAGGCGGTTGCGTTCTATGAGCGGGCGTTTGGGGCGCAGCGGTTGTTGTTGATCGACAATGAGAAGGGTGTCGTTGCGAGGATGGCGGTGGGTGGCGCGGAGTTCTGGCTGGCGGATGAGGATGTCGAGCATCGGAACGTGAGCCCGGAGAGCGTGCATGCGGTGACGACGCGGCTGATCCTGATGGTGAGTGATCCGGATGCTCTGTGGGAGCGCGCGGTGGCAGAGGGTGCGGTGCCGATCTGTCCGATGAAGGATGATCATGGGTGGAGGGTCGGCGGAGTGCGCGACCCGTTCGGGCATCATTGGGAGATGGCGCGAGAAGACAAGGGCGGTAGTTGATTTGTGAATTAGCTGGCGAACGAAAATAACGCGAATAACGCGAATAACGCGAAGGACAACAAGGAGGACAGAGATGGCATGTCATCACTTTGACGATGTGGATGCGGAGTTGAAGAAGATTCCGAGTGCGCGGGTGAGCCATGCGCGGGGCTGTCCGGAGTGCCTCGCGATGGGGTCGGGGTGGGTGCATCTGCGTGAGTGCCTGATCTGTGGGCATGTAGGGTGCTGTGACTCGTCGCCGAACAAACATGCGACCAAGCACTTTCATACGAGCAAGCATCCGGTGATGCGGTCAGTGGAGCCGGGCGAGAGCTGGGGATGGTGCTTTGTGGATGAGGTGATGGCGGAGCTTTGAAGCAGAGGATAGAGGACAGGGGATAGAGGATAGAGCAGGCGCGAGAGTGCCACTGGTATGCTGAGGTGGAACGGAGGATTCCAAGATGTCAGAAGCGACAGTGCATATTACGGTGCGTCCGAATGGGCCGCTGCGGGTGGAAGGGCACATTGTGCTGAAGGACGCCGACGGCAAAGAGTGGGACCTGACGGGCAAGCCGGCGGTCAGCCTGTGCCGCTGCGGGATGAGCGAGAAGCGCCCGTTCTGCGATGGGGCGCACTCGCGGAATAACTGGGTCTGTGAGACGAGCCCGGTGCCGAGCAACCTGACCTAAGCGACGTTTTCCAGATGAGCAAGGGCCTTTCGTCGAATGATGGAAGGCTTTTGTGTTTTTATCGTAGGTACGAATACGAATGATTTCGAGGAGCGATGGATGCGCGGAGCGAAGATAGCGGCGGCGGTGTGGATGTGTGTGGCGGGTGTGATGGCGGCGCAGACGAAGCCGGCACAGACTGCCGAACAGGCGCGGGATTCGCGGATCGCAGAGATGTTGAAGGACTATCACGGGCCGGAGTATGAGCGGGCCGAGGTGATGATCCCGATGCGCGATGGCGTGACGCTGCACACGATCATCCTGCGGCCGGTGGGCAGCGAGAAGAGCGGAGCGCCGCTGCCGTTTCTGATGACGCGGACGCCGTATGGCGTGGATGGGGATACGCCGACGACGGTGAAGCTGGGCAAGCCGGAGCTGGCGGAGAGCGGGTACATCTATGTGGAGCAGGACATCCGCGGGCGGTATGAGTCGGGTGGGAAGTTTGTGATGAACAGACCGATCGTTGCGCACACGACGAAGGACGACGTGGACGAGACGACGGACACGCGCGACACGATCGACTGGCTGCTGAAGCATGTGCCGAACAACAATGGGCGCGTGGGTGTGCTGGGAGTGAGCTATCCGGGGTTCCTGTCAATGATGGCGGGGATCGATGCGCATCCGGCGGTGAAGGCGATCAGCCCGCAGGCGCCGATGACCAACATCTGGCTGGGCGATGACTTCTTCCATAACGGGGCGTTTCGCGAGACGTATGGGTTCGACTACGTGCAGGAGTTGGAGGCGCAGAAGACGGACGTTCGCGCGAACTCGAAGGAGGACCAGTACGACTTCTTTCTGAGCCACGTGAATTTCGAGGGCGCGGCGAAGGCGGCGGGGATGACGGAGCTGCCGACGGCTAAGGTGTTCCTGTCGCAGCCGAGCTATGTGAAGTTCTGGCGCGATATGGCGGTGGAGCCGCATCTGCATGAGCCGGAGGTGCCGACTCTGGAGGTGGGCGGGTACTGGGACCAGGAAGATATGTGGGGCACGCAAGCGGAGTATGCGGCGTTGCGGCCGCATGAGCCGGCGGATGAGACTGGCGAGACGACCGGGGCGCACAAGGTGTACCTGGTGCTGGGACCGTGGAACCATGGTGGGTGGTCACGCGGGCCGGGCGATGAGCTGGGCGGGAAGTTTGGCACGGTGATGTTCGGTGACGAGAAGACCGGCGCTTACTACCGGACGAAGATTGAGGCACCGTTCTTCGAGTGGTATCTGAAGGACAAGCCAGGGTTCGACTTGAAGGACACGGCGAGCTTCCGGACGGGGGAGAACCAGTGGCACCGCTATGCGGTGTGGCCTCCCAAGCAGGGGTTCCATGAGCAGGATGCGTATCTCGATCCGGCAGGGAAGCTGGGGTTTGCGAAGCCGAGTGCGGAGAAGAAGTCGGCTTCGTATGTGGCTGACCCTGCGAACCCGATTCCGTACCGGCACCGGCCGGTGCAGTCGACGTATGGTGTGGGTTCGACGTGGCGGACGTGGCTGGTGGAGGACCAGCGTTTTGTGAGCGACCGCAAGGACCTGGCGAACTTCTCGACGGCGGAGCTGAAGAGCCCTGTGACGGTGACGGGTGATGTGGTCGCCGACCTGAAGGCGGCGACGACAGGTACGGATGGCGACTGGATTGTGAAGCTGGTCGATGTGTATCCGGCGAGTGAGGGCGGGTATCAGCTGATGGTGGCCGAGGAGATTCTGCGGGGGCGGTACCGGAAGAGCTTTACCGATCCCGAGCCGGTGAAGGCTGGCGAGGTGACCGAGTACAAGTGGAGCCTGCATGGCGTGGACCACACGTTTCTGCCGGGGCACAAGATGATGGTGGAGGTGCAGTCGAGCTGGTTTCCGCTGTACGACCGCAACCCGCAGACGTATGTGGAGAACATTATGAAGGCGCCGGCGGACGCGTATAAGGCGGAGACGATCACGATCTACGATGGAAGCAGGCTGGAGCTGCCGATGGCGGATGGTGTATCGCTGCCTTAGGCGAGGCTTAAGGTTCAAGGGGCGCGGCCAATGCGGTCCGCGCCCTGTCGTTTTACGACGGAGATAATTTCACAGCTGGAAGTGGCGGCTGCGTAGAAACTTTTGACTGCCTCGTTCGTATCAATGATAGACCCACTGGAAGTGCAGCCTATTTGATGCAGTATGAGGGCACAGGTGGAGCCGAAAGATTGTGAGACAAGAGATGCAAAGACGCTGGTTGCAACGGGGAACGATGGTCGCGGTAGCAGCGGTGGCGCTGATGGTTCCGCGCACGATGACGGCCCAGACCCCACACCAGGCCGGGACGGTAAAGGCGACATCCGCGAACGGATTGACGCTGACCACTTCGGCGGGGCAGGACTACACGGTGACGGTGTCACCTGCGACGAAGGTGCTGATTGTGCCGCCCGGAGCTGCGGCGAAGGACGCGAAGGCGGGCACAGTGGCCGACATTGTGGTGGGCGACAAGGCGATCGTGCTGGGCACCGCGGGCGATACGGGCACGACGCTGGCGGCGTCCAAGATGTATGTGCTGAAGGCGGCGGCGATTGCGCAGAGCCATGCCGCAGAAGAGGCGGCGTGGACGCAGGGCATCGGCGGCATTGTGAAGAGCGTCGATGTAGCCGGCAGCAAGGTTGAGCTTTCCAGCGGGCTGAAGACAGTGACGGTGGCGGTGACGCCATCGACGGTGATTCGGCACTACTCGGGCGATTCGGTGAGCTTTACGGATGCGACGGTGTGCCCGTTGACGGCTGTGAAGGTAGGCGACCAGCTGAGGGTGCGCGGCACCAAGGCTATGGACGGGCTGACGATTACCGCAGACGAGATGGTGGCGGGGACGTTCAGGAACTTCTCCGGGCTGCTGACAGTAGTGGATGCTTCAGCGGGGACGGTTACGCTGAAGGACCTGGCGACGAAGAAGATGGTGACGGTAACGGTCACGCCGAAGAGCAACGTGCGGCGGATCGCTCCGCGGATGGCGGAGATGATTGCAGCGCGGATGAAGGGCACTAGCGCAGGGCAGGGCGCGGGGCGGCGAACTCGACTGGATCGGCGCAGCGCGCGGGCCGCGGAGGCGCGGACCTTTCGCAGATGTTGTCGCGGCTGCCGACGGAGACAGTCGCGAACCTTAAGACGGGTGAGGCCGTGATGATCGTGGCGAGTTCGCCGGCTGAAGACCCGGGTAAGAGCACCGTTGTAACGATGGTGGTTGGCGTGGAGCCGTTGTTGACGGCCTCGCCTTCCGGAGAGATGACGCTGTCGCCGTGGAGCCTGGGCAGTGGCGCAGAGGGAGCGGATGCTGCTGGCGGCGGTGGCCGGTAAGCCCAAAGAAGCCCTCCGGGCGCTGGAAGGCGGATCGAGATGAGTGCAGAGAAGTGGGCCTCGTAACACGTGCACGAGGCGTAAGGAAAGTTCTGTCGGTGGGAGCCGGTGCAGGCCGTGCAACTGCTAGTGAGATAGCTATTAGGAGAGACAATGTTTTTGCGTAAGCAGACGATGAAGATGTGGATTTACACGACAGCCGCTGCTATAGGGCTGGCGCCGGGGGCGATGACGATGGCGGCCCAGACGGCTGCCGCAGTCCCGATGGCGACCGCGCAAGCAGCACCGGCGAGTGCGGGAACGCGCGTGCATGGCACGGTGGTCGATCCGGATGGGTCGCTGATTCCGGGCGCGAAGGTGACGCTGACGCCGAGCAAGGGAGCGGCGGCGAAGCAGATGAGCTCGGGCAGCGATGGCACGTACAGCTTGACGGTGCCTCCGGGGACGTACACGCTGGTGGTGCAGATGCCGGGGTTTGCGACGTACTCGGCGCTGAACATGAAGGTGCTGCCAGGCGTGGCGGGACAGACGTTCGACGTGAAGATGCAGGTGGGCACAGACGTGACGATCAACGTGGATGACACGGCGGCGCAGTTGTCCGTTGATCCGGACAGCAATGCCAGTGCGACAGTGCTGGCAGGCAAGGACCTGGATGCACTGTCGGACGACCCGGACGATCTGCAGAGCGAGTTGGAGGCGCTGGCCGGACCGGCGGCAGGACCGAATGGAGCGCAGTTCTACATCGATGGCTTTACGGGTGGACAGTTGCCGCCGAAGCAGTCGATCCGCGAGATCCGCATCAACCAGAACCCGTTCTCGGCACAGTATGACAAGCCGGGCTTCGGGCGCGTGGAGATCTTCACGAAGCCGGGCTCGGACCAGTTTCACGGCGGCTTTCAGTTCAACGCGAATGACAATGCATTGAATACGGGCAGCCCGATCGTGCAGGCGGGTGTGCCACAACCGGCGTACCACACGTTCTTGCTGAACGGACAGATCAGCGGGCCGATCAATAAGAACTCGTCGTTCACGTTTGGCGGCCAGTACCGCGATATTCAGAACAACTCGATCATCGATCCGGAGTCTCTCTACTCGGAGATTGCGAACCCAGGAACACCGTGCGCGCCGGGACAGACGACGGGTTGCGAGACACTGAACTTCCTTCAATATACGGCGGCGGTTGCCGCTCCGCAGACGCGTTATGACGTGAGTCCGCGCGTGGATCTGGCATTGGGCGCAAACAATACTTTGACGATGCGGTATCGCGACGAACATGCAACGCTGAATAATCAGGGCATCGGTGGAATCCAGTTGCCTGATAACGCTTATACGGCGACGCAAGGCGAGCAGGACGTCCAGATCAGCGAAAATGCGACACTTTCGCAGAAGGTCATCAACGAGATCCACTTTGAGTGGCAGCGCAGCTCAACGGCGGATACGCCCTTGAATACGACGCCGCAACTTTCCGTTGCCGGTGGCTTTGTGACAGGCGGCGATGCCAGCACAGGGACGACGAAAGATGTGCAGAACCACTTCGAGTACCAGAACTACACGTCCATTGCATTGGCGCACAACTTTATCCGGTTTGGCGGGCGCGTGCGGCAGACGTTTGATACGAATACGACCAATGCAAACTCAAATGGCTCTTTCACGTTCCTGAGTACTGCGACAGCGACAGCGCTGCAGAACTACATCAACGGCACGCCGAGCCAATTCTCGATTGTGACTTACAACCAGCCGACAACCAAGGCCACGACCGTGGATGCAGGCCTGTATGCAGAGGATGATTGGAAGCCGAAGCCGAATGTGACATTCAGCTACGGTGTTCGATATGAGACGCAAAACTTCATCCATGACAAGGCAGACTTTGCACCGCGTGTGGCGCTGGCCTACGGCGTAGGCAAGAAGAAGAGCGGTGGGCCGGCTGTAGTGGTGCGCGCGGGATTTGGTTTGTTCTATGACCGCCTGGCCCTGGGCAACCAGTTGGACACGGTGCAGGAGAACGGCACGAACCAAGTGCCATCGACGACAACGAACGTACCGTTCAGCAATGCGGCTGGTTCTACCTGCTCCACGACGGTGGTGACTGGTTGCGGCGCGACGCCGACTGCGGGCCATGTGCAGACGCAAGAGGTGCAGACGAAGGCGAACTTCTCGAGGAACTATCGCTCGCCTTACCAGGAGCAGACGAACCTGGGAGCCGACATTCAGCCGTTCAAGTATGCGACGGTCTCGTTCAACTATCAGCATGTGGTCGGCATTCATCAGTTGTTGAATGCCAACCTGAATGCAGCAGCGGATGTGACAGACCCGAACGCGCCGATCAAAAACACATATTTGACCGAGGGCTACTATCGGCAGAACCAGTTCATTACGAACTTCAATTACCGCGGTTCGGCCCGTTGGTCGCTGTCGAGCTTCTATGTGATCAACTTCGATACGAAGTCGGATACGGCGGGCGTGAGCAGCCAGCCCACGGACCCTTACAACATTGGTGCAGATTTCGGTCGCGCGAGCTTTGACATCAAGAACCAGCTGTTTTTGTTCGGCAGCTTCAACTTCCCGCACCTGATCTCGGTCTCGCCGCTGGTGGCGGCGCGCTCGGGAACGCCAGTAAACATCACGACGGGTGAAGATAACTTCGGCTACCTGACGAACAACACGCGCCCCATCTTTGCGACGGCTGGTACGCCGGGGGCAAAGACATTTGCGGGCTGCGGCACCTTCGTCGATCCAGGCAAGAGCCCCGGCGCGCCGTACGCGCAGATTCCGACGAACTATTGCACGGGGCCGGCGTCGTTTACGACGAACGTGCGTATCAGTAAGACGATCGGTTTCGGGCAGAAGAAGGGCGTGGCTGGTGTTGAGCAGGGCCGCGGTCCTGGCCAGGGCGGTCCTCCTCCGGGTAGTGGCGGGCCGGGCGGTGGTGGTCATCGCGGCGGTGGTGGCGGTGGCGGATTCCATGGCGGCGTCTCCAGCGGCCGGAAGTACAACCTGGTGCTAGCGGTGCAGTTCCAGAACCTGTTCAACGTAGTGGACCGCGCCGCGCCTAACGGCACGTTGAGCTCGCCAAGCTTTGGACAGCTGACAGGATTGGCTGGATCACTGTTTACCACCAACGATGCTGTTCGGCGCGTGCAGCTGTCGGCTTCGTTCAACTTCTAAAAGCAGGAAGTAGTGAGTAGGAAATAGGAAGTAGCAAGGTGAGGGCGCGGCTTTGAGGGCTGCGTCCTTGCCCTGTTAACGGCTGTAAAGCGAGAGAGTGCGAAAATGGAACGATGAAGGGTTCTCGGGGCAGGAATACTGTGCAGGGTGGGGGGACGGAGTCGCCGCTGCTGGGCAAGTTTGCGCGGACGACGTTGACGGTGTTGTTGGTGGCGCTGGGGATTGGGCTGGCGATTGCATGGCGGACGAACGATGCGATGGCGGACCTCCCGTTCCTGCGCAAGGGGATGCGCGGCCAGGAGAAGACCCTGGTGGATGAGACTCCGTGGAAGACGGCGCAGACGCTGGCGGCGCTGGCCGTGTCTCAGGAGGAGTTGACGTTTGCGCGGCAGGCGGAGCGCCTGGCAGACCATGAGGTGGACCAGGCGTTCGCGACGGCGTTGCGCGAGCAGAACCTAAAGCAGCGGACGCTGACGGGCGAGGCGCTGGAGCTACAGAAGAAGGTGACGCAGCTGACGGCGCTGGTGGCGAGCGATCAGGTGGCGCTGAACAGTGTGGCGAAGGGCAGCGATGACGAGGACATTGCGAAGGCGCAGCTGGGGCTCGACCAGGACCAGCTGGACGATGCGAAGGGCGACCTGGCGCGGGCGAGCGGCGATGAGCGCGGCGCGATCCAGCAGGAACTGACGGCGCGCGAGGCGTCGATGAAGCAGTATGACGCGGCGGGTGGCGTGGGCAATGGGCAGGTGGCGGTGCTCGCGGTGTCGCGGTACCGGACGCTGTCGGGGCTGGTTACGGCGTGGCGCAGCCAGAACAACCGCTATGCGCTGGTGCTGCAGGCGCAGGCAGCGGCGCAGAGCGATGCCGCGAACCTGACGACTCAGCACAATGCGTTGGAGCAGGCGGCCACGACGAGCGGCAACAGCGCGGCTGCGAATGCGGGGACGATGGCGAGCTCCGACCGGTTGACCGGGTTGAAGCGGATGGCTCTGCAGCGTGAGCTAGTGACGCTGTATGACGACCGCATAGCGACCGAGAACCGGCTGGCCGATGTGTATGGGCGGTGGGCGACGCAGCTTACGCTGCAGCACCGGATTGTGGCGCACCTGATTGTGGTGCAGGTGATGATCGTGCTGGTGATCCTGATTATAGGGATCGTGCTGAGTGCGCTGGCGCGGCGGATTGCGGAGCGTGAGACGGCCGACCGGCGAAGGGCGCGGACGCTGAGCTGGATTGCTCGGTTGAGCGTTCAGGGCGTGATGTTGCTGGCTATCCTGATGGTGGTGTTTGGTTCGCCGAGCCAGTTGTCGACGGTGATTGGGCTGGTGACAGCTGGGTTGACGGTGGCATTGCAGGACTTCATCCTGGCGTTTGTGGGGTGGTTCATCCTGATGGGTAAGAGCGGCGTTGGCGTCGGCGATGCGGTGGAGATCAACGGCGTTTCGGGAGAGGTGGTTGAGATTGGCGTGTTTCGAACGACGCTGCTGGAGACGGGGAACTGGGCGTCGGCGGGGCACCCGACGGGGCGGCGGGTGGCGTTCAACAACAAGTATGCGATCAGTGGGCAGTACTTCAACTTCTCGACTTCTGGGCAGTGGTTGTGGGACGAGTTTACGGTGACGGTTCCGGTGGACCAGGATGTGGCCGCGACGATGGGCCGGGTGCTGAAGACGGTGACCGAGGCGACGGCTGAGGACGCCAAGGCGGCGGAGGCGGAGTGGGCGCAGGTGTCGCGGCAGCGGGGGCTGAGCCAGTTCTCGGCTGAGCCGGCGGTGAATGTGCGGCCGGCGGGCAGCGGCGCGGAGCTCGTGGTTCGGTATGTGACGCGGGCAGCGGGACGCTTTGAGCGGCGAAGCTCGCTGTCGGAGCTGGTGCTGAAGACGCTGCGGGTTGAGGCGCCGGCGAAGTAGGTACCCCCTCCCCCTCCCCCATGTAGTGGTGGTATCCAGTGGAATCAGCGACTTACCGGGTGATCCCGGGGGTAAGTGGCTGATTCTTTAGATGGTTGCGGGTATGATATTGCTAGCAAAGGGGATAGAGGACAGGGGATAGAGCGGGCTGGGGCGGGTTTACGGCTTCAGTTGCCAGTTTGCCAGTTATCCAGTGAGCCAGTTTGTTCCTACTTCTATTTTAGGGGTTTGAGGTGGGGGAATGTGTTTCTGGATGTGGTTTGGAATGTGGGGGTTATGGGATTGAGCGCTTGACAGGATTTAAGAAGGCACGCTCCTGTCCGCTGGGATTGGATGGCGCAGTAAAATCCAGCCAATAAGCATGAAGCGTCCTGTTCTCAGCCCCGTCCTTGGCCATGTCCTGCTTTTGGGGTTCGTTGGTGGCGTGCTGATCGCTGTCCTGCGCTGGTCGGAGTATCAGTTCCTGGTCATCGAGCACTCGCTGGAGATTTATGGGGCTCTTGTTGCCGTCATCTTCGCTGGCTTCGGGATTTGGTTGGGGATCAAGCTGACCAAGCCCCGCGAGAAAGTCGTGCTGCGCGAGGTACTGGTTCCTGCCGAAGCGCCGGTCTCTTTTGCGGTGAACCAGGGACAGCTCGATGTGCTGGGGATTACGCCCCGTGAGCTCGAGATCCTCAGCCTCATCGCGCAAGGCCTAAGCAACCGCGAAATCGCCGGGCGGCTCTTCGTCAGCGAGAATACCGTCAAGACCCATTGCAGCCGCGCCTTCGACAAGCTGGGTGCGCGACGCCGGACGCAGGCGGTGCAGCTCGGCAAGCAGTTAGGACTGCTCCCGTAGAGCTGTCTCGCAGTCGGTGTGAAGTGTTCGAGCTGGAGGTTGCTGGAACGTCGTTTACCGCGGACAACACATTCTCTTTGCCATCAGTACCGATAAGCCGACCTGTAGGTATCTATCATTCCGCCATCCCGCGTTCAGCATCGTCAAAGCTTGCCATAATCACTGTCCACGAGCAATGTCATACAACGTTACTCGTGGCAGATGAATGCGAACGGTCGTTCCGTGCCTGTCCGCGCTTTGGTTGCTTTCAATCTCAATCCGGCCACCGTGCCCCTCGACGAACTGCTTTGCGACAAATAAGCCAATCCCGGTCCCGATCGTACTGCGGGTCGTATAAAAGGCCTCGAAGACCGAGGGCATGTCTTTAGGTGCAATTCCAACTCCAGTATCCCTGATGGTTACGACCAGATCGCCATTCACGCCGTCAGCATCACCAACTGAAATGAACAGCATGCCTCCCGACGGCATTGCGTATATTGAATTCGCGATCAAGTTGGAGACAACTTGCATCATCTCTCCCCGTCGTAATACCAGCGCCTTCGTTGAGGTGAGAGATTTTTCGATGGTGATTCCGTTAGTCGCGCAACGTGGTTCATAGATCGTGCTGGCGTGTTGGACCAGTTCGGAAAGTGAAGTTGCAACGGCGGCTGTGTGCTCGCGGTAGAAGCCTAGTGTTTGTTTGGCGATATGGGAGACGCGCGCAATTTCGCTTTCGGCAGTGGCAAGATACTCGATTCCTGCAGAGTCAGTGACCGAGGGCCGCAGAAGGTAGAGTAGGTTCGTGATGGCTTCGAGAGGGTTGTTGACCTCATGCGCAATTGTTGAAGCCATTCTCCCCGCAGCGGCGATCTTCTCGGACTGCAGCAGCGAACTTTCGATTCGTTTTCGGTCTGAGATGTCACGCAGGATTTTGGAGGCGCCAATCACTCGTCCATGATCGTCTCTGATAGGCGAAACGGTGATTGAGACATTCAGACGCCGTCCGTCCTTCGTGAGACGCACTGTTTCGAAATGCTCGATACGTTCTCCTGCGCGTATTTTTCCAATGATGATCGCTTCGTCGGAGTGAAATTCCTCGGGAATGAGCTTCAGAATCGAAGCCCCAATCATTTCTTCAGGGCTATAGCCCAAAATTCGGATTGCTCCCGTATTCCAACTTGTAATGATCCCGTTGAGATCTTTGCTCAGAATGGCGTCATCCGACGAGTCCACGATAGCGGCTAGTTCACCCAGATGCCGCTCAGTCTTTTTTGAAAGCACGAGCGCCGCTTCCAGGCGCGCTACCGCTTTACGTTGCTCCAGCAATGCTTGAACCTGCCTCGCCAGTGACTCAAGGGCTGCAATTTGCGCTGAAGAGAGTTGACGGGGCCTGTTGTCGAAGACGCAAACCATCCCGAGGACGTGACCGTTCGGAGCCATAATCGGGGCACCGGCGTAGAAACGAATCTGTGGTCCGTCCAACACGAGCGGATTCTTCGAGAAGCGCGGATCTAGAAGAGTATCTTCGATGATCAGAGTTTCCGGGCGAAAGATAGCGTAGGCGCAAAAGCCATCCGAACGACTGGACTCATTCGTTCCAAAACCAACTTCGGACTTAGACCATTGGCGATCTCTATCGACGAAGGTGATGGTGGAGTAGGGGGTCTCACAAAAGTACGTCGCCAGCGCCGTCACGTCATCGTAACCCTGTTCCGGCGGACTATCGAGAATGCCGTACGAGTGCAGGGTCGCTAATCGTTCCGCATCGTTGTCCGGAGTTGGTGCGACAAGCATCAGGCGCTTCCTCAAAGTGCGTCTTTATTAAAGCAGTTTGCCTGAGAGCGGACAAACATGAATCCCCGCATCCGAGAGGAGGCTGTATCGGTTGTGAGAAATACGTTTCTGCTGACCAACCACCTAAAGCTAACAGCTGAGGACATGAAGTTCTCCAAGAGTTGTTTTTTCGTACTTGAGTCGTTCCCATCAAACTGCCCCCTATCCGGTATTCCCGAAAAACGTCACTCGCATCCCCCAGGATTGGGCGCAGTCACAGGGAAATTACTCTAAATTCTCACTCCAAAGCATGATTTCCCTCGTCCATCCCCAAATCACCCGAAAGCATGACGACAATCGTGGCCTCCGCGCTGCAAAGTAATCTCCAGATTAACCCTCAGGAGCCTCCCATGAAGAAGACCATCCTCACGTTCGGCCTCATCTCCGGCATTCTTGCCTCCCTGATGATGCTTGCCATGCTGCCCTTTTTCAAATATTTCGAACATGGCAATATGGGCATGGTCGTTGGCTATACAGACATCGTTCTGGTGGCGCTGCTGATCTTCTTCGGCATCCGCTCGTATCGCGACAATCAGGCTGGGGGAGTGATTACGTTTGGGCGTGGCTTTGCGATTGGCCTTGGCATCTCGCTGATCTCGTGCGTGCTGTATGTCGCCGCATGGGAGATTGTTTACTTCAACTTCATGCACGGGTCGATGGACAACTACTTTGCCCGCCTTGTCGAGAAGGCGCAATCGTCAGGCGGGACAGCGGAGGCGATCCAGGCCAAGGTGGCGTCGATACGGCATTCGCAGCAGCTTTATGAGAACCCGCTGGTGAACTCGCTTTATACGTTTATTGAGCCGTTTCCTGTGGACCTGCTGATTACGGTGATCTCGGCGGCGGTGTTGCGCAGGAAGACGCGGGCGGGTTCGGTTGCGGCGACGGCGTAGGAGCTGCGTTGCAAAGGGAAGGGTGTGGGTAGAGAAGCAGGTCTCTCCGCTACGCATCGCGATGAAGCTGCGATGCTTCGGTCGAGATGACACGGCATGGGTAGAGACGCGGGTCTCTCCACTGCGCCAAACGATAGAGCCGTTTGGCTTCGGTCGAGATGACACATCTTAGCTGGGGTGGTGGCCAGGTTCCCGAGGCGTGTGGGGTGGTGGCCTGGTTTCCGAGGAGGGTGAGTTGGTGGCTAGTCTTCGAAGAGGGTGGGTTGGGGGCGGAGGGTGCCGGGGCGTTCGGCTACGATGACGGTTTTGGCGTTCATGAACTCCTTCATGCCGGCGGCTGCCAGCTCGCGGCCGTAGCCGCTCTTTTTGATGCCGCCGAAGGGGAGGCGGGGGTCGCTGGCGACGAGGGCGTTGACGAAGACGGCGCCGCACTGGAGGTCGGAGACGAAGCGCTGCTGCTCGGTGAGGTCGTTGGTCCAGACGCTGGCGCCGAGGCCGTAGGGGGTGTCGTTGGCGAGGGTGATGGCCTCTTCGATGGAGGAGACTTTGAAGAGCAGGGCGAGCGGGCCGAAGGTCTCCTGCTTGACGATGTCGGCGGTGGGTGGGACGCCGGCGATGACGGTGGGTTGGACGAAGTTTCCCGAGGCTAACGGTTCTGGGAGATGCAGGCGCTCGCCGCCGGTGAGGACGGTGCCGCCGGCGGCCTTGCAGGCTTCGATCTGGGTGAGAAGCGTTTCGAGGAAGCGGGGTGCGGCGAGCGGGCCGAGCTGGGTGGTGGGCTGCGTGGGGTCGCCGACGCGCTGGGCGGCCATGGCGGCGGTGAAGCGGCGGGTGAAGGGCTCGTAGATGGAGTCGTGGAGGATGAAGCGCTTGGCGGCAATGCAGGACTGGCCGTTGTTCTGGCAGCGGGCGCGGACGGCGGTGTCGACGGCGGTGATGATGTCGGCCGAGCGCATGACGAGGAAGGGGTCGGAGCCGCCGAGCTCGAGGACGGTTTTCTTGAGGAACCAGCCGGCCTGGGCGGCGACGGCGCGGCCCGCGACCTCGGAGCCGGTGAGGGTGATGGCGGCGATGCGCGGGTCGGCGATGACGGCTTCGACCTGCTCGGTTTCGATGAGGAGCGTTTGGAAGCTGCCGCGGGGGAAGCCGGCACGGCGGACGAGGGTTTCAATCGCGAGGGCGCACTGCGGGACGCTGGGTGCGTGCTTGAGGAGCGCGACGTTGCCCGCCATGAGCGCTGGTGCGAGGAAGCGGAAGACCTGCCACAGAGGGAAGTTCCAGGGCATGATGGCGAGGATGACGCCGAGGGGGTCGTAGCGGACGTAGGACTCGGCGTGCTGGGTGGCGACGTGCTCGGGGGCGAGGAGGCTTGCGGCGTTCTCGGCGTAGAAGCGGCAGGCGGTGATGCATTTGGCGATCTCTTCGCGGGCGGCGGTGAGGGTCTTGCCCATCTCGGCGGTCATGGTGGCGGCGAGCTCGTCGGTGTCGGACTCGAGGAGCATGGCGAGACGGCGCATCCAGAACATGCGCTGGTCGAGACGGAGCTGCGGGTAGGTGCGGGCGGCGTCGGCGGCGAGAGAGAGGCGGAGCTCAAGCTGCTCGGGAGTGAGCGCGGGGAAGGTCTTGAGGAGCTCGTTGGTGGCCGGATTGATGGATTGGATCATGAGGGGTAGTGATAAGTGGAGAGTGGTAAGTGCTAGTTGAGTGTCGCTTAGATTGAGGGGTTGTGCCAGTGACGATAGGTGGGCGGTGTACGCTCGCGCCTGCGGCGCTTGCTGCGGTAGACGCAGGTCTCTCCGCTACGCATCGCGATGAAGCCGCGATGCTTCGGTCGAGATGACACTTCCTGGGTGGGTTTATGGGGGTTATGGTTTGTTGGTAGGGGGGATTGTGGTTCGTTGGGCTACTCGTTGGCTAGCTGGGCGAGGGCGCGGGCGAGGATGCGGGTGCCGAGGGTGATGGACTCGGGGGTGGCGTACTCGTCGGGGCGGTGGGAGACGCCGTTGCGGCAGGGGATGAAGAGCATGGCGACGGGGGCGATACGGGCCATGAAGTTGGTGTCGTGGTAGGCGCGGGAGACCATCTTCTTGTAAGGGATGTGCTCGTCGTCGCAGAGGGCGGTGAGGGTGGAGACGAGGTGGTCGGCGCTGATGGCGGGGGTGTCGGCGTTAATACGCTCTTCGGTGATGCGGACGCCGCGGCGGGACTGGATTTCTGCGATGTCGGCGCGGAGGGCGGACATGGTGTGCTCGCGACGCTCGGGGTCGGTGTCGCGGATGTCGAGCATGAGGGTGACGCGCGACGGGACCGAGTTGACGGCGCCGGGATGGACGTTGATGGCGCCGACGGTGGCGACGGAGTCTACGCCGGATTCGCCGGTGAGCTTGGCTTCGGCGTTGGCGGCGAGGGTGTGGCGTTCGACGGAGAGGATGATCTCGGAGGCGGCGGTGAGGGCGTCGCGGCGGTCGGGCATGAGGAGAGCGCCGGCGTGGCCTCCGTGGCCTTCGACGATGAAGCGGTAGCTGGCCGGGGCGGCGATGTGGGTGACGATGCCGAGGATGGTCTTGCTTTCCTCCGGGGCTAAAGCCCCGTCTTCATGGGTGGACTTTTCAGGGGCCTGAAGGCCCCTGCTCCCTCCGGATGGGCTGAAGCCCGTCCCCTTCAAAACCGATCCCGTCTCCTTCAAAGCGCTCTCTTTCATTTCGCGTTCGAGGAGTGGGCCCTGTTCGATGTGGAGCTCGACCCAGGCGTGGTAGTAGCCGATGGGGAGTGGGACGTCGGTGAGCGGGCCGGTGAAGCCGGCAGCGGTGCGGACGTCGTGGAGGGTGAGGCGGGCGTCGTGTGAGCCCACCTTAGCCTGCGATGAAGCTGCAGGCGAAGATGGGGCACCCGGCTTTGTGGTGGATGGAGCACCCAGCTCTGTTTCGGAGATGAGGTCGGGGAGGGCGTCGGCTTTGGCGGGTGAGAGGACGCCGCCGAGGAGGCGCGAGCCGAGGCAGCCGATGCCGAAGCGGGTGGGCTCTTCGCTGGTGAACATGAGGAGTTCTAGGGTGCGCTTGGGGATAAAGCCGTACTCTTTGAGCGAGCGCAGGGCTTCGAGGCCGCCGAGGACGCCTACGGTGCCGTCGTACATGCCGGCGTGGGGGATGGCGTCGGTGTGTGAGCCGGTGCCAACGACGCCGAGGCCCTCGTCGGAGCCCGGCCAGCGGATGAAGATGTTGCCGACGGGGTCGACGCGAGTTTGGAAGCCGGCTGCTTGAGCGAGAGAGATGAGCCAGGCGCGGGCTTCGAGGTCGCGCGGGGTGAAGACGATACGCGTGACGGCGACGGCGGGTGCGGGGAAGCTGGGGTCGGTGGCGGGTGGGCAGTCGGTGAGCGTGGCGAGGTGGTGGAGCTCGTTGAGGAGACGCTCGGAGTTGATGGTGACTTGCATGATGTTGATGGTAGTACGGAGAGTGTCTCCGGGGCTAAAGCCCCCTGCTCCCTCCGGGGTACGCTCGCGCCTGCTGCGCATCGCTGGGGCAAAATGCAGGTCTCTCCGCTGCGCATCGCGATGAAGCCGCGATGCTTCGGTCGAGATGACACATTTGTGAAGCAAACGCATCCAATGAGGTACCGCTAAAAGCTGTTTACAGAGTGTGTCTGTTGAAGTCTTTGTAGATGAGATATTTTGCGGGCTGCTTGCCGATGGCGCCGAACCACTGTGGGCAGTAGGGTGCCATCCAGATGAAGTCGCCTGCGGTGGTGGGATACCAGCTGTCGCCGAGGCGGTAGATGCCGCCGCCCGAAAGCATAAGAAGGCCGTGCTCCATGTAGTGGACCTCGACCTGCGAGAGCGCCGCGCCGGGGGCGTAGGTCATGGTGTTGCAGGCGAAGTCGAAGGCGAGGGATGCGGGCAGCAGCGAGCGGACGAGGAGGTCGGGGTCGCCGTTGAGCGGCGTGGCGGGGAGGTACTGCTCGCGGCCGATGAGGAACTCGGGGTTAGGTTCGGAGTCGAGCGGGAGGAAGGGTTTGTCGATGACAACGACGCGGGCGGTTGTGAGGGCTGTGAGGGTGTGCGTGTGGTCGGTGGGGATGTAGGCGTAGCCGCCGGGGCGAGCTTGTGCAGCTTACGCGAGCCTTCTACCGAGAGCGAGAGCTTGCCTTCGAGGACGTAAAGGAGCCGCTGCGTGGGGCCTTGCGTGAGCGTGCCGCCAGGGGCTAGCTCGATAGTCATCTGCGTGAACGCTGCGCCTGCAGCGGGGGCGACGTGCACGATGGCGAGGCCGTTGGTGAGGCCGGGCAAAGGCGTCCGGATGAAGGTATCCGGTGTGAGCAGCAGGTGGTCGCGCTGGTTGGCGCTGCGGGTTTGGCCGAGGTTGAACATGTGCAGTGATTCTATGGGAGACAGGACGATTCTCGCTGGGATGGGCTGGTGTGCGAGATGCCGAAGGTAACGGTGAGGCAGGGAATAGGGAGTAGAAAGATCAGGTGTGGGGGTGGAGGTGGAGCAGGAGGTTGAGGAGAGTCGCGAGGGCGGCTTCTACGTCCTGTTCGCGGACGGTTTCGCCGGGGTGGTGCGAAAGGCCGCCGGGGGAACGGAGGAAGAGCATGGTGGTGGGGACGTGCGGGGCGAGGATCATGGCGTCGTGGCCGGCGCCAGAGAAGAGGGATTTTGCGTCGTGGCCGGTGCGCTCGGCTGCCTGATGGAGATGGACGGTAAGGGCGCGGTCCATGGGGACGGCCTTTTGCTCGGAGGTGAGGGTGGCGGCGACGGTGCAGCCGTGGAGGTGGGCGGCGGCTTCGGCGCGCGTGAGCAGATGGGCGACGGCGGCGTGGCGGGACTCGTCGCGGGGGTGGCGGACGTCGAGCGTGAGGCGGACGGTGCCGGGGACGACGTTGACGGCTCCGGGCAGGGCTTCAATGTGGCCGACGGTGGCGACGAGCTGCTTGTAGTTGGCGGCGTAGGTGCTGGTCTCCGCGATGAAGGTGGCGGCTGCGACGAGGGCGTCGTGGCGCAGGGCCATGGGTGTGGTGCCGGCGTGGTTGGCGTGGCCGGTGAAGGTGAGGGCGAAGCGCGATTGGCCGACGATGGCTTCTACGACGGCGAGGGAGGCGTCGTCGGCTTCGAGGACGGGGCCCTGCTCGATGTGGACTTCGATGGCGGCGAAGGTGTTGGGGGGGAGTGGGCAGGTTTCGGCGATGCGGTTGGGGTCGAGACCGAAGTTTGTGATGGCTTGTGCAATGGTGATGCCGTTGGCGTCGGTGCGGGCGAGGTCGGCGGCGGTGAGCTGGCCGGTGGCGGCGAGTGAGGAGAGGAAGGGGAAGCTGAAGCGGACGCCCTCTTCTTCACTGAAGGCGATGAGCTCGATGGCGAAGGGGAGTGGGGTGGCGTGGAGCTCTTCAATGGCGGCTAGCGCGATGAGGATACCGAGTGGGCCGTCGAAGGCGCCGGCGTTGGGGACGGTGTCGATGTGGGAGAAGAGGATGAGGGTGGGTGCGTCTTCTTTTGCAGAACGACGGACAGCGCGGAGGGAGCCGGTGTCGTCGGTGCGGGTGGTGAGGTGCGCCTGACGGAACCACCATTGGAGGAGCGTGTGGGCGTCGCGTGTGGCGGGCGAGAGGAAGAGGCGCGTGGTCTCGTTGGAGACGTCGGTGATGCGCGCGAGCTCGCGGCAGCGGGCGATGATGCGGGCAGCGCGGGTTGTGGATGAGTCGGGCATCGCAACTTCTATCTTGTCATGGCAGGGCTGGATGTCGTGTTGGTTCTAAACGCAGGTCTCTCCACTGCGCTTCGCTTCGGTCGAGATGACACATCTGTAAAGGGGGCAAAAATTCCTATGAAGTCGCACCTCTACCCAGGTCTTGCAGGTTTATCGCGAGACGTACGGTTAGTCCGCCGTGGGTGTAGCCGGTTCGCGGAAGAGGGGGATGGGTTTGCCCCAGTCTTCGCTG
The DNA here is from genome assembly GCF_014083945.1 of Granulicella sp. 5B5. GTDB lineage: Bacteria > Acidobacteriota > Terriglobia > Terriglobales > Acidobacteriaceae > Granulicella. The sequence goes on along the minus strand of NZ_CP046444.1, from coordinate 1,239,212 downwards.
AGGTCTAGCCACGTTGGATTTTGGGATTCGATGAGCGCTAGTTTTTTGGTGCGGGACCAGCGCTTGAGTTGCTTTTCGCGGGCGATGGCGTTTTCTACGAAGGCGAAACGCTCGAGATAGACGAGTCGGGTGCAGTGGTAGGTCTTTGAGAAGCCTTCGTGGGTTCCTGCTTTGTGTTGGCGGACGCGGACTTCGATGTCGGAGGTGAATCCGATGTAGAGCGTGTGGCTACGGCTGGCCATGATGTAGACGTAATAGCGGTGTTCGCTCATAGCAGTTGTGGTGGTACTTAAACGCAGGTCTCTCCACTACGCGAACGATAAAGCTGTTCGCTCCGGTCGAGATGACACATCATGGGTGGTTGTGTCGCAAAGATTACGCTTCTTGGGTGGTCCAGTGATGGTTGATGCCTGATGTGTCGCAGGTGATTCAGTTGTGTCAGGCGCGGGTGATGGTGGCTTCGATGGTGCCGTGGGGTTCGTCGGTGGGGACGAAGATGTGGTTGGGGTTGGTGCGGTCGAAGCGGGCGAGGTCGATGAGGAGGTTGTGCTTGTTGGGCATGAGCATGTAGACGCTGTCGATGAGGTCGGTGTGCGCGAGGGCGGATTCGCCCATGGCGTAGAGGGTCTGCTGCACGCTGAGGGAGTTGTGTTGGGCAAAGGTGGAGAGCATGGCTTCGCGGAGGTGCGTACGGACCTTGTTGAAGTCGATGGATGAGGCAATGGCGGCGGGGGTGTAGGTCCATTCGGCTTTGACGACGGTGCCGAAGAGGCGGTCGGTGGTTTCGGGGAGCGTGGTGAGGGAGTCCTTGATGAAACCGGTGAAGCCGGACTGCGCGGTCTTGAGGACGAAGAGGCCGTCGAGGCCGGAGGTGATTTCGAACGCGGCATTTTGTTTGCGGGAGATGCGCGTGGTCTGGACTTCGTTGGAGCCGTGCATGAAGGCGGTAGGGTAGGGCTGGCCGTCGATGGTCATGCGCTTCCAGAGATGCGATTGGAGGATGCACTCGGCTGAGGAGACCTGCGGGTTGCGGGTGAGGATGTAGTCGATGAGGTCCTGCGCGTAGCCTTCGATGCTGGTGGCTTGGGTCTCGTGCGCGACGACGTAGATGGTGTTCTTCATCGTGTCGGTGGGGAGGATCTTGGAGTTGTCGCCGAGTGTGTGCGTGGTTTCGAAGTCGCCGGTGAGGAGAAGCTGGACGGTCCACTCGTCGAGGTCGTGATGGCCAGCGTGCTTGGTGAGGCGGATGACGCGGACGCGGGATTTGCCGTAGCGGTTGGTGGCGAGTTTGGTAGACATCGAGGGCTCCTGAGAGAGGTGGCGGCGGTTCGAGTTTTACTTATGGGTTTCGGGTTCAGGGTTTCGAGTTTCGGGTTCAACTGCCTCGGTAGGTGGTGTAGCCGTTGGCGGTGAGCAGAAGAGGGATGTGGTAGTGCTGGGTGGGGTCGGTGATGGTGAAGGTGATTTCGACGTAGGGGTAGAGGCTGGGGATTTTCTGCGCGGCGAAGTACTCGCCGGTGTCGAAGCGGATGCGATAGGTGGCGGCTTCGAGCGGGTGATCGCCGAGGAGAGTTTTGCAGCGGCCGTCGGTGTCGGTGATGCCCTGGCCGAGGGGGTGCCATAGTTTGTCGTGCAGGCGGGAGAGGCGCAGAGCGACGTCTGCTGCGGGGCGGCCGATGGCGGTGTCGAGGATGTGTGTGGAGAGTCCCATAAGGCAGAGTGTAGAGGATAGAGGGTAGAGCTTAGTGAAAAGCTATGGAGTGGCGAGCCACTTGCGGAGGCGGATTTGTGTGATCTGGCGTTGCTGTTCGGCTGCTTCGCGGAGCTCGGTGGCGGGGTCGTTGTGGAGGCGGTGGCGGAGGATGGCTAGCATCTCTGCTGCGGATTTGCCGGTGGCGCAGACGATGAAGATGTGGCCGAACTTTGCGTCGTAGTCGCGGTTGGCGGCGGCGAGTTCGGCCCGGATGGCGTCGTTGGGGTTGGCGGCGGATTGTTCGGCGGATGAGAATGCGAGGCTGGTCGCAGTTGCGGATTTGGCGTGCTGCTCGCCGATGCGGGGGTGGGAGTCGAAGGCTTGCTGCCAGTCGGATTCGGAAAGGCTGGTCCAGACACGGTCGGCGGTGCAGGTGAGGTCGAAGACGGTTTCGAAGGGGCGGAGGGCAGCCATGTTTTCGGCCCAGGCTCGCGAGCCGTTGCAGGGAAGGATGGCGTCGGCGGCAGAGTGCTCGTCGAGGGTGTTCCAGGTGGCGAGGGTGGGGTTGTCGGGCATCGGTTCCTCTGCAAGCATCGCGAAATGCAGGTCTCTCCGCTGCGCATGACGGTGAAGCTGTCATGCTTCGGTCGAGATGACACATCTTACTGGGTGTTGAGTGGATAGGATAGCGCGTACTCGCGGCCGCGAGGTGTGATGGAGAACACATCCTGAATGCCTTGCGCGGTGGCGGTGCGGGTGAAGATGCGTTCACCGCGGAGCCATGTAGAGCGGACGAGGCCCTGCAGGGTTTCGCCCATGTAGGGCGAGAGCTTGTGGCGGTAGTGGAGGACGTCGGGAGTGACGATGAAGCTCGCGTCGGGGTCGAAGGCTACGAGGTTGGCGTGCTTGCCGGGTTCGATGGAGCCGACGTGGGTGTCGATGCCGGCGAGTTTAGCGGGGGCGAGTGAGAGCCACTGCGCGAGTTGCGAGAGTGTGCAGCCGCGCGAGGAGGCTTCTGTCCAAAGGATGGGAAGCGCGGTGGAGAGTGAGGCGATGCCGCCCCAGGCCTCGTCGAAACGGCCGGGTTCTTCGCCGAGTTGTGTTGCGGTGAGGCGCTTCATCTCTGGCGGGCAGGGTGAGTGGTCGGTGGCGATGAGGTCGATGAGGCCGTCTTTAAGCGCGGACCAGAGGGCCTCGCGGTTGGCGGCGCTGCGGATAGGTGGCGCGCACTTGAAGAGGACGCCGTTGTCGGGGATGTCTTCTGCGGCGCAGTGCAGGTAGTGTGGGCAGGTCTCGACGGTGATGGGCAGGCCTTCGGCGCGCGCAGCGGCGAGCATGGGCAGCGCCTGCATGGTGGAGAGGTGCACGATGTGCAGATGGAAGCGGTGCTGGCGGCAGAGGTCGATGAGCATGCCGATGGCTTCGAGCTCGGCTTGGTCTGGACGTGAGGCGAGGTAGGTGGAATACTTTGTCCAGTCGGCGCCGGTCGCGTTGAGATGTGCGATGGCGGCGGCGATGCTGGGTTCAAGCTCGGCATGGACTAGGAGTGGAAGGCCTGTTGCTGCGATGTGCGGGAGGGCGCGCTCGAGGTTGTGGCGGTCGATGGAGGTGAAGCCGTCGCAGCCGGGGTAGATGAGGAAGGCTTTGAAGCCGGCGACTCCGGCGCGCGCGAGGGGCTCGAGGTGGAGTTGGTTGCCGTCGACGCAGCCGCCCCAGAGGGCGTAGTCAACATAAGCCTGTTTGCTTGCTGCCTCGCGCTTGAGCTCGAGGGCGGCGACTGTGGTGGTCTCTGGGAGGCAGTTGAGGGGCATGTCGACGACGGTGGTGAAGCCGCCGGCTGCTGCTGCACGCGTGGCGGTGGCGAAGCCTTCCCAGTCGGTGCGGCCGGGCTCGTTGATGTGGGTGTGTGCGTCGACGAGACCGGGGAGTAATGCGATGTTGCCGAGGTCTTCCGTTGGAAGATGCGTGGTGCGGGATTCGAGATGCGCGTTGGGATGGACGGCGGTGATGATGCCGTCTTCGATGATGATAGTGGCGTCGAGTTCGCCGTGTGGTGTGACTACTCGGCTGGAGCGCAGAGCATGTACCATGAAGGTATTAAAGCAGGGAATAGTGAGTAGGGAATAGGTATAACGATGGCGCAAGGGAATCCAGAGTTCATGATGCAGGCGATTCAGCTTGCGATTGAGAATGTGATGAGTGGGCGCGGTGGGCCGTTTGGCGCGGTGATTGTGAAGGACGGCAAGGTGATTGCTACGGGTGCGAACCAGGTGACCGCCAGCCATGATCCGACGGCCCATGCGGAGGTGATGGCGATCCGCGCTGCTTGCAAGGCGCTGGAGACGTTTTCGCTGGAGGGCTGCGAGCTGTATACGAGTTGCGAGCCCTGCCCGATGTGTCTGGCTGCGTCGTACTGGGCGCGATGCTCGAAGATTTATTACGGCTGTGTGGCTGCTGATGCGGCGAAGGCCGGGTTCGACGATGCGTTTCTGTATGACGAGATGAAGAAGCCGCTTGGTGAGCGGGCGTTGCCGATTGTGAACCTGATGCCTGCCGAGGCGTGGGCCGCGTTTGCGGCGTGGATTGAGAGTGACAAGAAGGTGGAGTATTAAGCATTCCCTCCGGGGCTAAAGCCCGTTGTTCTCAGGTGTCGAACGGCGGGACTGAAGTCTCGACCTATCAAAGCTAATCAGGCTAAAGGATTCAGAATGGCGAACAAGATGCTGCGAGTTGGATTGTTGGGATTTGGGACGGTTGGAAGTTCGTTTGCTGAGGTTGTTGCTGCTACTCCGGAAGCGGGTGTGGAGATTACGCGTGTGTTCAACCGCGGGGTGGAGCGGAAGCGGACAAGCGAGCGTGCTAAGTTTGTGCCGTCGAGTGCGGTGTGGACCGATAACGTGGATGAGGTGTTGACGGCAGCGGATGTGGATGTCGTTGTGGAGCTGATGGGTGGGCTCGATCCGGCTGAAGGTTGGCTGCGGGCTGCGCTGAGTGCTGGCAAGCATGTGGTGACGGCGAATAAGCAGTTGATTGCGTATCGTGGCGCGGAGTTGTTTGCGCTGGCTGCGGAGAAGGGCGTGCAGTTGCTGTACAATGCCGCAGTGGCGGGTGGCGTGCCGGTGATTCCGGGGATTGCGCAGGGGCTGAGCGGCGACAGGATTACGCGCATCAGCGGGATTGTGAATGGGACTTGCAATTTTATTTTGAGCTCGATGGAGAGCGGCGCGGACTATGGCGAGGTGCTGAAGAAGGCGCAGGCCGCGGGGTATGCGGAGGCTGATCCTTCAGCGGATGTGGATGGCTATGATGCGCGCGCGAAGCTGTGTGTGCTGGCGCGGTTGGCGCTGCATGCGGAGATCAATCCGGATGAGGTGCCGGCGCAGACGATCTCGACGATCTCTGCGATTGACTTTGCGTATGCGAAGGAGCTGGGGTGCACGGTGCGGCAGGTAGCGCAGGCTTCGCTGAAGGAAGAGGGTGTGAGCGCGCGGGTGGGGCCGATGCTGGTGCCGAAGAGCTCGCCGATTGCGTTTTCGCATGGGACGCAGAACATGGTTGTGACGAGCGGCAAATTCGGCGGCGATGTGGTGTTCAGTGGGCATGGCGCGGGCGGGCACCCGACGGCGGTTGCGGTGATGAGCGATGTGCGGTCGGTTGCGGAGAAGAGTGTGCAGGTTCGGCTGCCGGCGAAGAAGGTTGCGGTGTCCGGGGATGTGGTTGCGCCACACTACCTGCGATTTATTGTGGCCGACCAGCCGGGGATTGTGGCGGCGATTGCCGGGGCGCTGGCGAAGCATGAGGTGAACATCGACTCGATTTTGCAGCACCATGGACACGCGGCCGAGAGACTGCCGTTTGTGGTGACGACGGAGCCTTGTTCGAGCGTGATGCTAGCCAATGCAGTTGCCGAGATGGCTAAGATGCCGTTTATGGTGGAGACGCCGCTGTGCCTGCAGATTCTTGTGGTGGATGACAAGGATACGGACTAGCGAGCTGGAGACCAGATAGGCCAGCAATGGCCGCAGAGACTGCCAAACAGAGCGCGTGCGAAGATTGCACGCGCCTTTGTCATGGGTGTCATCCCACCAACTTTGCCGGAACTGCATCCATCTACTTGACGCATTGATCACAATTCGTTCGGAAAGACGGACACGACATGATTATCCTGCTTATCATTTTGATCTTGCTATTTGGCTTTGGTGGTTATCGGATGGGGCCTGGCTTCGGCTATTATGGCGGGGGCGGACTGAGCCTCATCCTGACTATTGTTCTTATTCTGCTGTTGCTGAAGGTTATTTAGTTCGGGCTGGACGAATTTATGCCAGCAACACAGCGTATCGCTTGGTGACCATCTGAGTTACTCTCAGCTCTGAGTGAGCGTGACGAAGAATTCGGAACGGAGCTTCCAGCCGGATGAGGTGCGACGCCATATGGCGGAGTAGGTGCCGGAGTGGGTGACGGTTCCGTCGGGGAGTGTGGCGGTCCAGCGGCCCTGCTCGGAGGCGAGTGGGTGGGAGGTGGAGACGGCGATGGTGTCGGGTGTGCGCGTGTAACGAACGCGCGCCGGGGCGGCGAATTCGGCTTTGAAGGCTTCGAGGTAGGTGTCGCGTGTGGGGAGTAGTGTGCCGTCGCCGACGATGACGAGGAAGTCTTTGTCGAGTGATTCGGCGACGATGTGTAGGTTGAGCTCGGCGATACCGCGGTTGGAACGGTCGCGGGTGGCGCGGATGAGGGATTCTGCGGTGGGTGTTGGCATCGAGATTGGTTTGAGCGGGTGATGATCGTCAGCCCATGCATGAGGTCGCCATGCATGGGCTGAGGGTTTGATTGCCAGTTGCCAGCGCTCCAGTTTGCCAGTACGCCAGTTATTCGCGCTAGTACTTGGGCATGGTGGGGTCGATTTTGTCGGCCCAGGCGAGGATGCCGCCAGCGAGGTTTTTGACGTTGGTGAAGCCTGCTGCCTTGAGGGCGAGTGCGGCCTTCTGGCTGCGGGCGCCGGAGCGGCAGTGGACGATGACCTCGTCGTTCTTGTGGTCGGCGATCTCGTTCGCGCGAGCCTCGATGGAACCGACGGGGATGAGTGGCGCGCCGAGCGAGGCGATGGGGACCTCGTGCGGTTCGCGGACGTCGAGCAGGAAGAAGTCTTCGTGCGCGTCACGCTTGCGCTTGAGCTCTTCGACGGTGATCTGCGGGATGCCGTCGACGCTGCTTGCCGATGCGTCGACGTTACCGTGGCTGCTGACTTCGAGCGGGCCGACGGCTGCGGGCTTTTCGATGCCGCAGAACTGGTCGTAGTCGATGAGTTCCTTGATCTCGTGCGTGCCGCAGGCGGGGCAGTCGGGGTTCTTGCGTAGCTTGAGCTGGCGGAAGTTCATGCCGAGTGCGTCGACTAAGAGCAGGCGACCGATGAGGGGCTCGCCGATTCCGAGGATCAGTTTGATGACCTCGGTGGCCTGGATGACGCCGACGAGGCCGGGGAGGATTCCGAGGACTCCGCCCTCTGCGCATGACGGGACGAGGCCCGGCGGTGGCGGCTCGGGGTAGAGGCAGCGGTAGCAGGGTCCTTCCTCAGTGGCGAAGACGGATGCCTGGCCCTCGAAGCGGAAGATGCTGCCGTAGGCGTTGGGCTTGCCGGTGAGGACGCAGGCGTCGTTGACGAGGTAGCGGGTCTGGAAGTTGTCGGTGCCGTCGGCAATGACGTCGTAGTCCTTGAAGATCTCGAGGGCGTTGGCGGACGTCAGCATGGTGTTGTGCTTGATGACGTTGACGTTCTTGTTGAGGCCCTTGAGCATCTGCTCGGCCGAGTCGACCTTGAGCTTGCCGACGGTGGACTGCGAGTGGATGATCTGGCGCTGCAGGTTGGACTCGTCGACGACATCAAAATCTACAAGCCCGATGGTGCCGATGCCCGCGGCGGTGAGATAGAGCGCGAGCGGCGCGCCGAGGCCTCCGGTGCCGACGCAGAGGACTTTGGCGGCCTTGAGCTTCTGCTGGCCTTCGTAGCCGACCTCGGGAAGGATGAGGTGGCGCGAGTAGCGGGCGATCTCTTCGTTGGAGAGCGCGGGGAGGGCGGGATGATCGAGTGTGGCTGGCATATAGAAATTCCTGACTAGATGGAGATGCGCTGCGATGGAGGAAAGATTCGACGCAGGCGCGTGGCTGCCGTCCTCCAGTGTACCTGTGGTGGGCAAGGGAGCAGCCCAGGTGATAGATTCCTCAGGGACATCGAGTCACTGAGGAGAGTGCTTTGCGGAATCTTGTGATGGCGTTGGTTATGGCTGCGATTGGGGTTTCGGCGAGTGGGCAGACGGCTGTGAAAGAACCGGCTGCTGCGCTGCTGCCGCCGATGGGGTGGAACAGCTGGAACCACTTTGCGAACCATGTGACAGACGCCGATGTGCGCGAGGCTGCCGATGAGTTGGTGAGCTCGGGGATGCGCGATGCGGGGTATGTGTATGTGAACGTCGACGATACGTGGCAGGGTAAGCGCGATGCCGCGGGGGTGCTGCATCCGAACGAGCGGTTTCCGGATATGAAGGCGCTGGGGGATTACATCCACTCGAAGGGGCTGAAGTTTGGGATTTATTCTTCGCCGGGCGCGAAGACTTGTGGAGGCTATGAGGGTAGCCTGGGGCATGAGGCGCAGGATGCGAAGATGTATGCGGCGTGGGGCGTTGATTTTCTGAAGTATGACCTGTGCTCGATGCAGGACGACATGCGTGCGGTGAGGGCGGCGCATCCGGAAGACCCGATGGCGGAGTACAAGTTCATGATCGCGGCCTACAAGAAGATGGGCGATGCGCTGAAGGCGACGGGGCGGCCGATTGTGTACAGCCTGTGCCAGTACGGCATGGATGAGCCGTGGAAGTTCGGGCCGGGTGTTGGCGCGACGATGTGGCGGACGACGGATGACATCAACGACACATATCAGCGGATGCTGAATATTGCGTATGGGCAGGTGGGGCTGGGCAAGTACACGTCGCCTGGGCATTGGAACGACCCCGACATGCTGGAGGTTGGCAATGGCGGGATGAACACTGAGGAGTATCGCACGCACATGAGTCTGTGGGCGGTGCTGGGGGCTCCGCTGCTGGCGGGGAATGATTTGAGCAAGATGACGGAGGCGGACAAGGCGATCCTGATGAACCGCGAGGTGATTGCGATTGACCAGGACAAGCTGGGCAAGGGCGGCGACCGCGTGCTGCAGCTGGGGGACTTCAGCGTGTGGGAGCGGCCGCTGAGCGGGCACAGGACGGCTGTGGCGATGGTGAATGCTTCGGTGTCGGGGCGGGATATTCCGGTGGAGTTCGCGGCGATTGGGTTCCCGAAGGGCGCGAAGGTGCATGATGTCTGGGCAGGCAAGGACCTTGGCCACATTCGGGTGCTGAACGAGACCTTCCCCGGACATGGGGTGATGCTGTTTATCTTTTCGGAGTAGAGAGTGGCGGGACGGGAGCGTCAGACCGCCTGTTGCGCTAGAGGCAACAACAAAGGCAGTCGGCGCCGCCGGCGATGGAAGGGATGATGGTGAGCTCGTCGTTGGCGGTGACGGCGGTGGCGTCGCCTGCGGGGAGATAGCGGACGTCCTCGTCGTTGAGATAGACGTTGACGAAGGAGCGCAGCTTGCCTTCCGGGGTGAAGAGGTGCTGCTGCATGGCCGGGAAGGTTGTGGTGAGCGTGTTGAGCGCTTCGGTGACGGTGGCGGCTTCAACCGAGACCGTGGCCTGCTTGTCGGTGAAGGCGCGCAGCGGGGTGGGGATGTGAATCTGCATATGTCTATTATCTCCGATGTAGAGAGCGTGGGGGAGGATGCAAAAGCTCTCCCGCAAAGTTCGCGAAGTTAGCCAAGTTTCGCGACGGCATTCTCGGTGATCTCGATGGGTTGGTCGGCGAAGGCTTTGTCGTCTTCGGTGGTGCCGGTGAGGAGGAAGCTGTTGGTGATTTGGGCGTGGCCGGTGGTTTTGTCGCCGTCTACGGAGGTGATGACGTAGGCGCAGCCGAACCAGTGGGCTTCGGCGAAGTCGGTGGGGGACCATTGGGCGGGGTGGTCGGGGTGGGAGTGGTAGAAGCCGACGATGTCGAGGCCGAGCTTGCGGCCCTGGCGCTGGGCGGCGATGAGCTCCTGCGGAGCGATGTTGTAGCGGTTGTGGGCGCTGTCGGTGCGGGTGTTGCCGGCGCGGAGGAGAGCGGCGACGGTGAGTTGGTCGCCGTCAGCGGTGCCTAGCATGATGCCGCAGCACTCGTTGGGGTAGGTTTCTTCGCCGTGGGCGCGGAGCTGGTCGTAGAGGGATTGCGGGATGATGAGGGGCATGGTTTCCTTTGCGGGGCAGCCTTCCGGGGCTAAAGCCCCTTTCATCGGGCCGGGTTGACGGACGGGCTGAAGCCCGTCCCCTTCAAAACTGAAAAGTTGCGAGAGCTGAGCCTAGCGGCCTCCGAGTTTGGCGTGGAGGGCGATGTCGGCGGCGATGGGGTCGGCCCAGAAGCGTTCGCTGAGGTACTTGTCCGCGGAGTCGCAGAGGATGGTGACGATGGTGGCTTCGCGGCCGAGGGCGGCTTCGCCTTCAGCGACTTCAAGAGCGGCGCAGACGGCGGCGGCGGCGGAGACTCCGATGAGGATGCCCTGGTTGCGGCCTAGCCATTTGGCCATCGCGTAGGCGCGCTCGGTGGCCATGTCGATGTTCCAGTCGGCGAGGTTGGGGTCGTAGATGGGAGGGACGATGGCGGTGGCCATGTGCTTGAGGCCCTCGAGGCCGTTGAAGGGCGAGTCCGGCTGCATGGAGACGCACTGGATGGCCGGGTTTAGTTCCTTGAGGCGGCGGGTGGTGCCCATGAAGGTGCCGGAGGTGCCGAGAGCGGAGACGAAGTGGGTGACGGTGCCTTCGGTCTGCTGCCAGATCTCGTTGCCGGTGGTGTTGTAGTGGGCGCGCCAGTTGTTGTCGTTGCCATACTGGTCGGCGTAGAAGAAGCGATCGGGATCGGTGGCGGCGACTTCCTTCACTTTGCGGATGGCGCCGTCGGAGCCGTCGGCGGGGTCGGTGAAGGTGACCTCTGCGCCGTAGGCGGCGAGGATGCGCTTGCGCTCGACGGAGACGTTGGCGGGCATGCAGAGTTGCACAGGGAAGCCAAGTGCCGCGCCGAGCATGGCGTAGGCGATGCCGGTGTTGCCGCTGGTGGCGTCGAGCAGGATTTTGCGGCTGCTGTTGGGTTCGAGCTTGCCTTCGGCGATGGCCGTCTTGACGATGTTGGAGGCGGCGCGGTCTTTGACGCTGCCGCCGGGGTTGAGCCACTCGGCTTTGCCGTAGATGCGGACGGCGCCGGGCAGATGCGCAGAGAGTTTGTCGAGGCGAACGAGCGGAGTGTTGCCGATGCGCTCGAGAAGGGTGGTGCCGAGTTGCTTTGCGGGAGCTGAGATCATGAGGGTTCGTTCGTAGTGGCTACGCCCATTTGGGCGAGATGGTGTGAGAGGTGCGTGACGTAGTCGGTCGCGAGGAACTCGAGTGTGACGGGGTTTTCTACGCCGATACGACAGGCGGTCTGAAGCTTGGACTCCGGCAGATGTGCGATGACGTGCGCCAGGAACTGATTGTACGAGTGCCAGAGAGAGACGAGCATGGACCAGGATGCGTGCTGAAAGTGCTGCACGCGGACGTTGCCGTTCTGGTCATAGCCGGGGAAGTTGAGCTGCGGCTGGAGGCTGGCGCGGACGAAGCGCTGGTGGTTGTTGGAGGCCGAGTCGATAAGGTGGCCGACCAACTGCTTGCGCGACCAGCCGCCGGAGTGAAGAGGCTGGAGGCTGGCGTGTTCATCGACCTGAGCGAATATCGGGCCGGCGGCGTCGATGAGGGTCAAAAGCTTATAGCTTAGGGCTTTCATCTGGAGGGGTCCTCGCTGAAGTGGTATCGGGTGGTCGATTGAAGCGGAGTGCGACGGTGTGCGACAGTGGAACTAGTTTAACCTGATTGTGAGGGCGGAAGCCCCGAGACGCCCACCCCCAAAGGGGCAGAGAGTTCTGATAGAGACGATGGCCAAGACAAAGAAGATTCCGACGTTCAATGAAGTGCTGGCTGCCCTGGGCAGTGAACGATTTGATGTGAGTCCGGCGACGGAGGGTGCAAATCGTGCCGCGGGCGCCTATCGCGTGAGCAAGGGGCACTGCGCCGCGGAGATAGCTCCGACCACGGAGGCGGGTACGCCGGTGCGCGTGATGACACAGAGTGGCTGGTTGCTAGGCGGGGAGATTGCACGGCTGCTGGACCGCGGATACCAGAAGTTTTTGAAGACAAGCAAGCTGGAAATCCCGGCGACGGCGGACCAGTTGCGTGAGATTCACCAGTTCAACGAAGAGCTGAAGTACGCGGCTGGCGTGGAGGTTCTGTATAACCAGGCGATGGGCACGACCAGTGATACCTATGTGTATGACCGGGTGAAGGGGCGCGCGTAGACTAGCGACGGTGGCGCTGGTACTCGCGGTAAGCTTCGCTTTTGCCGATACCGCGCTGTTTGGCGACCTGCTTGAGGGCGTCTTTTTCAGAGAGATTTTGGGTCTTCATCAGCGTCTGCACCTCGGTGGCGAGGTTGAGCGGCTGTGATGCGTCTGTGGTGGTGACGGGAGTGCCGTCGAGGAGCAGGACCATCTCTCCGCGCACGGTGGGGCGGGCGGAGAGAGTTGCGAGGACTTCCTGGGCGGGGCCGCGAAGGTGCTCTTCGTGGAGCTTGGTGAGTTCGCGCGAGAGGGCGATGCGGTGCTGTGGCCCGAAGATGGCGATGATGTCTTCGAGAGCGCCGAGGATGCGGTGCGGGGTCTCGTAGAAGATGTGGGTGGTGGGTGCGCCGGGGCTAAAGCCCCTTATTTTTTCCGCAGGGATATGAGACCCGAGGCTGAAGCCTCGGGGTACCTGATTGTCACCGGGGGCGCCTGATTGTTGCTGGGACGATGGAGCGAGTTGCGGAGGGCTTCGAGGGTGGTGCGACGCTGGCCCTCTTTGGAGGGCAGGAAGCCGTGGAAGGTGAAGCTTTCGGTGGAGAGGCCGCTGGCGATGAGCGCGCTGAGGGCGGCGTTGGCACCGGGTATGGGATAGACGGGGATGCCGGCGTCGATGGCTTCGGCGGCGATGGCCGCGCCGGGGTCGGCGATGCCAGGGATGCCGGCGTCGGAGACGATGGCGATGCGCTGGCCGGACTTGAGGGCTTCGACGAGCTCGGCGGCGCGGGAGTGCTCATTGTGCAGGTGGTAGCTGAGGGTGGGCGTGCTGATGCCGAAGTGGGAGAGAAGCTTGGCGGTGGTGCGGGTGTCCTCGCAGGCGATGCGGTCGACGGAGCGGAGCACGCGGAGGGCGCGGAGGGTGATGTCCTCAAGGTTCCCGATGGGCGTGGCGACGAGATAGAGGCCGGGAGCGAGTTGTGGGTCTTCGGGCACGGACTTAGTAGGACTGCTGTGACGGGGCCGGGCGGAGCAGCTTGACCTGCTGAACGGCGCGGCCGAGGGACTGGTGCGAGAGGATGCCGATCATGCGGTCGTCCTCGATGACGGGGATGAACTCGCCTGTTCCTTGCAGAGAGACGCGGCGGAGGACATCGACGAGCTTTTCATCAGGCGCGGCAAGAGGGACTTTGCGGGTCATGGCGCCCTGAAGGTAGCTGTCGCCGCCAGAGAGCAGCCGCTCGGCGATGGTTTGGCGGGTGATGGAGCCGACGAGGCGTTCGCCGCGGACGACGGGGAAGATGTCGTGCAGGCTGTGGATGGTGCGGTCGAGGGCGTCGCGGAGCGTCTCGGAGCTGGAGAGCAGAGTGTACTCAGTGAGCATCACCTCGCGGACGAGGATGGTGTCGGCGTCGGCACCGGCTTTGGTCTGTGTTTTGGTGACCTGGAGGTAGAGCAGAAGGAAGACACCAAGTGCGACGAGCCAGTAGAGATAAGGGATGAGAACTCCTGCCAAGATCATCGCAATAGCCATGCCGGTGCCGAAACTCAGCATGGGCTTGCGGGAGGCGGCGGACTTGCCGGCGTTCTGCGGTGCGGTGCGCAGGAGTTGGCGCGTGGGCATGGCGGAGGCCGGCAGGAGGCTGATGCCGCCGAGAAGGATCTGCGTCCAGAGCATGCTGCGCAGGATGTGGCCTAGGCTGATCCAGGGTTGGGCCAGGAGCGATGCCTGTGGGGCGATGCTGAGGCTGAAGGCGAGGATGAAGAGGCCTGTCGCGAAGTTTGCGATGGGACCGCTGAGGGTGACCCAGCGAGTGTTGCGGCGGCCGGAACCGGTGGCGTGTAGGGATGCGCCATCGGAGGAGCTGAAGGCCATGACTCCGCCGACGGGCAACAGATAGATGGCGCGCAGGTGGAGACCGGCGTAGGCGGCGGCGATGGCGCGGGCGGCTTCACGGACAAGGACGGCGAAACAGAGGGCGAGCCAGAGGGCGAATCCGCGACCGAGGCCCTGAGTGAAGTAGGCAGAAAGCGAGAGGGCGAGCACGAGCAGGAGAGGGAACGAGAGGTGTACCCGGACCTCGACGCCGAAGAAGGTGCCGATGGGGAGTGACGATCGCAGCATTTGAGTATTGTAGGGTGCGAGTGGGGCGGCGGACAGGTTGCAGTGTTCTTCAGAGCCGGAACTGATACCGTCGGAGGAGACGATGCGAGTGATAGCAGGGGAGTATCGGTCGCGCGCGCTGCAGGCGCCGAAGGGCATGGCTACGCGGCCGACCAGTGACCGTTTGCGCGAGACATTGTTCAACGTGTTGAGCCTGCGCGTGGAGGGGGCGAGGTTTGTGGATCTCTATGCGGGCTCCGGTGCTGTGGGAATCGAGGCCCTGAGCCGGGGCGCGGAGTTCTGCTGGTTTGCGGAGAAGGCCCCGGCGGCTGTAAGCGCGATCCGGGCGAATCTGCAAAGCCTGAAGATATCCGGTGGGTTTGCTGTGGAAGAACGGGGTGTCCGCAGACTGCTGGAGACGTTACTGAGCAAGGGACGCTCGGCGGAGATTGTCTTTCTCGACCCGCCGTATGAGGCTGCTGAGGAGTATGCGAGCACACTCGGGTTCCTCGGGCTGAACCATCGCGTAATGCTTTCGGATGGTGCGGTGGTGGTCGCGGAACATGCGAAGAAACAGCCGCTGGAGGAACGCTATGGTGCGCTGCAGAGAGGCCGGGTGCTTCAGCAAGGCGATGCGGCGTTGAGCTTTTACGGAGTGGGGTAGAGCTGCGTTTAGGAGAACCCGCCGCCCTCGTGGGCACCGGATTCGAGGTCGATGGTGAAGGGGACTTCGGCGTCGGTGTGGAGGTTCCAGCCGGTGCCGTGAAGGCGGCCTTCGCGGACGCCGGAGAGGGTGACGCCCTCCCAGGTGACGCGTCCGCTCTGCCAGCGGAGGCCGTTGGGCCCGATGGCGGCGACGGTGTGGAAGCCCGCGACGAAGAGCAGGCCGTTGGCGGGGGCCGCGACGATCTGGGTGACGGGGCGGATGGGCAGGTGGAGGCTGCGCTCAGGGTTGAGGGTGTCGATGAGGTAGGCGTAGCCGCCGGCGACGGCGAGGAGATCGTCGGGACGTGGGCAGGCGAAGACGCCGGTGGGCAGATGGTGGTCGCGGAAACCGAGTGCACAGGTGGCGAGGAAGTTGCCGCCGAACATAGGTTTGACGTCGATGAGCAGAGCGCCGCGGTTGATGGCGGCCTCTTCGCCGGGGACAGGGACTGGATAGATGTAGTTGCGGGCCGGAGCGATGAGGGGCGGCTTGGCGAGGGTGGTCGCGGTCCAGTTGTAGAGGAAGCCTTCTTGCGAGGAGCCCATGAGTCTGCCTTTTGCGATGAGTTGTTTCTGGCGCCAGCTAGAGTAGGTGCTGCCAGCCCTGGGGCTGGAGCGGAATGCGGTCTCCGGCGGCCTGAACCAGCGTAACCTGTGGGACGGCTTTGCGAGAGTGATGGATGACGCCAATCGGGGTAATGGGGACGCCTTCGATGAAGCGTGGAATGCGGGTTTGGGGGCGGGCGGTGAAGAGGAGCTCGTAGTCCTCGCCGCCGTGGAGAGCGTTGTGGAAGGCTTCGGAGGGCGGTAGGGGCTTGGTAAGGCGGTGTAAGGGAAGCCTGGCGGCCTGAATCTCGGCTGCTACGCCAGACTCGGTGCAGAGGTGGGCGAGGTCGGTGGAGAGACCGTCGGAGATGTCGATGCAGGCGGTGGCGAGTTGACGGCGGAGCAGGGTCTGGCCGATGGTGAGGCGGGGCTGCGGGTAGAGGTGTGGGTGGTCGCCGGTGGGGCTGGCGTTGCGGTAGCGGCGAGGATTGAGGGCGAGGGTGGCGAGTTCGGTGGCGGCACCGCCGAGGGCGCCGGTGACGTAGAGGAGGTCGCCGGGGCGGGCGGTGCTGCGGCGGAGTGAGCGGCTGGCTGGAGCGGAGCCGAGGAGGACGATGTCGGCGAGGATGTTGTCGGAGGGGGATTCGGAGGTGTCACCGCCGGCGAGCGGGGTTTTGGCAGCGGCGGCGAGGGTGAGGAGGCCGTCGAGGAAGTTGTTGATCCAGATGGGTTTGTTGGCGCTGCGCGGGAGCGCCAGGGAGAGGAAGGCGGCGAGCGGGGTGGCCCCCATGGCGGCGAGGTCGGAGAGGCCGCGGGCGAGGGCCCGGTGGCCGATGGAGCGGGCGGGGTGCCACTCGCGGCGGAAGTGGCGGCCTTCGAGGGAGAAGTCGGTGGTGACGAGGATTTCATGGCCGGGTGGCGGGGCGAGGATGGCGCAGTCGTCGCCGATACCGAGGCGGAGGTGCTTGTGGCGGGCTTTAGCGGCCTCGCGGATGCGGGCGATGAGGGCGAGCTCGCCGGAGGCAGGCGCGTTGTGTGACTTGCGGGGCACGTGGTTCAGGATACCCCGGTTGGGGGGATGGCCCCCGGAATGGAGCCTTGTACCGTTTCGGTACGTCGATTAGCATAGGAAGGATGGCACGTTGGGTGTACGTCTTCCCGGGAGTGCCGACGAATGCAAGCTCCGCTGCCAGCCGTGTCTTTCAGTCCGGTTGCAGCCTCGCCCAGCACAGCACGACGGCTGCGAAGGGTGAAGATTTCAGGCCCAGAGGCAGCGTGACTCGTGCGTAAGCATTATTTCGTGTACATTTCGCAGGCGCAGGACGGTGCGGTGGAGCGCGTCTCCATCCCGATGCGCTACGTCTACCTGTTTCTGGCCGCGGCGGTGACGGGCATGTTCACCATCGCCGGGCTGGCGGGTTCGTATGCCCGGATGGTGGCCAAGGCCCAGGCGGTGAACCATCTGCGCGAAGAGTTGGCGATGACGCGCAAGGATTATCAACACCTGGAGACGACCGCGCACGAGAAAGACGTCCAGGCGGCGAGCCTGGGATCGCTGGCGAGCGAGGTTTCGGCGATCTATGGGCTGACGGCCGGGAGGCTGACGCACATCCATGTCGGCAAGGCGAAGGCTTCGGCGGCTGCGGAGGTGGCGAAGGCCCCGCTGAAGGACGACTCGTCGTTCAGCGATGACAGCTACTACCGGTCGGTGAACACGTTCCTGGCGCTGCAGAACACGGCGAGCAACGGGCTGACGGTGGCGCTGGCGGCGCAGTCGAACTCTGCGCTGGGCGTGCGCGCGGAGCTGGGCGACTTCGCTTCGGCGGACTTCGAGCCGGCTGGGCCGACTGTGCCGGACATGTGGCCGATCATGGGACCGATTAACTCGGGGTTTGGCGAGCGCGAAGACCCGGTGCTGGGCAACGGCGAGGGTGAGTTCCACAAGGGCGTCGATATCGGCAGCCCGGATGGGACGCCGGTCCATGCTCCGGCGAATGGGCGCGTGATCAAGGCGAGCAACGGCGGCGGCTATGGGAATGAGATCGAGATCGACCACGGAAACGGGATCGTGACGGTCTATGGCCACCTGCAGGGATTCAACGTGATTGAAGGCCAGGTGGTGGTGAAGGGCGAGGTGATCGGGTATGTGGGCCACTCGGGCCGCGCTACCGGATCGCACCTGCACTATGAGGTGGACATCCACGGGACGGCGGTGAATCCGCACCGCTATTTGCAGACGACGATGGCGCAGCTGGGCGGAACCGGTACAGGCCGGTAATCTACTGGCTGGGCGCGTGACCCTCCCCCGGTTTTGGGGCTATGATCCGCAGCCGATTGGGGTTAGCGGTGGTACTGTCTACTGCGGCGAAAAGCTGTCGGGCAGATTGTAGGTGCTTGTCGGATTGTCAAAATGGAAGCGTAGTGCCCGGCGCTGGGCCGGTGGAGAGAAGAGCCCGGTGGTGGCCGCGCTGTCTTCTTTTGCCTGCTTCTATTGTACGTGGAGTGTCAAGTGCTGAGTCCTGATTGACCGTGCGGATGTGAGCTAGGAACAAGTCCTCCGGGGCTAAAGCCCGACTAAATTTTGCCGGGAATTCAGGGGTCTGAAGACCCCTGCTTCCTCCCAAAGACACTTATATTAATCAGAATCTCCCTAGAGCATTTCTCAGATGTGGCTGTCCGGCCATGCAAAGACAACGAGGCCCCGGAACACCCAGGAGCCTCGCATTCTGCCGGTCGTACGTCTTCGACGGAGATCGTCAGTACTTCATGTTGGACAGATCCTCGATCAGCCCCGGTCCGGTCGGGTCCCACCCCAGCGTTTTGCGCGTCCACTCGCTCGAAGCCGGCATATCCGTTCCTACAAAGTGGCCGAAGAACGGCCCGAAGTGCTCGACGGCTTTTTCGGGCGGGATAGAAACCACTGGCACCTTCAGCCCTTTGCCGATCGTCTCCGCGATGTCCCGCAGCGACACGCCTTCTTCCTGCACCGCGTGATAGGTGGTCAGGCCGGGGTCGGTTTTCTCGACCGCCAGCCGGTACAGGTGCGCCACATCCTTCAGAGGTGCAGCAGCCCAGCGGTTCGCTCCGTCGCCTATATACGTCGAAACGCCCTTCTCGCGCGACATCTGAATCACCCTCGTTACCAGCCCCTGCTTGCGTGTGTCATGCACCTGCGGCAGACGCACAATCGCCACATGCAACCCCTTTGCCGCCACCGCCTGCGCCGTCTGTTCCGGCCTGCGTGGAACCGCCGGATTGCTTGCCGGGGGATCGCTCTCCACGCGCAGGTGACCCGGGGCGCCGCTGGCCAGCCCGGTCCCTGAGGTGACCACTAGCCGCTTGCCCGGCTCGAGCACTGAAGCCAGAGTCTCAATCGCCTTGATCTCGTCGGCTGCGCTCTGCGCAAAGTTCGACCAGTCATGGTTGAACGCCAGGTTCACCACGGCATCCATCCCCGCCGCTCCGCTGCGCAGACTGTCCAGGTCCTCGAGGTTGCCGCGATGCACCTCGGCGCCTGCCGCCATCAACTGTTCCACGCCGGCATCGCTGCGGGTTAGCCCGCGCACCTGGTGCCCTGCCGCGATCAACTCCTTCACCAGTTCCGTCCCTATAAATCCCGTCGATCCGGTCACAAATACTCTCATGGTCATCTCCTTTTGCTGTTAGGGCGCGGCCTGGACCCGCACCGAAAATCGATATTTTTGTCCCCGCCCATAAGCGGAGACAGTCTCCGCATAGTAAGATAACCGGAGGATGTCTCCGGTTGCAAAAAACTTTCTGTAAACTTGCTTATGCCGAAAAAGAAGCTTTCGCCACCTCCGCTCGCCCGCAAACCCCGCGCGGATGCGCAGCGCAACCGGGAGCGCATTCTGGAGGTCGCCAAGGAGGTTTTTACGCGCGACGGCGCTGCGGCCAGTCTGGACGATATCGTTCGCCAGGCGGGAGTGGGGGCGGGCACGCTCTATCGCCACTTTCCTACGCGCGATGCTCTTATCGAAGCTGTCTACCGCAGTGAGGTTGAAAGGCTCGCCGCCGCCGAGCAGCGCTTTGCCGCCAAGATGCCGCCGCTTGAGGCACTGCGCGCGTGGATGCTGTTGTTCATCGACCACGTCGCTGCCAAGACGCTCATTATTCCTGCGATGGATACTGTGGCCGGCGGTTCGATGCGACTGATCGAAGGCTCGCGCTCGCTCATCCATACTGCCTTTGTCGCCTCGGTGAAGCGTGCCGTCGCCAGTGGCGATCTTCGCTCCGACACCGATCCCAACGACTTCGTTCGTGCTCTCGTGGGGATCTTCCATACGACGGCTTTGCCTGGCTGGGAGCCGAGCGCTCGTCGCCTCGTCGATATTCTCATTGCTGGTTCGCGCGCGGTGTCGAAGCGCGCTTCTACCCCAAGCCGCGTGCGGCGAAGAGCTTCCCGCAAAGTGCGCGAAGTTTAACGCCACGTTTCGCCACGGTTGCGGTGGTGCTGTGGGCGGTTGAAGCAGCGCGGGTAGACGTATGTGGTGGTACAACTGCAGGTCTCTCCGCTATGCATGACGGTGAAGCTGTCATGCTTCGGTCGAGATGACAATGTGGGGGGACATGGAAAAGCCGTCATGCCGGGGTGGCATGACGGCTTTGTCGTTGGGGGTGAGATTACTTGCTGGCAGTGTTACTTGCCGACGTAGGCTACGCGCCAGACGGAGCGGGTGGCGTCGTCGGTGACGAAGAGGGAGCCGTCGTTGCCGACGGTGACGCCGACGGGGCGGCCCCAGACTTTGCCGTCCTTGGTGACGAAGCCGGTGAGGAAGTCGTCGTACTCGCCGGTGGCGTGGCCGTCGTGCATGGGGATGGAGATGACCTCGTAGCCGGCGCGGTTGAGGCGGTTCCAAGAGCCGTGCTCGGCGGCGAAGGCGTCGCCGCGGAAGTGCTCGGGGAAGATGGAGGTGGGTACGCGGGACTCGTGGAGACCGTTCTGTACGTGGTGCTCGCGGGCTTCGAGGTCGCCGATGGTTGGGTAGAAGAGCATTTCAAGCGAGGCCATGTGGGGCTGGACGAGGACGTCAGGTGTGCGGACCTGTTTGGACAGGTCGGCGCGCTTGCAGTTTTTAGCTTCGTCCTCGGTGAGGGGCTTGGTGCGCTGCGGGTTGGGGCCGGTGCCGTCGGCGCAGGGCTGGGGTAAGCGCGGGTCCTCGTGGCCGCCCATGTAGTACCAGGGCCAGCCGAAGAAGCCGCCTTCGGGGACGCTGGTGACGTAGTCGGGGACGAGGTGGTTGCCGAGGTTGTCGCGCTCGTTGGTGGAGCACCAGAGAGAGTCGGTGATGGGGTTGACGGCCTCGCCGACGCAGTTGCGGATGCCGTGGGCGTAGACCTCGATGAACTTGCCGTCGGGGGTGTACTCGAGGACGTCTGCGCGGTGGAACTCGCGGGGGTGGGTGTCGGCGTCGTCGACGTTGGAGCCGGAGCCGACGGAGATGAGCAGCTTGCCGTCACGGAAGATGACGTCGCGGGTCCAGTGGCCGCCGCCGGTGAGCTGCGCGTAGCCGGGAACGTCGGGGACGATGGTCTCAGGCGCGGCCGTGGCCTTGAGGTCGCCGGAGTGATACGGGAAGCGGACGACGGTGGTGGCGTTGCCGATGTAGAGCCACTTTGGGTCGTGCGCGGGCCAGAAGGCGATGCCGAAGGGGTGGTCGAGGCCGGAGGCGAAGGTTTCGATGTGCTCGGCCTTGCCGTCGGGAGTGACGCCGCGGAGGACCATGATCTTGCCGGCGCCGGAGTCGGCGAGGAAGAGGTCGCCGTTGGGCGCGGTGCGGATGAGGCGGGGTTCGGTGAAGGTGCCGCCGGAGAGGTGCATGTGCTCGACGTTGTCGGCGCGCTGCATGGGCTTGGCGTCGCCACCGGCGTAGAGCGTGACCTTGAAGCCTGCGGGGGCCTGGGGCCAGGCGCCTTCAGGGCGCGGGATGATGTGCGCGGTGTTGTTGACGGCCTCGGCTGGCTTGGGTTGCGGGAGGTCGGAGAGGGTGATCTTGTGGCGGACGCCGGGGGACTGCTGGTTCCAGTCCGTGAACGCGGACTGGCCGGTGAGCAGAGGCTGCTGCGCGAGCAGTGGAGCGGCCAAGGCGAAGAGGGCGAAGAGGGGGAGGGACTTCGGCATGCGGGATCTCCTGAAAAGCTCTTGCGGAGATTATCGCCTATGGCCAGAGTGGGTGGCTAGAGGTGGTTGAAACGTTTCAGAGAGTGGAATGGAGCTGCTCCCTCCGGGGCTGAAGCCCCCTGTCTTACCAAAGGGATTCTGACGTACGAGCTAAAGCTCGTACCCTTCAAAGCTTCTACCCTTCCAGCTCGTGCCCTTCGAAGCCGTATAGAGCATGGGAGGCGCAAGGTCGTGGGAAATCCTTGTGCTATCAGCAGATGTTGGGCTTTTTGTTTTTGCCGGGGACGTTGCACGGTGGTGGCGGGGTGTCGTCGGTGGCTGGGGGTTGTTCGGCGGCGGGGTCGTGGGCGCTGAAGAGGGCTTTGACCTGGTCGAGTGTGGCGGTGGCGGTGAGGACGGCTCGCTGACTGTGCTGCTCGATGTGGGTGGAGGCGATGACCTGGCGGAGAGCGGTGTCACTGGGGGTGTGTGGCGTGGTGGGGTCGGCGGTAGCGCTGTCGAGGCCGCGGAGGAGGCCGAGGATGACCGAGAGAGATTGGACGGTGGTCTCGGCGGAGGTGGGGTCGGGTGCGATCTCTTCGACGCGGAGCTGGACGGCTCCGCCGGAGAGGACGCGCTCGGCAGGGGTGTAGCGGAGGCTGGCGACGAGGTCGGAGTCGGCGGGGAGTGGGAGGGCGACGCCGAGGACGGTGATGTCGCCGTTGTGGCTGAAGGGAAGGCCGATGTGGCCGACGCCCCAGGCCTGGGAGAGCAACGGGACGTCGTGGAAGCGGGCGGCGAGGAGAGAGCAGCCGGGCGTGCCGAGGGCGGAGGCGCGGGAGCGGTCGAGCATGGAGTGAATCTGCTCGGCGGTGGGCATGTTGGAGACGGCGATGGTGTCGTAGGCGAGCTGCGCGACGCGGAGGGACTGGCCGTCGACGGGGATGGTGTAGACGGTGCGGCCGGCGTAGGTCTCCCGCGAGGAGGCCACGGAGGCGAGATATTTAGCGAGGCGTTCGCCGTCGAAGCGGCCGATGAAGACCTCGGAGGAGAAGATGTCGGAGGCGTGGATGGGGGCGCCTGTACCGGAGCCGAGGAGGACGGGGACCTTGTGGAGCGCGAAGGCGGCGGAGTCGATGTCGCGCTCGGGAACGATGCCGGTGGCGTCGATGAAGTGCTGGAAGTCGGCGCTGCGGGTGATGGGGGACTTGTCAAAGTGCGTGGCGGCGCGGAGCGGCTTGAGGTTGACGTAGAGGATCGCGTCGGATTCGGGCAGCAGGCGGGCGGCTTCAGGTGGGGCCTCGGCACGGAGATAGAGCATGACACCAAGAGCCGCGAAGACGGCGATGGCGATGACAAGGGGGATGAGCTTGCGCTTGCGCATAAAGGCAGGGAATAGGGAACAGGGAGTAGGGAATAGGGTTCGGCGAGTGGTGCGTTGGTGGTGTGCAGCGGGTGCTTCGCTGCGCTTAGGATGACAATGCTAAAACTATTCGGGGATGGCGAAGGTGAAGATTTTGCTGTTGCCGGCGATGCCCTGCGTGTTGGCGGAGCCGGGTGGGAGGACGCCGTACTCGCCCTTTTCGATGTCGATGGGGACGGTGTAGGTGTAGAGACGCGTGCCGATCTTTTTGGGAGTGAAGAGGAGCTCGTCATGGCCAGGGCCGGCGGTTTCATGGAGAAGACCGCCGGTGAGGGTACGGAACTCGCGGTGGCTCTTGTTGCCGCGAAGGCGGAGGAAGAAGTACTCGTCGGCGTCGGTGCCAGAGGGGGTGTAGAGGAGGAGCTCGGTGCCTGTGGCTAGGACTAGCGGAGATTTGGGGCCTTCGATGTAGCCGTTGGTGTCCTTGTCGAGGATGCCCTGGGAGAGGACGCTCTTGAGAGTGCCGCTGGAGCGGAAGACGACGCGCTCGGTTTGCAGCGGCATGTACTCGCCGGCGTGGTTGCCTTTGATGACTTTGTAGTAGACCCCGATCTCGTCGACGCCGGGGGGAAGAGTGTTGGGCGCGAATGTGCCGGTGGCTGCGGAGTGGGGCGGGTGCTGGGAGAGGCCGGTTCCGTGGACCTCCATGGCGGAGATGACGCGGTCGGAGAGGCCGGCGGTTTTGAGTGCGATGAGGTCGTCGGGCGTGGTGTCGTAGTGGCCGGGCTTGGTCTGGATGGTTTCGATGAGCACGTCGTCGGAGAGGCCGGCTTTGGCCATGCGGAGGATGTCGTCGTTGGTGACGAGGTGGACGCGGGTGGTGTCGGTGTTGGCGGTGAGGGGGCCGTCCTGCAGGGCGGGTGCCTGAGCGTGGACGGTCGTGGCGAGTACCAGGAGGGCCAGCGAGATGAAGACCGAGGCGGCGGCGCGCCGCAGAGTCATGCGCCAGTGGTGCATGGGCAAATGCTATCACCGCGAGGTGTCAGAGGGGCAGATGGCCGGGTTTCGCAGAGGGGACTGCTGTGGTAGAGTCGTTGTATGCGTTCGAGCGGTTGCGGCGGGCGTGTGCGTGTGTTGTTTGGGCTGGCGTAGCTCAGCTGGTAGAGCACCTGATTTGTAATCAGGCGGTCGGGGGTTCAAATCCCTTCGCCAGCTCCAGATTTCAATCCTGACGGCACGCGTAGTTTGGTTGTACCTGCCAGTTGTTACCGTCTTGCAAGGTTCACCATGCACAATCTGGGCAATACCGATCTGCGTGAGAGGTCATCGCGCTGGTTTGCTACGGGTTGAGCTGGTCGTTTTCCAGTAAGGGCGGTTGCGGTTGGCAGTCGGGAATGCACAGGTGGCCGAGTGGTTAATGGCAGCAGACTGTAAATCTGCCGCGCTTTGCGCTACGGAGGTTCGAATCCTCCCCTGTGCACCATTTTTGAAGCGAGCGAGGGAGCCGCATGAACATGACTCCCGCGGGCAACGGTAGGCTGGTTGTCTCGCTGACGGTATTTGCGGTAGTCGCCGTGCTGGTGTGGCGAACGATGGAGCCGGGTCGATTTCAACAGCTGGCCTGGCTGCTGATCGGGTTTTTCGCGTTTCGTACCGTGTTGACATGGCTGCGATCGCGATAGAGTAGAAGAGATGTACGACGCTGATGTAGCTCAGTGGTAGAGCACTCCCTTGGTAAGGGAGAGGTCATGGGTTCAAGCCCCATCATCAGCTCCAGATTTTTGAGGTTTGGTTTCGACCGCGGGCGGGAGTAACTCAGTGGTAGAGTCACAGCCTTCCAAGCTGTTGGTCGCGGGTTCGATTCCCGTCTCCCGCTCCAGACTCCAGATGCTCAAGTAAGAGATGCAGGGATCGGACCGACCATGGCGCAGACAAACTCAGGATATCAAGTAGACACAACGACAGCGCTGTATGAGCGTCCGGCAGTGGCGATTGGCGATGCTGCCACATTTGCTGCGGTCAAGGGCTCGATTGAGAGCAAGTTTTCCGCGGCGAATGTGGAGAGCTTTCTGAAGTCGCTGGTGCGCGCAGGGCTGCGCATCCGCGAGTTCGAGGCTGTGGCGAAGGCCGGCAAACTCGGCCCGGAGACAGCCGCGCAGTATGCGAAGCTGCCGGTGGGTGACCAGGCGCTGGTGCGCGAGCTCTATCTCGCGTCGCTGGAGCAGGTGGAGATTATGCTGCGCGATAAGTACTTCAAGCTGTACGCCTATTACTAGGCGAGCCGCAGCTCGGGTAGCATTCGATTCCATCCTCGATACATGTTTATCGAGTACATTTCTGCAAGTGAGTTTTGTGTTTTAGATCCATCAGGAGAAAGTGAGTCGTCATGGCGAAGGAAAAGTTTGATCGCAGCAAGCCGCATGTGAACGTGGGAACGATTGGTCATATTGACCATGGGAAGACGACGTTGACGGCGGCGATCACGAAGGTGCTGTCCAAGCACAACCCGAAGAACAGCTTCCGTTCGTTCGATACGATCGACAACGCTCCTGAGGAGCGCGAGCGCGGTATCACGATCTCGACCTCGCACGTGGAGTATGAGACGGCGAACCGTCACTATGCGCACGTCGATTGCCCGGGCCACGCGGATTACATCAAGAACATGATCACAGGTGCGGCCCAGATGGACGGGGCGATTCTCGTCGTCGCGGCCACGGACGGCCCGATGCCGCAGACCAAGGAGCATGTGCTTCTGGCCCGCCAGGTTGGCGTGCCGTACATCGTGGTGTTCCTGAACAAGTGCGATGCGGTGGAAGATACCGAGCTGATCGACCTGGTCGAGATGGAAGTGCGCGAGCTGCTGTCGAAGTACGACTTCCCGGGCGATGACGTTCCGGTGATCCGTGGTTCGGCGCTGGGTGCACTGAACGGCGAAGCGCAGTGGGAAGAGAAGATCGACGAGCTGATGGAGGCGGTGGACAAGAACGTGCCGCAGCCGGACCGTCTTGTGGACCTGCCGTTCCTGATGCCGATCGAAGACATCTTCTCGATCTCGGGCCGCGGCACCGTGGTGACGGGCCGTATCGAGCGCGGCAAGATCAAGGTCGGCGAGGATGCCGAGATCGTCGGCTTCCGCGACACGCAGAAGACGGTTGTGACGGGCGTGGAGATGTTCAAGAAGCAGCTGGACGAAGGTCTGGCGGGCGACAACGCTGGTCTGTTGCTGCGCGGTATCGCGAAGGAAGATGTGGAGCGCGGCATGGTGCTGGCGAAGCCGGGATCGATCAAGCCGCACACGCAGTTCAAGGGCGAGATCTATGTGCTGTCGAAGGAGGAGGGCGGCCGTCATACACCGTTCTTCAACGGCTATCGCCCGCAGTTCTACTTCCGTACGACGGACGTGACCGGGTCGGCGAAGCTGCCGGAAGGTACGGAGATGGTGATGCCGGGCGACAACATCGCTCTGGAGATCACGCTGCATACCCCGGTCGCTATGGAGAAGGGTCTGCGGTTCGCTATCCGTGAGGGTGGTCGCACTGTCGGCGCTGGGACTATTACCGAGATCATCAAGTAACCACTGCGTGGTGGCGGGAGACGCGCTTCGCGCGTCAATGCCAAAACGCAAACAATAGCGGCGAGCCGAGAGGCTCGCCGCTTTGTTGTGCTCGCAAAGGCAGGTTAGATCCAAGTTAGATCTGCGCTGTGCCGCCGTCGACGAAGAGCTCGACGCCGTTGATGAAGCTGGAGTCGTCGGAACCAAGGAAGAGGGCGACGGTTGCGATCTCTTCAGGACGACCGATGGTGCCGCGCGGGACCATCGATGCGAAGTTGGCTTTTGCCTCGGCTCCGAGGGGATCGAGAATTGGAGTGTCGATGGTGCCGGGGCTGAGGACGTTGACGCGGATCTTGCGGTCCTTGAGGTCGTTGAGCCAGGTGCGCGCGAACGAGCGGACGGCGGCCTTGCTGGCAGCGTAGACGCCAAACGCAGGGAAGCCTTTGATGCTGGCGATGGAGCCGTTCATGATGATGGAGCCGCCGTCGGCGAAGAGAGGCAGGGCCTTCTGCACGGTGAAGAGCGTGCCGCGGACATTGAGGTTGAAGGTGTCGTCGAAGTGCTTCTCGGTGACTTCGCCGATCTTCGCGAACTCGCCCTGGCCGGCGCTGGCGAAGAGGATGTCAATCTTGCCCTTTTCCTTCTTGACGGTGGCGTAGAGGCGGTCGAGGTCGGCGAGGTTGGCGGCATCGCCCTGGATGCCGGTGACGTTTTTGCCGATGGCTTTGACGGCTTCGTCGAGCTTGTCCTGACGACGGCCGGTGATGAAGACGTAGGCACCTTCTTCTACGAAGAGTTTGGCGGTGGCGAGGGCCATGCCGGAGGTGGCGGCTGTGATGACTGCTACTTTCCCGTCGAGCTTACCCATGGTGAATCTCCTTTTGATGAAGGCCGGGTCGCCGTCCCGCCCGGCGGGAGTTGGTTCCTGGTGCCTTCTGGAGCATCGGATGAGGTGTGTTTGTTCTTAGATTCAATAGTTCGGAAAATATGAACTATTGAAATTGTGTGAATGCTCGATAGGATAGAGGGAAGCATGAGGCCGCTGTTTCATCCCGACGTGAAAGATGTGCCGGTGGAGGCGATCCTGCATGCGCTGTCGGACCCGGTGCGGGTGGCGATCTATGCGGAGATTGTGGCGCAGGACTGCTCGCAGAACTGCTCGGCGTTTCTGCATTTGAAGGAGACGCCGATTCCGAAGTCGACGCTTTCGCAACACTTCAGGATTCTGCGGGAGGCTGGGCTCATTCGAGGCGAGCGGCGGGGCGTGGAGATGCACAATACGTCGCGGTGCACGGAGATGGAGCAGCGGTATCCGGGGCTGATTGCGTCGATTGTGCGGGCGCATGATATTCAGCTGGCGGATGAGGCGAGAAGGGCGAAGAACTCAGCCAAGAAGCGGCAGAAGGCGTAGAAGATTAGCCGCCCCGGCATTTTGACAAATTGTCCGGGAGCGTGGCTTTTATTAATCGCGGTTTTCGTGGATAATGGATGAGAGCGAGCGTGTGCCTGACCGCTCGGTTCTCCCGTACCAACAATTTCAGGAATAGGGCAGCAGGGGCCCATAAGCCCTGCGTTGCGGCGTGCCGGTTGTAAGGCCGATATGCTGCTTGTCAACCGAGGTGGTTGGCCACACAAGAGAGGATGTCCTAATGCGCGAGATCGTAACCCTGCAGTGCCCCGATTGCAAGAACCGGAACTACTCAACCACGAAGAACAAGAAGACGACGACCGGCCGTCTGGAGTTCAAGAAGTTCTGCAACACGTGCCGCAAGCACACGCCGCATAAGGAAACCAAGTAGCAGGGAGTAGGGAGTAGGGAATAGGGAGTAGGAAGAGCACGAAACTCGGCTCTTCCAATCCTGATCCCGAATCCTTCTCTCTGATGTACAGGGGAGTAAGCTCAACGGTTAAACTGTCGGTCTCCAAAACCGAACTTCTCGGTTCGAATCCGAGCTCCCCTGCCATATCTTCTCCGGTTGCCGAAGGCCGCCGGAGTGGTCGGGCCCGATGAAAGGCATTGCGGAAGCAGTGCCGGCAGTACCCAGCAAGACGCTGGTTTGCAGTTCAGGAGCAGTAGGATGTCAACCGCAATTGAAACCAATGAACCGGTAACACCCGTACAGCGCGCGCTGGGGCCGTTTGAACGGCTTACGCAGTTTGTGAAGGACACGCGGCAGGAGATGCACAAGGTGACGACGCCGTCGCGCACCGAGGTGCAGTCGACGACGATTGTTGTGCTGGTGACGGTGTTCCTGTTTGCCGGCTACTTTGCGCTGGTGGATTTTGTGATTGGGAACAGTCTGGATAAGTGGTTCCTGCACATGACCAAGTAGCACTGAGAGCAGGGAATAGGTAGTAGTGAGTTGTGAATAGTTCCTTGCTTCGCTTGAAGCGATGCGCAAAGGTATAGCGATATATATATGGCAGACGAGTTGAACAACGAGAATCTCGAGGCAGAAGAGCTGGTAGCAGAGTCGGTCGAGGGTGAGGGCATTCCGCTGCCCCCTGAGGACGCACCTGTGGAAGCTGCGCCGGTGAACGAGAACTTCAAGTGGTACATCATTCACGCGTACTCGGGGTTTGAGCGCAAGGTGAAGGAGTCGCTGGAGAGCCGCGTGCGGGCGTACCACCTGGAAGACCGCGTGGGCCGCATTGAGATCCCGACCGAGCCGACGACCGAGATGCGTAACGGCAAGAAGTACACGATCGACCGTGTGTTTCTGCCGGGCTATGTGTTTGTGGAGATGGCGCTCGACAACGAGCTGTGGCACGTGGTGAAGAACACACCGCGCGTGACGGGCTTTCTGCAGACGGGCGACCAGCCAAACGCACTGAGCGAGGCTGAGGTCAACGCGATGCTGAACCGCAGCGACGTGACCAAGGAAAAGCCGAAGCTCAAGCTCAAGTTTGCCAAGGGCGAGCAGGTACGGATTACCGATGGACCGTTTGCGAACTTCAACGGCGCTGTCGACGATGTGAACGAGGACAAGCAGACGCTGAAGGTGATGGTGTCTATTTTCGGAAGGCCGACGCCGACCGAGGTCTCGTTCGCGAATGTAGAGAAGTCGGAAGAGTAGTAAAAGCAGGGAATGAGGAGCAGGGAATAGGGAGTAGAAACCGCCTGATCCACGAACGCCCGAAAGTTTTGGGAGACGCAGCCCGGCCGCTTCACCGGACCTTCTAACTCCCGAGAAACAGACAGTAGACAGTAGTGAGAAGACAGATAAGACTTCGCTACTGATGTTTGAAAAATCGCGCGTGGCCTGCTGAGCAGAGCCCGCGGCATAAAGAAGGATAAGGACAATGGCACCGAAGAAGGTAACAGGGTACGTCAAGCTGCAGATTACGGCGGGCAAGGCGACGCCGGCACCGCCGGTCGGTCCCGCGCTCGGTCAGGCGCAGGTCAACATCATGGAGTTCTGCAAGCAGTTCAACGAGCGCACGAGCAAGGACCCCGCCGTGGCCGGCATGACCGTTCCGGTTGTGATTACGGTCTATGCGGACCGCACGTTCAGCTTCATCACGAAGACGCCCCCGGCGCCCGTGCTGCTGCTGAAGGCCGCGGGCATCGAGAAGGGCTCGGGCACGCCGAACAAGGACAAGAAGGGCAAGGTCACCGAGAAGCAGATCCTGGAGATCGCCAAGGTGAAGATGCCGGACATGAACGCGACCACCGTTGAGGCGGCTGCGAAGACGATCCGCGGTACTGCCCGTTCGATGGGTATCGACGTCGTAGCGTAAGCGGTAACGAAGAGGTAAGAAAAGGCTGGAAGAGGCGCTGATGGCGCTCTTCCAGCCTTTTTCTGTTGAAGTTTGGTGGCGCTCCGGGCGAGAAGCAGATTCCCTGCGGGAATGACAAACAAAAGAGCAATGCTCAGC